>DATKZS010000041.1:0-72847 GCA_035527835.1 bacterium
TCCCCGCGTCGGCGCTGAGGCAGAGGATGCCGGCGGCCGCGTCCAGCCTCACGGAAATTTCCCCGCCGGCCGCGCTCACCGTGGCGTTGCAGCTCTTGCTCACCTTGTCCGGGTCCTGGTCGCACAGTCCCATGCCGAGCGAGCGCCTGAGCCCGGCCGGGTCCGCGCCCTCACCGGATGCGTCAATCGCGAGGCAGCAGCTCTGCTCGCGCATTCCGGCCAGGACGCCCACGGAGCCCGGCCTCCCGATGGCCGCGATCTTTTGTCCGCCCGCCGGATGATAGATGACGACCATCCAGTCCGGTCCGGGCTCCGCGTCGCGCGCCGGTCTTTCCGCGCCGCCGCCATGAAGCATCTGGTCCTCGGAGTTCAGAGCGACGAGGTCGAGGATAGCGATGCCCGCGCCCCGCGCCATCCCCTTGATTTCCTCCCGGGCCGCGCCGGGCAGCCGATAGTAGTCAGCGAGCGCGCGGGCGGCGCCGATTACGCCCATGCCGCCGCGTCCGCGCATCCCGGCTATGCGCTCCTGGATCGCTTCGCGGAGCATGGCGCCGTGCTGGTAGCCCATTTGATACGGGCTGCCGTGCACGCGGAGAATGATGGTCCCCGGATACGTGTCCATGGTGCCCTCGCCGAAGACGTCTCCGGTGATGGCGATGCTGCGGCGATGGATGGAGGGAGGATAGGCCGCGGCGGGGCATGACTGCACTACATCTTCCGCGGCCACTCCGGCCGCGAACCGGGCGGTCGCGGCGAGTCCCAGGCACAGCAAGATCTGGGCCACGGACCTCGCACGCTTTTTCTTGCGCCTCACGGCCCGGCCCCGCTACTTCTCCCCCCACTGCGCTTGGTGCTGGAGGCGGAGGGTGTAGATCGTCCTCTGGTAGTCCTTGAGCAGCGTGTCGTTCGGGTCAAGCCGGGAATAGCGCATCAGCTCGTCTTCGGCCTCGTCAAAGGAATGGCCGTCGAAGTAGCCGGAGATCATGTAGATCTTGACGAGCCCGAGACGGGCCTTGGCGTTGCCGGGCTCAACCGCGAGCAGGGCCAGGAGCGTCTGCCGCGCGTTCTCGAGGTAGCCGTCCTTGAAATACTGCTCGGACAGGAGCAGGGCGGTGTTGACCTGCTCGCGGGTCGGCGGGTCAGCGAGCGGGAGCCCGCTGATCGGCCTGGCGCCGACCTGGTACACGCTGAACAGCTTGTTTAAGCCGGCCAGGTAGCGGCGGTAGACCAGGCCGGCGCCGGGAAGCGGGTCGTCCGCCGCCGTGACCAGGTCCTTGAGCCCGGGAGTGTAGCGCCGCACCGACATGCTGGCGATGAATACGTAATCACCGTCTCCATCCCGCACCTGCTTTCGCACGCCTTCAATCGTGTCCGCGATCAGCACGTAGCGGTCCTCCAGGTAATAGGCAAAATAGGGCTTGCGCGAGATGATCCGCGCGCCCGGCCGGATGCCCAGGACTTTTTGCGCGTCTCGGGCGATCTCGCGGTGGCCCGCCACCGTCTTGCCCGCCATGTTTGCCGGACCATAAAAATCCCGGACGTATCGGGCATAGCTCGCTCCCCTGACCGCCTGCCAGCCCGCGCCGAAAAGGACCAGGACCAGCACGGCCGCGAAGGCCCAACTGCCGGCCCGTCTCCCCAACACCCGCGCCGCCCGGCCCGGACCGAGCGCCACCCCGCGGCCGGCCCAGACGCAGGCCAGCATGGCCGCGGGCTGGTAGTAGCGAGCGTCCACCATGTAGGGCGTGACCAGGGCGTAGGCCCCCATCACCGCCCCGGCCCACAGCCACAACACCGCCTCCCGCGGCCACCGCGTCCGGTCCTTCCACGGGAACAGGAACAGGCCCGCCAGGGCCAGGGCCTCGAACGGCCAGGTCAGGCTCCGGTCAACGGCGCTTAGATATTGCCCCGTAACCCGCGCCACCTTGCCCATGAGCGGAAATATCGCGATGCCTTCGCCGCCGCCCGCCGCCGGCCCGGCGCCCTGTTCCCCCGGCACTTCCTCTTCATCTTCATCCGCGGGCCGCGACCCTTTTTCATAACCGATGATGTTCGCCTTGAGCCCCTCTGACGCGCGCAGCGAAAACCCGAAGCTCCCCGTGTGTGCGCGGATGAAAACCCAGTACGGCGCGGAGCCCAGCGCGAACACCGCGAGCCCGGCCGCGGCCCACGCCGCCGCCCTGCGCCACGGCCACTTGAGGGCCAGGGCGGAAACGGCCACGATGATCTCGGCGAGAATGATGTAGCCGAAGCCCACGTCGCGGGTGAGGTACGAGAGCGCGCAGAAGACGGCGGCCAGGCTGATGCGCCGATATGAAGGCCGGTCAATGAACCAGAGCACGGACCAGATAGTGGCCGCGGTGAAAAAAGCGAACGACGGCTCGGTCAGGATCTGGCCTTCGGTGGATAATGCGGGCGGGAACACGCAGAAGAACAGGGCGGCGACGGCCCCGCTCCACTTGTCGCCGAGCTTCATCCCGATGGCGAACAGCGGCAGCACGGCGAGCGATCCCATGATGATGGAGACCCAGGCGCCTCCCCGCTCCGGGTCCGCGCCGGATTTCATGGTGGCCGCGATCATCGCCGGGTAAAGCGGCACCACGCGCCGGGACAAGGCCAGGCCGGCGTCAAGGTCGAATTCGCGCTTGAAATAATCGCCGCGCGCCATGTCGCGCGCCAGCGCCAGGTACTGGAAGTTGTCGGGCCCCTTGGCGTAAAAAGGAGCGATATAAAAGCGGACGCCCAGGGCCAGGATGAAAATGAGGCCGGCCAGCGTGAGCGGGTGTGCGATAATACGCGCGGCGGGGTGGGAGGAAAGAGCGGAGAGGATTCCCGGTTGTTCCTTGAATTCGTCCGGGGCTCTCCGGTCGCGCGGCGGGGAACTGGAGTCGGGTGTAATCTTTGGCGCGGTCGAGCTCCGGGACGGCGCCTTTTTCTTGGATTGCTTCTTCCTGCTCATCTCTTCCCGGTTAATGATAGGGGACGGGCATGGAGGTGTCAATCGCCTTTCCCGCATCGCCTTTCCCGCATGGATCGTTTGTGCGCGCGGCCAATCGCCCTTACCATAGACGGCGTATCCGGATGGGTTTTGATGAAGGTCAAGGTTGCCAGGACCGCGGGTTTTTGCAGCGGGGTGCGGCGGGCGGTGAACATCGCGCTCGACTCGGCGCGCGACCAGCCGGGGCCGATTTACACGCTGGGTCCGCTGATCCACAACCCGCACGTGGTACGGATGCTGGAGGCGGACGGCGTGGTGTCGGTGCGGGACATCCCGGACGCGGGCTCCGTGGTGATCCGTTCGCACGGCGTGGGCCCGGACGTGATCGAGGAGGTGGAGCGGCGGGGCCTGGAGCTGGTGAACGCCACCTGCCCGCGGGTGGCGGCGGTGCACAAGATCGCGCGCACGCGCCACGAGCGGGGCGCGCTGGTCGTGGTGCTGGGCGACCCGGGCCATGCCGAGGTTGACGGGATCGTGGGTCACGCCGGCGGCGAGGCCATCGTGGTGCGCGGTCCGGAGGACGTGGCCGGCCTGCCGGCCGCCGACATGGTCTGCCTGGTGGCCCAGACCACCCAGGAGCGCGAGCGCTTCCAGCAGACCGCCCGCGCCGTCCGCGAAAAGTACCGCGAGCTTCCCCCGGACCGCATCACCATCGCCGATACCATCTGCGACTCGACCCGGAACCGGCAGGAAGAGGTGAGGAGGCTGGCCAAACAGGTGGACGCCATGGTGGTGGTGGGCGGACGCGACAGCGCCAACACCCGGCGCCTGGCCGAGGTCGCGGTCGAGGAGGGCGTGCCCGCCTTCCTGGTGGACACCGAGGAGGACCTGGACCGAGCGGCGCTCGCCCGCTTCAAGACCGTGGGCCTCACCGCCGGGGCCTCCACTCCCAACTGGCTCATCCGCCGGGTCCACGACGAGCTCGTCCAAATCGGACGGCCCGAGTCATGGAAAAGCCGCGCCGTCTTCGCCCTGCGCTTCCTCGTGCTCGGCAACATCTACATGGCCGTCGGCGCCGCCGCCCTCACCCTCGCCGCCGCCAGGATGCAGGGCTTCAGCCCCTACTGGCGCGAGTACGCCATCAGCTTGCTCTTTACCTTCGCCGTCCACACCATGCTCTCGCTCGCCGATCCCCGCGCCCTGGCCCTCAACGTCCCCGCCCGCGCCAAGTCCTTCACCAGGTTCCGGACCCACTGGATCGCCGCCAGCATCGCCGCCGCCGCCGCCGCCGTGGCCTTGGCCTTCACCTTCCGGCCCGCCTCCGGGCTCGCCATGCTCATGATCGTGGTGATGAGCCTGCTCTACCCCGTGCGGCTGTTCCCCGTTAAAAAGGGCGCGCTGCCCGCGCGCTCCCTGGCCGAGGCCCCAGGGTCCAAGGACATCTTCATGGCGCTCGGCTGGGCCACCCTCACCGTGGCCCTGCCCGTCATCAACCACCTGGCGCGGCAACGGCCGGTCCCCGCGACCCTTGCCGCCCTGGTCATGGTGAGCGGACTCGTGTTCGTGCGAGCCCTGCTCCGCGACTTCCGCGACATCCAGGCCGACCGCCTGATCGGGCGCGACACCCTGCCCATCCTCCTCGGAGTGACCCGCACCCGACGCCTGCTTTACGCCACCCTCATCGCCGTCGCCGTCATCCTCGCCGCCGCCGCCATGGCCGGGTTCGTGCCGGCGCCGCTCGGATACCTCCTCCTCATCCCCCTCGCCTACGCCGCCGCCTGCGTCCCCCTCTTCACCCGCGAAACCATCCTCCAGGGGTTCCGCGCCGAAGCCATCATTGACGCCGCATTCATCATCGCCGGAATCATCGCGCTGGCGGCGTGAAACAATCATCACGATACGGAAAAATCCAAGATCAGCGGCGGATGGCGGGCTTGATACAAGTGATCCGATTAGAGGAGCAGCAAAAATTCATCCGGCTCGATTTCCGCCTGTTTCAGTATCCGGGCCAGGGTGGTGCGCTTTACGGGATTGTGCGCCGGAACGGTCAGTTTCAAGGTGCGATCAGGCAGGTTTTTCTGGAGCCGGATGTGGCTCCCCTTTTGCCTAACCACGACCCATCCGTCTCGCCGGAGAGCATTCACGATTTCCCGTGAAGACAGGCTGGGGACCTTGGTCACAACACCAGTTCCAATACCTTGGACTTTTCGCCGGGCAATGAGTCGTCGTCAACTTCTTCAAGATAAAGCTCAATCGCCTCCCTGATGTTGGCCAGCGCTTGCTCCTCGCTGTCTCCCTCGCTGATGCAGCCGGGCAGCGATGGAACATATACGGTGAACCCGCCCTCGTCGCTTTCTTCGAGCACGACCTTGAGCTTCACGATAAACCTCCTTGTTATCCATCGTCTCTCCCTCATTATAACACGGAATAATTCAAATACTCCTCAAATTATGCCGGGCCGGCCCGATGCATTTATCGCTCATCAATTGATGTTGAGAAAGGGTGGAGGCTGATGTTTAAGCAACCATGCTTTCATTCCATTATTGATCCGAAACTACTTTCCGCAACACTTCTTGTACTTCTTCCCGCTCCCGCAGGGGCAAGGGTCGTTGCGGCCGACCTTAGGGGCCTCACGGATGTAGGTCCCTCCGCCGCTCCGGATCACCGTATCGGGCGATATATCGTCAGTTAACGGGTCATCCTCATCGCTTTCCCCGTAATACCCGTCTTCGTCGTCTTCTTCATCCTCGTCCCATTCATCCCGATGATGGTAACAGCTCCACCAGGAAGTGTCCTTGGCGACGTCATCTATCATGGTATAGTTGCCGAGGTCTCGGGCAAGGCACTGATCTTTTCCGGCCTTAAAATCCCGCTCGAACTCTCGAGGACCAATCATGGCGGGATCAATCCTGCCGTCATCAAAAGCCTCGCGGATCTCCTCGATCACCTCCCCCGGCCAGATGTCGGAGCAGCAGCACACGAGGTCCGACCAGATGGATGACGGTTCCCGCTCCAACTTCCCGTGGAAGAGACTCTTGAAATACTCCATGACCTCTTCACGTGAAATTTGCCCGGCCTTCAGCAGGACCAGCAGACTACATAGGCCCGCGGATCGGGAGAACTCGTAGGCTTCGGGATTTTCGAGCAGTTCCTTGATAAGGCCAGTGTCCCCTTGACATACGGAGGCCAGAATCCGATGGCCGTCCTGGGTCAGGATGTCCCCCGTCAGTTGGTCAAGTTCATCCTCGGGCAGGGAAAAGAGCTTGACAATGAGCGGATAAGCCCGCTTCTCGCGAAATTGCGCCAGGAGGTAGAGAGCATGACAGAGCAGGCTGGAATTTTCCACGGACTCCGCAACCACTCCCGGATCATCAACCGCGGATTCCAGCGAGGCCACCAGCGCGGGGATGATCTCTTCCCGATGCGCCGCGGCTTCCGCGAGCGCCTCCCGCGGGATTTCCCGTGTTCCGGTACTCAGTTCCGCGATGATTTTTTCAAGTTCCATGTTTCCTCCCCGCGACCATTAACCCGCATCGTGATCTTTAAATAGCTTATGCCGGCTTTCTTGGCAAGCCGCCGCCGCTCATGATAAAATTTAATCATTATGGATACCCCCGCCCTCTCCTCCCTGCCCGAGCCCCGGCTGATTACCTTTGATTTCGGCGATACCCTGGTGACCTCGGAGCCGGAGTATTTGGAGCGCGTGGCGATGGGGCTCACTGAGCTCGGCCACCCGCGCTCGGTGGGAGAGGTCAAGGCCGCGTACTTCGAGGCCGACCTGATCGCGGCGGAAGAGCTCATCCCGCGCGCGCCCTTTACCGCCGACGATTTCCGCCGCGCCTTCAGCACCGGCTTTTTCCGGAGCCTGGGGCTTCTGGAAAAGGCCGCCGAGCTCGGCCCGCCGCTCACCAAGTGGCTGATCGAGCTCCGGCCCAGGCGAGTCCTGGTCCCCGGCGGCCGCGAGCTCCTTGCCCGCCTCTCCGAAGCCGGATACCCGCTCGGAATCATTTCCAACAACGACGGCAACACCCGCGAAAAGTGCGAGTCCGTGGACATCGCCAAATACTTCTTCTTCATCCTCGACTCCACTCTCGAGGGCGTGATGAAACCGGACCCCCGCATCTTTCAAAAGGCGCTCCGCACCGCGGGCGTCAGGCCCTTCGAGACGCTCCACGTCGGCGACCTGTGGGGGTGCGATTGCCTGGGCGCCCGCGCCGCCGCCATCCCCGCCGTCTGGCTCGGCAACGACATCGTGAACCCGCAGCCCGTGCCCGGGACCATGCGGATCAACAGCCTGCTCGAGCTCCTCGACGCCATCAAGCTCTGACGGGAGGACAGGCGCCATGAAAAAAAATGGGACCGCGAGGCTCAATCCCGAATCCATCGCCGTGGTCCTCGTCCTGCTTCTCACGGCGCTCGCCGCGACCGCTTGCGTTAAAAAGCGTCCGCCCGCCGTCTCTCCCCGCGGCTCCTTCTCGCAGGAGGGCATGGCGAGCTGGTACGGCAAGAAATTCCAGGGCCGCAAGACCGCCTCCGGCGAGCGCTTCAACATGTACGACCTCACCGCGGCCCACCCCACCCTGCCTTTCGGCAGCATGGTCAAGGTCACCAACCTCGGAAACGGCAAGTCCGTCGTCGTCCGTATCAACGACCGCGGACCCAACACCAAGGGCCGTATCATAGACCTCTCATACGCCGCGGCCAAAAAAATTGATATGATCCAGGCGGGCACGGCTCGGGTCAGGATCGAATTAATAAAATGATCGGGAGGGCATAATATGAGAAAACTCAGCGTAGCGTTATCGCTGCTAATCCTGGCCGCGGCGGCCCCGTTGCATCAGACCGGCGCGGCTGACTCGAACACGATCGCCGTCCTCACCTTCAACGTGTTCGACCCCTTCTTCGGGCCCGAGCGGGAGCAGAGGATGGAGCAGCTGCCGGCGGCGGTGATGGCGCTCCAACCGCTGCCCGACGTGATGGTGTTCGAGGAGTTCTTCAAGGACCGCGACCGCGAGCGCGTCATCGCTGACCTGAAAGCGGCCGGCTACCCCATGGCAACCGCGCATTACGTGAAGCGGGGGTATGGCACGGGCGTGCTCGTCATCAGCCGCTTTCCCATCGAGGCCGCTGACTACACGCCCTATCACACCGCCGGCGCCGTTTACGACCCCGAGCATTACTCGGGCAAGGGCATCATTCACTGCCGGCTCGCAACACCCGCCGGACCGCTCGAGTTCTTCGCCACCCACCCCATCGCCCGCTTCAAGTACCTCTATGACCAAAACGGCGCCCACGTGGACCGGGACCGCAAGACCGTGGACCGGCTGCTGGAGATGGAGCGCATCGCCCGCGTCATCCTGAAGAAGGCCGACCCGGCGGCGCGCTCGGTCATCCTGGCCGGCGACCTCAACGTCTCGCCCGACATGTGGGGATACCAGTACCTGCTTGCCCGCACCGGCATGACCGACTCCTACGCCGCCCTCCATCCGGGCGAGAGCGGCAGCACCTATTCCCCGGAGAACACCTATGTTGACAAGGAGTGGTACCAGATAGATCATGTTCTTTGCCTGAACCGGGAAGGCGGCGCCGGGACCTGGCTTAGCCCCAAGTCAAGCGCCGTCGTCTTCAAAGAGACCGTGCCATTGCGCAATGGGAAACAGGTGAACCTCTCCGACCACTTCGGACTGTTCACGGTGTTCGAGACCGTGAGCGATCCCGCCGCCGTGCCCATGAACCCGGGCTTCCGGCCGCGGACGACGGGCGGATCGAGGTCGCTAACCGATCTCACCGCCCAGGGCCTCGCGCTCACCCCGCAAAATTACCTGGCGTGGCAGGCATGGGCGGTGGACCTGATGGACAAGGCGGAACGGAGCTATAATCGGTTCTGTCCGGAGGTGATTCCCGCGGCCCGGACCGTGATCGCCGGCGACGTGGCCGCGCCGGTCGCCATCCCGCTCACGGCGCTGCAGCGGGAAGCGATCCGGATGGACCTGAAGAAAGCGGGGAAATAATCGGCGCATGATACGCGGGGCCGCCGGTTGCAAACCGGCGCCACTTTAAAATGGGGAGGAAATAAGATGAAGCGGTGGACAGCGTGGTTGGTCGTGATGTTGCTGGCGATGGCGGCGGCTTACGCGCGGCCGGCGCGGTGCCAGGACGCCGAGCCCCGGATCAAGGTGCTCACGTTCAACGTCTGGGGCATCATCGGCGCCAGGCAGCGCGTCGCGCGCGCCCGGGCCATCGGCGAGAAGATCGCCGCGCTCGATCCCGACGTAATCGCCATCGAGGAGGCCTTCGAGAGGCGCCACCGCCGCGTCCTGTTGCAGGCCATAAAAGACAACGGCTACAAGATCGCCGACTGGAGATACTTCAGAAACGTGTATGGGTCCGGCGTCCTCTTCATCTCCAAGTTCCCGATCGAGGAGGCCGTGTTCGAGCCCTACCGCGTGATCGGCGGCGTCGCCAATATCGAGTGGCTCGGCGGCAAGGGCATCGCATACCTGCGCCTCAAAACGCCGTGGGGCCCGCTCGACTTCTTCTCCACCCACGCCATCGCCCGCATGACCCCCGTCTTCGACCAGCAGGGCAACTACATCCCCGGCGATCCCCAGGAGATTGACCGCCTTCTCAACATGTACCAGATTGACCGCTTCGTCCGCGCGCACCGCAACCCGATGGGCCGCTCCATCATCGCCGCCGGCGACTTCAACGTCTCCCCCGAAATGTCCGAGTACCGCTTCCTCGTGGCCAAGACCGGGTTCGAGAGCAGCTTCGAGGTCCTCCATCCCGGCGAAAACCCGTCCACCTTTTCCACCGAGGACGTCTGGGTCACCGACGAGTACTCCCGCATTGACCACATCTTCTTCAAGAATTACGCGGGCGGCGTGGGCTTCTGGGTGAAGCCCGTCGAGTCGCACGTGGCCATGAACGAAAAGTTCACGAGCCCCAGGGACAAAAGGGAGATCAACTACTCCGACCATTACGGTCTCTGGACCGAGTTCGAGGTCATGACCGACGCGAGCGCGATCACGCCCTCTCCGGAAGGCGCCATGCCCTCGCCCTGCAAGTGCGAAGACTGCCCGCTGCCCATCTATACCTTGAGCCAGATCAGGCTGACCCCGGAAAACTATGAGCTCTGGAAAAACGCCGCGCTCGACGAATTCAGCCGCGCCTTCACCAGACACGACCGCCACGACCGCCTGCTCATCCCCATGGCCCAGATCGTGGCCGCGGCCCCCCTCGCCGACACCGTGACGGTTGACATACCCCCGGGCGACGCCGCGCGCTTTAAAAAAGACGTCTGCCATGACGCCTGCGTGCGGTGACCTGATCGGCCACAGGTCCAGTGAAACAAGTTCTGATAACCACAGATGAACACTGATAAACACCGATCAAGAAATGAAGCAACAGGAAATAACCATCCGTGTTCATCCGTGTTCATCCGTGGTTTATCCTTTCATCTGACTGACTGGTGGCGGCAAGACTTTGCGAGACGGAACTAATACTCTGATGAAAACGGAATACCCTGGAGCCAATGAACTCTACGACGTGTTCGACGAGGATGGCCGCCTGGTAGGCCAGGCCACGCGCCGGGAGGTCCACGCGGACCGCTCGCTCATCCACCGCGCCGTGCACGTCCTGCTCTTCCGCTCGAACGGCCGCCTGCTCATGCAGAAGCGGGTGAAGCAAAAGGACGTGGCGCCCGGCAAATGGGACACCTCGGTCGGCGGGCACGTGGACGCCGGAGAGGACTACGACTCCGCGGCGCGGCGCGAGCTCAGGGAGGAGCTGGGCATCGGGGGCGTGGAGCTCGAGCGGCTCTACGAGTTCAAGTACCGCTCCGGGCGCGAGAGCGAGGACGTGCGCACTTACCGCCTGGTCTATGACGGCCCGGTTCAGCCGGAGTGGTTCGAGATCGAACAGGTCCGGGAATGGACCATCGAGGAAGTGGACCGCGCCGTGGGCGCCGGCGTCTTCACCCGGAACTTCGAGCAGGACTGGAGGATCTACAAGGAATTCAGCTCCGAAGGAGCGGCATTCGACAGCCCAGCGGCGTAGCCCTGGGAATGCGGTGGCGACAGTGGCGGCCAGCTCTGAAGGAGCGGCATAAAACAAGGAGTGGAAGTGCCACAGTCACTGGCCCATATGCTCGTGCATCTTATTTTCAGCACCAAGGAGAGGAAGCCATTGCTTATCAAGGAAGTTCGCGAGGAATTAAACGCCTATATTGTGGGGATCCTCCATCAGCACAACTGCCATCCTGTCATTGTTGCCTCGGTGGAAGACCACGTGCATGTCCTTTTTTATCTTGCCAAGGACATGGCCTTGAGCAAAGCGGTTGAAAGAGTGAAATCAAATTCGTCAAGATGGCTCAAGACTAAATCTCCGCTTTTAACCAATTTTTCGTGGCAGAACGGTTACAGCGCATTTTCCGTCAGTCAATCCAATACTGAGGCGGTGCGCGCCTATGTTGCCAGGCAGGAAGAACATCACCGCAAGGTATCGTTCATGGAGGAAGTAAAGAAATTTCTCGACAAGCACCAAATAAAATACGACGAGAGATACCTCTGGGACTGAGACTATGCCGCTCTTTCAGAGCTGAAAAGGTTGAACATCTAAGCTTTCCCAGGGCTTCGCCGCTGGGCTGTCGAATACCGCCCCTTTGGGGCTAAGAATGCACTGGAGAATACTTTTCATGCGCCGCACCGCCCGCTATCTGATCGCCATCATCATTTTCCTGGCCGGGCTTGAGGCCGTCCTCCAGGCCGCGCATTTTTACGCGCTGCGCCGCGAGGCCCGGTCAGCGCTCGCCGACCCCGCCGCTTCCGTCATATTGTGCCTGGGCGACAGTCACACTTACGGCGCGGGCGTCGCGGCGGACGAGGCTTACCCGGCGCGGCTGCAAGCGATGCTGGCGGCCAAGGGTTATCGCGTGAACGTGGTCAACCTGGGCGCGCCCGGGACCAACACCTCGGAAATCCGGCGGCGCCTGCCCCAGTGGCTCGCGAGCTATCACCCCGCGGCCGTGATCGTACTCGCGTCCGTCAACAACGGCTGGAACCGGCGCGACATGGCCTGGTCCGACGCGCAGGACGGCCTGCCCGTGCCGCTCATGACGAAGCTCACGGATTTTCTCATGACCCGCGTCCGCACCATCCGCCTCGTCACCATCATGATCCACCGTCTCGACTGGACCCGGCCGCCGGAAGAATCCGCCCGCGACCGCTCCGGCAACCTGGTGCTGCACCATCGGGAGGAGGCCGACAAGGTCGAGACCGCAAGCGCCGGATACCTCCGCGTCCGCCGCGACCTGACCGCCATCGTGGCCCAGGTCCGCGCCGCCCACGCCGGCCCCCTGCTCATGACCTACGTCAGCGACCCCGAGTATACGTTCGAGACTCCGAACCGCGCGCTCCGCGAGGCCGCGTCGGCCATGAACGTCGCGCTCGCGGACAACGACCATGCGCTCCGCCCCCTCTTCATCAGGCCGGACGGGAGCATCGTCCGGGCCGCGCGCGCGAGCCTCTTCTTCCCGGACATGCACCCGAGCGCGCAAGGATATAAGATGATCGCCGGGAACGTCGAGAAGACGCTGGCAAGCTCCGGAGCGCTTGCGGCCCTGAAGAGAGCCGGGCCATGAGCTTGGCGCATTAGAGGGAGGGCAACGGCCATGGAGATATTCAGGGACAAGGTCGCCATTGTCACCGGCGCGGCCTCCGGCATCGGCCGGGCGCTCAGCGCGGAGCTGGCGCGGCGGGGCGCGGTCGTGGTCATGGCCGACGTGAACGCGGGGATGCTGGAAGAGGCGGTCGGCTCGATCACGGCCGCGGGCGGGCGGGCCCATGCCGCTTTGCTCGACGTCACCGACGCGGCCGGCGTGAAGAAGCTGGTTGACGACACCGCCGCTTCGCACGGCCGGCTCGATTACCTGTTCAACAACGCCGGCATCGGGGTCATGGGGGATGCGCACGAGTTTTCGATTGAGGACTGGCGCCGCGTGATTGACGTGAACCTATACGGCGTGGTCCACGGCGTGGCCGCGGCGTATCCGCTCATGGTCAGGCAGGGTTTCGGGCACATCGTCAACACCGCGTCCATGGCCGGGCTCGTGCCCGCCACCGGCGAGATTTCCTATGTCGCCAGCAAGTACGGCATCGTGGGATTGTCGAACGCCCTTCGCCTCGAGGCCGCGCCGCTCTCGGTGCGGGTCAGCGTGGTCTGTCCCGGAATTATAGACACCCCTATTTTTTACACCACCAAGTTAATTAACGCGGACCGCGAGAAAGTTCTGGGGTTGAGAAAATGGATGATGAGCCCGGAGCAATGCGCCCGCGTGATTCTGCGGGGCGTGGAGAAGAATCGGGCGACCATCGTGGTTACAGCTATGGCCAAGGCTTTTTGGTGGCTGCAACGCTTTAGCCCTTGGCTCATGGGCCTGGTGTGGGCTTTCTTTATGAAGAAGCTGCGGGAGGCAAGGACGGAGGATTAACCCTTGGACTTCTGCAGCGCCTTCTTCGCCAGCGACACCGAGTAATGCTCCCAGTCGTCCTTATCTCCCGGCTGCTTCTGCCATAGCTCGAAGGTGCAGACGGGCGACCCGGAGGGGATGGTCTTGACGGCCTTCACCTGGAAGTCCAGGCCCGCGAACCTCTCCCGCGCCGCCTCGATCATGCCCTGCACCAGGTAGCGCTGCACCCGGCAGTCAAAGGCCTTATAGCTGTCCTGGTGCGGGCACCACAGGATGTCGAACGAGCAATGCTCCGCGTCCTCGATCCGCGGGTCCTCCGGCGACGCGTAAATCTCGCGGTTGATCCAGCTCGCGAACGCCGAGATGAACTCGATGGGAGTGACGTCCGCCGGAACCGCCACGCCCTCCAGCATCTGCCTCCCCACGTCCCTGCCCACCTCCACCAGCGCCTCGATCATCGCCGCCTGACCCGCCTCCCCGAACTCGCGCTCCGCCGCCTTCAGCATCCCGAGCACCGACATCCCCAGCATGTTGCCCCACCTAAACAGCGACGCCGGATCATAATCATCACGGCCCAGCGCCTCCCGCCCGCACCGCTCGCCCGCGGCCTGGAACGGATAATTGAACTTCATCTTGAGGGTCTGCATGGAAGCCTCCAAATAGTAGATAGTAGGTAGTAGGTAGTATATAGGGAAAAATGGCGCGGACAGTCCGATCCCTCTCTACTACCTACTATCTACAGTGCTGTCCAAAATAAACGGACCGGAGAACCGCCAAGACGCCAAGAGCGCCAAGGATTATTTTTAAACACGATTTTAAGAGAGCTTGGGTGCGAATGTTTCTTGCTTGGCGCTCCCGTCGGCCGGTCCGCCAAGCCGGTTGGGGCCGACGTTCCGGAGCTGTTCTTTGCCGGGCCGCGAAGAAACATCATGATTTACTTGGCGATCCTTGGCGCTCTTGGCGTCTTGGCGGTTTTCTTGCGGCCTATTTTGGACAAGAGTGTACTATCTACTATCTTCTATCTACTTCTTCCCCCACCGCTCGGCCATCTCCACCATCCTTCCGATCTTCCCTCCGGCCTCCGGACGGGTGAGGCCCTGTTGGATCACCTCGGGCGCGTAGTTGTCGGCGAGGAACTGGCCGATGTCAATCTTGGTGGCCCAGCAGTTGATGATGACCCAGCAGAAGGGCGACCCCGAGGTGCGGCAATACTTGAAGGGCACGAAGTCGCCGATCCGCGGACAGCGGGTGACCTGCTCGTCATGTTCTTCCATGGACATGAAATTATTTTAGCACCGATCCCGGGGGAAAAGGGAACCGGCGCGGGTCATTGGCCGCGGCCGCCGGTTGGCGGTGACGCTTTCCCGAATTCGAGCCAGCCCAGGACGGAGAGGATTTTTTCGATCTCGTCGGCCGCGGCCTCCTGGCCCCACGGCCGGAAGTGCGGGTCATAGTCCCAGTACAGCGGCCGCTCGCGCCTCGCCCGGAGCGCGGGCAGCAGGTCAACGCAGTTAATGTCCAGCTCGCGGCAGTAGCCCATCACGATGCGGTCGGGCCGCGCGATCTCGACTTGGGGCGGCAGCCGGTCCCGGATCAGATCGAAGTACACCTGCTCCTTGAACGGAAACAGGATGACGAGCAGCCGGCCCCCGGCCCGCCCGCCCGCCAGACCCTTGATCTTTGCCAGGGCCCTTCGCGTTTCCTCCATCCCCACCCGCACCCCCGGCTCGTCGCCGGCCAGGCAGTACGCCAGCCCCAGCTTGTTCCGCGGAAACAGCGTGAAGTTGCCGTAGCGCGGGTCCTGAAACCCGAGCCGCTCCGCCTCGTAGAACAAGGACTCGCGCGGGTCCGCGCTCTCACGGCGGAAAAGGCCGCGCGCCCGCGCGCCCAGCTCGGTCAGCAGGAAATACAGCTTGCTGTGGAGCGCGATGCGCTCGGAGCGATTCAGATCGTGGAGGTTATTGTCGGTGTCGGGCAGCCCGGGGATCAGTCCCTCCCGGATGCGCCACGCCATCCAGTTGTCCCAGAACTCGTTGCCGAGCCACATCTCGTAGATCACCGCGTGATGGGGCACGGCGGGCGCCACGGCCTCGTAGATCATGGCGAGCTTGGCGAGGCCCCCGGCCTGCGCCACGTTGACCAGGTTCAGGCCGGGATGGCGCGCCTCGATCCGGTCCACCCAGATCTCCGGCCGCTCCACCGCCGCGCCGAAGGTGAAGGAGTCGCCGAGCGCGATGATGGTCCGCGCCGCCGGGTCCGGCGGGTCGTCCCGCATCCCGACGCGGGGCAGGCCCGGGACCGGAACGGTGCGGAACCCGACCCGGACCGGGACCCGTTCCAGCCCGGTGAAGTCCCATACTCCATCGGCATGAGGAATGAAAACTATACCGTATTGCGGGTCGGCCCGGGTCAGCGCCAGGAAGTCCCGCCTCGACGCGAGCTGGCCGTAATTCCGGCCCGCGGGCAAAAGCCGCGCGATCCCCTCCGCCAGCGCCGCGCCCGCCGCGAGCCCCGCCAGGAGCAGCAAAATATTTTTCCACGGCCTCCTCAATCCTTCACCTTCATTGCCCCGCGATTATAACACAAGGCCCCGCGCCCGCGCGCGAAGATGCGGGCCGCGCGGTTTCTGTTACAATAGGGCAGGCAATTGTATGGGCGCATCCGAAAAAATCCCGGCCCTGCTCCGGTTCCGTCCGGTTTACGAAGGCGGCCCCGGCGCCGGGCCGTGGCTGATCAGCTCGCTGGGCCGGCCCGGGCTCGATCAGCGCGACGCGGCGGCGAGCATCGAGTTCTCGCAGGACCCGTCCCGGCCGAGCGCGGTGCTGGAGGGGCCGCTTGCGGGCAGGAGGGTGATCGGACTGGCCGCTGATTTCGGCGCGGACCTGGTGGGACCGATGGGCCTCTCCCTCATCGAGCAGGGCCTGGCGTTCACGGCGCGCCTGGTGGCGGCGGACGCGGCCGACTTACCGCTTCGGCTGCTCCGTCCCGCCGCGGCATCCGCCGGCGCTGCGGAAGCGGTCCCCGCCGAGGCCGTGGCGGTCCTGGAAGCGAGGCCCGGGGCCATGGTCTATTACGGGCGCCGCCGCGACCTCGGGGCCGGCCGCTTCTCGACCCTGCTCATGAAGAACCCGGGCGCGGAGATCCTGGAGGGCCATCCCGCCCAGAGCGGGCAGGCGTTCGCGGTCCCGGCCGGAATGCCCTATGTGCTGGGCCGCGGCGTCATGGCCTACGTCGCGGGCGTGGAGGCCTCATCGGGCAAGGCCGTCAAGGCCGGCGCCGGCCTCATCACCGAACCGGCGCCCGTCTCGCGCGTTTTCATCCGGGGCCTGGGCTTCCTCGACGGGATGAACGCGGTGACGTGGCTCGTGGCCGCCGGGCCCCTGGCCGTGGCGCGGCTGGATTTGCGAGCGGAATGGGAGGACGAGTGGAAGGGCGGCGGCCCGCGGCCCGGCTTCGTGCTCCTCACCGGACTCTCCGGACGCGCCCTGCTCACCGGGGCCGGGGAGACCGAGACCATCGCCCGCGGCGTCACCGTGATGGCGGCCGCCTCCTGCCGTTGCTTCCGCCTCAATCCCGGCCCGGAAGGCGCCTCCATCCTCAAGACCTGGCTCTCCGACCGAGCGGCCGAGATCGAGAGGCCGCTTTTACAAAGGGGCCTGACCAGGAAAGAGATCGAGGGATTGTACGGGGCAAACGAAAGGAAGCGAAGATGAACGCCAAGACGCCAAGAACGCCAAGCTTGAAAAATAAAAAAAATCTTGGCGTTCTTGGCGTCTTGGCGATTATCTTCGCCTCCCTTTCCCCGCTTGCTACCGCGGCGTCCCTGTGCTAAATTCGTGCTCGTGGGGCAAAGGAGGGTACTGACATGCTAGGCGGCATCGGTCCTTGGGAAATCGTCGTCGTTCTGCTGGTCTTGGCCGTCATCTTCGGCGCGAGCCGCATCCCCGAGATCGGCTCCAACCTGGGCAAGGGCATCAAGAACTTCAAGAAGTCCTTCAGCGAGGTCGAGGACGTGGAGGATAAAAAGAAGGAGCTCAAGGAGAGCGGGGGGAAATAGCGCCCGCGAAACGCTGATCGTTCCGCTTCCAAGGAGGGCCGGCCGCCCTCCTTTAATTTTGGCCACGTGCCATCAGGACATGAACGCCGGCACATGGCAGTAGCGCCGCCGGCATCGCGGAAAAGCAGGGTTCTTGGGCTGCTCACTTTTCTAACGTTGCCGCATTTCGTCGCCTTCGGCTGACAATTTTTGACAGTCCTCAATCCGTGATGCACCATCATTGCGGTCCAAAATATTTCCCCGAAGGGGACTGACGTGAGTAGCCGGGAGGTGAAACCCCCGGAACCGCGCGCAACGCCATTCCGGCCCTGAAGGGGCCGCACCTCGCCGGCGCTTTTGGTTCAACATCTTCAGGGTTGAGGACCAAGGTGTGCGCTTTTCCGCAGGTTGCACCTGCGGCTACTCACATTGCCGCCCCTTGCGGGGTATCGAAGCCGGTTGCCAGTATTATTTTCACAAAAAACAGGAGCGGCCGGGCCGCTCCTGTTCTGAGCTCTGGTTGGGCCGGCTTGGGCCAGCGGGTGATTAGTGCATGTGGGGTGCGCCTTCTTCCTCGTCGTCGGCGGGTTTTTCAGCGATCATGCACTCGGTGGTGATGAGGAGTCCGGCCACGGAGGAGGCGTTTTGGAGGGCGATGCGGACGACCTTTTTGGGGTCCACGATCCCGGCCTTGATGAGGTCCTCGTAGGTCTCGGTGGCGGCGTTGAAGCCGAACGCGCCCTTTCCGTTCTTGACCTTCTCGGCCACGATCGAGCCTTCGATCCCGGCGTTCTCGGCGATGGCCCGGATCGGCTCCTCGATCGCCTTCTTCACGATGTTGATCCCGAACTGCTCGTCGTCGTTGTCGGCCTTGAGTTTTTCCAGGGCCGGCAGCGCGCGGAGCAGGGCCACGCCTCCGCCCGGGACCACGCCTTCCTCGACCGCGGCCTTGGTGGCGTGCAGCGCGTCCTCGACCCGGGCCTTGCGCTCCTTCATCTCGGTCTCGGTGGCCGCGCCGACCTTGATGATCGCGACGCCGCCGACCATCTTGGCCAGCCGCTCCTGGAGTTTCTCGCGGTCGTAGTCGGAGGTCGTTTCCTCGATCTGGGCCCGGATCTGGTTGATGCGTCCCTTGATGTCGTCCTTCTTGCCCTGGCCGTCCACGAGGGTGGTGGTATCCTTGGTGAGGACCACGCGCTTGGCCCGGCCGAGCTGCGCCACGGTGATGTTCTCGAGCTTGAGTCCCAGGTCCTCCGCGATCATCTCGCCGCCGGTCAGGATGGCGATGTCCTGGAGCATGGCCTTCCTGCGGTCGCCGAAGCCGGGCGCCTTGACCGCCGCGGCCGAGAGCGTCCCGCGCAGCCGGTTCACCACCAGCGTCGCCAGCGCCTCGCCCTCGACGTCCTCCGATATGATCAGGAGCGGCTTGCTCATCCGCGCGATCTGCTCCAAGAGGGGCAACAGGTCCTTCATCGTGCTGATCTTCTTCTCGTTGATCAGGATGTAAACGTCCTCCAGCACCGTTTCCATCTTCTCCGGGTCGGTCACGAAGTAGGGCGACAGGTAGCCCTTGTCGAACTGCATGCCCTCGACCACTTCCAGGGTGGTCTCGATCCCGCGCGCTTCCTCCACCGTGATCACGCCTTCCTTGCCCACCTTGTCCATGGCCTCGGCGATGATGTTGCCGATCAGCGAATCGTTGTTCGCCGACACCGTGCCCACCTGCGCGATCTCCGCCCGGTCCTTGGTCGGCTTGGAAATCTTCGCGAGCTCCTCCACCACCGCCGCCACGGCCTTGTCAATGCCGCGCTTCACGCCCATCGGGTTCGCGCCCGCCGCCACCAGCCGCGAGCCCTCCTTGTAAATGGCCTCCGCCAGCACGGTCGCGGTGGTGGTCCCGTCGCCGGCCACGTCCGAGGTCTTGGAGGCGACTTCCTTCACCATCTGCGCGCCCATGTTCTCGAAATTGTCCTTGAGTTCGATCTCCTTGGCCACGGTCACGCCGTCCTTGGTCACATTGGGCGAACCGAACGACTTGTCCAAAACCACGTTGCGGCCCTTCGGACCCAGCGTAACCTTCACCGCGCGCGCCAGCTTGCTTACGCCCGCAAGAATGCTCGTGCGCGCGTCCTGTCCATAAGTCAACTGCTTTGCCATGTTCCCTTCCTCCCTTGGGTTCCTATTGATACTTGTCCCGGATCATGAATCGCTTATTTCTCGATCACCGCGAGGATCTCCTCCTCCCGCATGATCATGTATTCCTCGCCGTCGAGCTTCACCACCGCGCCCGAGTACTTCTCGAACAGCACCCGGTCGCCGGCCTTCACGCCCAGCGGCTGCACCGTGCCGTCGTCCAGCTTCCTGCCGTTGCCCACCGCCACGATCTTGCCCTGGTGCGGCTTCTCCTTGGCCGTGTCCGGGATGATGATCCCGCCCGCGGTCTTCTCCTCCTCCTCCAATTGCTTGACCAGAATCCGGTCGTGCAGCGGACGAACTTTTACTGCCATCTCCGTTCCCTCCTTTTCGTTATCGTATTGATATTATTCGACAAATCTTCTCGGCCCCCGCCCCTTGCCATAACGGGCAAGCCGGTCTCGACATATATTTTATTCATGATTTCCGGGCTGTCAAGAGATTTTTAGATAAAAATTAGCACTCCCTTGCCTTGAGTGCTAAAAACAATATATCAAGATTTTCGGATTTTGCAAATTTTCTGTTCGGACGCATGAGGATCGGGCTGGGGAGGCCGGTTCACCGGCCTTATGCCTTGGTCCAGGCCCGTGCTTTAGCGCGGGTAGGCGGGATGCCGGTTGTCGGCTCCGGACCCCGTTTTAACGGGGTTCTCGAAACAGAGGATTTATCCGGCGGCTAACGCCTGCGCCCAACAGGCATAATAACGACCCCACGCTGACCCACAGCCCCACCCGGAAGCTTTGCGGCTGATAGGCCATGCTGACCCGGTGCACGCCCGGCCCCAGGGGCAGGCCGCGGAAGGCGTAGTCCGCCGCTAATATCCGCTCCTCCCTGCCGTCAACCCACGCGCGCCAGCCCGGGAAGTAAACATCGGTGAGCAGCAAGAGACGCGGAGCGGCCGCCGCCGCCGTAAGCTCCACCCGCTCCGGAGCATAGCGGTCCACCCGCACGCCCTCGCCCTCCCCGAGCCCGTCTCCCCGGATCTCCGGAAGCGGCGGCCCTTCCACCACCGCCTGCTTGCCCGGATCGAACGCGGGAGCGAGCAGCTTGCCCAACACCTCGTCGCGCCGCGCTGTTTCCACCTTGCTCACCAGGAACGCCGCGGCCATGGCGCCGGGGTTCTCGAAGATAGTAAAGCCCGGGCCGGCCAAGGCCGTTTTAAAGTATTTGGACCGGTTCACGATCCTCGGGTCCCGGAGCACGGCCTCGGCGTCTCCGCCCTTGGCCGGGATGGCGGCGAAATATAGTGTTGTAGTGCGGTCTCCCCTCTTACCGAGATCAATGCCGGGTTCGGAAAGCCTCGGCCCACGACGGAACCCGGCAAACTCCAGCGCCTTCACCTTCTCCCCCACTCCCGTAATTACCGCAAGCCACTGGCCCGGACCGTGGTCCTCCACCTGAAATAAAAGCCGGTCACCCGGTTGAATGAAAATCGAACCGGAGACCTGGCCGAAAAAATGGAGCAAATCATGCGCGTGAGAGCCGCCCACGTCCAGGCGCTCGACCTCGGCCCCGTTCCCCGACGCGAGCAGCGGCGAGTCCGGGAAAGCCAGGAAAAAATGGTCCGCGAACTTAAGGTTGCGCTCCTCAGCCGCCAGGTACTTGATGCCCATGAGGTCCAGGAAGCGGATGTTTTTGTCGGTGACGAACGCGCCTTCCTTGAAGACCTTGGTGGCCTCCAGGTCCGCGATCTTGTGGTCCACTTCGCGGAACGTGCCGGGAATGATGGCGTTCAAAAAGCGGGTGTAGCGGTCCACCGACACCGTGATGAAGCCGTCGGCCGAGCGCGTGCCGTAAAGGACCCCGGTCTGGAGCGGCACGCTGATATTCTCCCAGTGGTCCCAGGGGTACATGGTCTGCACGCGGTGCAGACCCGGATGCTCCTCCATGAACCGCGCGTATTCGGGCGGAAAGTGGAAGGGGTCCAGATCGTTCCGCGGCATGGTGTACATGACGGGCAGAGCGTAGGTGCACAGCGCGATGGCCATGAACGCCCACTGGGGCCACGCGGGCCGGCGCGTGAAGATGCGCCGCGAAAAGATGAGGAGCGCGCCGATGGCCGCGGCGGCGATCATGCCGGCGCTCATGGCGTGGCCGAGATTTTTGAGCGCCGGCTCCATGGCGGGCTCGGCGTACACGGCCAAGAGCTCGGGCCGGCGCGCGAGGAACCCGAACCAGACGGCCGCGCCCATGATGCATAACGCCCCGCAGGCTCTGAGCCATCCCCGGCCCTTCGCGGCCATGACCCGGTCCGCGCCCAGCGCGATCATGGCGGCGATGATGATCCCGGCGTGGAAGATTATGCGCGAGTGGGCGAGCAGGTCGCGGAGCAGCGGGACGCGGTAGAGGACCCAGAGCGCGCCGAAAAGGTCGTGGATCAGGCACAGGCAATAGCAAAAGAGCAGCGCGCACAAGAAAAGCACGGCTGACCGGCGCGCTCCGGCCACGGCCGCGGTGAACAGGGCGAGCACGAGTCCGGAGGCCAGGTACTGGGTCCAGGTCGCGGCCCCGGCGTTAAGCGATGACCAGATCTTGAAATAGCCGTAGGTCAGGCCCTCGCCGCGGATGCTGAAATGGGTGAGCTCGAGCGTGGGCAGGGCCTGGACCTGGGACAGCAGGTATCCGATGATGAAGGCCGCGGTAAACAGGACGTAGGCCGCCGCCACCTTCCGCCACTCTCTCCGGTAATAAATTCCGGCCGCGATCAGCCCGAGCGCGATGAGCTCGTAGGCGAGCCCGGTAAGCTCGACGTGGCCGCCCAGGTACATGACCAGGTTCGCGCTAACGAAGCCGACGAGGTATATGAAGCGCCGCTCCGTGACGAGCCCGATCACGCACAGGAACAGCCATGGCGCGACGCAGCCGGTCCGCAGGGTGGGCGCGAAATTGCCCAGGCCCTCCAGGATGAACACCGCGCCCTGGATGACCACCGCGAGCATCGCGGCCCATCCGCTCGCCCCCAGGCGGCGGATGAGGTAGAACAGGCCCAGCGCATACACCGTCGCCATGATCCACTGGCTCACCCACACCGCGCGGCCGAAGCTCGCCGCCGCATAGACCAGGTCGAGCGGGTACAGCGCGGCCGAGTGCGACCAGGCCAGGAAGGGCATGCCGCAGAAAAGGTCCGGGGTCCACAGCGGAAAGAAGCCGCGGCCGTAGCTGTCGTTGATGAAGCGGTGATACAAGAGCCACTGCGACTCGTCCTGGTACGACGGCAGCAGCGTGGTCAGGCCGTTAAAAAGGCAGGGAGCGTAGAAGGCGGAAACGTAGGCGATCACGGCGAGCGCCAGCCCCGCGTTCGCGCGCCGCTCCAACCGGCCGCCGCGCTTTCCGTTTTCTTCGCTCATTCGAGTTCCCGCCCGCCATTATATTAAGGCCGGCGCGGGGCCGCAACCGCGCGAACCGCCGGCCCTTGACGATCCGCCCTGCTTGGACTATATTTTATAGTCCGGGATGGGGCCATTCATCCCCTCGCGCCCTTAGCTCAATTGGATAGAGCGTGTGGCTACGGACCACAAGGCTGGGGGTTCAAGTCCCTCAGGGCGCACCATTGATGAAAAAGCGAGGCGGCCGTAAGGACGCCTCTAATTTTTTCAGAGGGCTGGACCCCTTTATAAGCGGGCGAGTTTTCCGAGCCACAGATTAACACAGATAAACACACAGTGCTGTCCAAAATAAACGGACCGGAGAACCGCCAAGGCGCCAAGAGCGCCCAGGATTATTTTTTAACACGATTTTAAGAGGGCTTGGGTGCGAATGTTTCTTGCTTGACGCTCCCGTCGGCCGGTCCGCCAAGCCGGTTGGGGCCAACGCTCCGGAGCTGTTTTTTGCCGGGCCGCAAAAAAACATCATGATTTACTTGGCGATCCTTGGCGCTCTTGGCGTCTTGGCGGTTTTCTTGCGGCCTATTTTGGACAAGAGTGATAAACACAGATTATTTTTTGCATCCGTGTTCATCCGTGTTCATCTGTGGTTGCTCTCTGGACCCAAGCTGTTAGCGCGGAATCTGCCCATGACCGATGACGAAAAATACATGGCCGAGGCCCTGGCCGAGGCGCGGGCCGCGGCGGAGGCGGGCGAGGTCCCGGTCGGCTGCGTGATCGTGAGCCGGGGCCGGGTGATCGGGCGGGGTCATAACCTCCGGGAGGCCACCAATGACCCGACCGCGCACGCCGAGATCGTGGCGCTTCGGGAGGCCGCCAAGGCCGTGGGCTGCTGGCGCGTCACGCCCGCGGCCTGTTACGTCACCTGCGAGCCGTGCCCCATGTGCGCGGGCGCGCTGGTGAACGCCCGGGTGGACCGCCTGGTCTATGGCTGCGCGGACCCCAAGGCCGGCGCCTGCGGAACGCTCTTCGATATCCCGCGCGACCCGCGGCTGAACCACCGGATGGAGGTCGCGGCCGGAGTGATGGAACCGGAGTGCGCGAGACTGCTCCAGGAGTTTTTCCGCGGCCGAAGGTTATAGGCTTGAGGCTTGGGGCTTGAGGGTGGATGCATGGGTCTGGTCCCTCTGCCCTCAAGCCTCAAGCCCCAAGCCTCAAGCCTTTCTTCCGGCCCATTTGCATGGCCGTGCAAATCGGATAAAATCTAGATTGACAAAGGGGTTTGTGGTTTGTAGTTTGTGGTTTGTGGTTATCGAACCAAAAACCCAAAACCCCAAACCACAAACCTGTTTTAAACGGAGAGGTGGCCGAGTGGCTGAAGGCGGCAGACTCGAAATCTGTTGTATCGCTTGCGGTACCGGGGGTTCAAATCCCTCCCTCTCCGCCACTTTAATCGGGTTTGTGGTTTGTAGTTTGTGGTTTAAGAACCCCAAACCCAAAACCCCAAACCACAAACCTTTAAAACGGAGAGGTGTCCGAGTGGCTGAAGGAGCACGATTGGAAATCGTGTAGGTGGGGTCAAACTTGCCTCGAGGGTTCAAATCCCTCCCTCTCCGCCATTATAAAAGGTTTGTGGTTTGAGGTTTGTGGTTTGTGGTTCGGGAACCAAAAACCTGAAACCACAAACCACAAACTACAAACCACAAACCTCGTTTCCCGGGGCGATAGCCGGGTCCTGCACAACGGCGGCCCGTGAACCCCGTCATGTCCGGAAGGAAGCAGCGGTAACGGGACCCGGCGTGTGCTGCAGGGTCGCCCGGCTATCACCCGGGGACGCGAGGTAGAAATTATGAATGATGAATTATTAATTATGAATGAAGAGCATCCCGGCGGCCTGCCGGATTTTTAATTCATCATTCATCATTCATCATTCATAATTGTCATCCTCACGTCCGCCCACGTCCACGAAGGAGGGAACTTGTCTTACCTGGTGCTGGCCAGAAAATGGCGTCCGCAGACCTTTGCCGAGATCCTGGGCCAGGAAGCCGTGGTCCAGACCATCCAGAACGCCATCAAGCAAAACCGGGTGGCCCACGCCTTCCTCTTCTCCGGCCCGCGCGGCGTGGGCAAGACCACCTTGGCCCGCGTCCTGTCCAAGGCCCTCAACTGCCAGTCCTTTGACCAACCCACGATCACGCCCTGCGGCCACTGCTCGGCCTGCGTCGAGATCACGGCGGGGTCCGCCGTGGACGTCCTGGAAATTGACGGCGCGTCCAACACCAGCGTGGACAACGTGCGCGAGCTGCGCGAGACCGTGCGCTACATGCCCGCTTCCTGCCGCACCAAGATCTACATCATTGACGAAGTGCACATGCTCTCGCAAAGCGCCTTCAATGCGCTCCTGAAGACCTTGGAGGAGCCGCCGTCGCACGTGGTCTTCATGTTCGCCACCACCGAGGCGCACAAGATCCCGGCCACCATCCTGTCGCGCTGCCAGCGCTACGAGTTCCACCGGGTGGGCGCGCCGCTATTGGTGACTCACCTGGAAAACATCTGCGGCCAGGAGGGCATCCGGCTGCCGGAAGGATCGCTCCGCGTGATCGCGCGGGAGGCGGAGGGCAGCGTGCGCGACGCGCTCTCTCTGCTCGACCAGGTGACCAGCTTCGGGACCGAGGGCCTTTCCGAGGACGAGGTGCTGCGCATCCTGGGCGTGGTGGACCGCACCCTGGTGAGCGCCATCTGCAAGGCCGTGCTCGAAGGCGACGCCGCGGCCGCGCTCGACGAGCTCGCGCGCGCCGACGAGTCCGGCCACGACATGAAGCAGCTCGCGCGCGAGCTCACGCGCTGGTTTCGGAACCTGATGGTGGTGAAGCTGGCGAAGGACCCGGAGCGGCTGCTCGACGTCCCGGACCAGGAGCTCGGCCTGCTCAAGGAGGCCGCCGCGTCCAGGAACCTGGAGACCGTCGAGCGCCATTTCGACCAGTTGGCGCGGCTCGGCGAAGAGCTGGGCCGCGCCGGAGCGCCGCGGCTGATGATGGAAATGACCCTGGTCCGGATGGCCCTCACCCCGCCGCTGGTGCCGATGGAGGAGCTGATCGCCCGGATGGGAGAGCTTGAAGAGCGGCTGAGGCAGGGCGCGCCCGAATCAGCGCCGGCGGCCAAGGCGCAGCCGGCCGGGGCGGAGGCGCCGCTGTTCTCCTCGGAACCGGCCAAGGCCGCGCCGGCGGCGCAGCCGGAGACCGGCGGTACCGAGTCCGCGCTCACCTGGGAAGGCTTCATGGGCTTCGTGGAAAAGAAGGACCAGAAGCTCCACGCCCTGCTCGCCGCCGGGGTGTTCAGCGGGTTGTCGGGCCGCGAGTGGCGGCTTTCTTTTCCCGCCGGCCACTTTCTACTGGAGCGGCTCAAGGGCGAGCGCAACGCGGCGCGGGTCAAGGAGCTGATGACCGAGTGCTTCGGCGAGGGCCACCGGCTGGTCATCACCGAGGACACGGCGCCGGCCGCTGGTCCCCCGCGCGCGAACCGGCTCCAGGAAGAAGACAAGCGGCGGCGCGAGGCCATGGACGACCCGCTGATCCAGGCCCTCCAGAACAAGCTGGGCGGTGAGATCGAGGAGATCAAGACCAAGTAGCGCTTTGCGGCGAGAGGCGCCGGGCCGGCGCTTTGGAGTGCGCGCGGCTTGCCGCCGATTTTACGAGCCGGGAGCTTGCTCCCGGCGGACTCTCCGGCGCACGCCAAGCAGGGGAGGGCTTCAATCTCGCTCCTGGTGGACTGAGAGTCTTGTTCCTGTGCCGGCCAGCAAGCTGGCCGAGCGAAAGCGGGTGACCCGCCTCAGGCGGCGGCAAGCCGCGCGCACTCCAAAGCGCTTCGCGCCGCTCGGAAGAGGAGGTTATGTGAAACTGCCTTTTGACCTGTCCAATTTCGATTTGTCTTCCGTCATGGAGATGGCCCGGGGCCTGAAGCAGCAGGTGGCCCAGATGGAGGAGGGGCTGGGCCGCATCGAGGTCGAGTCGGTGGTGGGCGGGGGCATGGTCACGGTGCGGGCCACCGCGGCCGGGACCATTATCTCCATTGCGCTCGACCCCGAGCTTCTGGCCATGAACGACAAGGTCATGGTGGAGGGCCTGCTGGTCTCCGGGGTGAACCAGGCCCTGCAGGACGCCAAGCGCCGGCGGGAGGAGGAGATGCAGAAGCTCACGGGCGGGCTGGGCCTGCCGGGGTGGCTGGCGTGAGGGACGACCCGGTCGAGAAGCTCGCCCGCCTGCTCGCCCGCCTGCCCGGCATCGGCGAGAAGAGCGGGGCGCGGCTGGCCCATTACATCTGGCGCGCGCCCGGCCGCTACGCCGACGAGTTGGCCCTGGCCGTGCGCGAGGTCCGCGAGCGGGTCCAGGCCTGCCCGGTCTGCGGCAAGCCCTCCGTGGCCGCGCCCTGTGAAATCTGCTCCGACCCCGACCGCGACCACGGCGTGATCATGGTGGTGGAGGAGCCGCAGGACCTGGCCGCCATCGAGAAGACCGGGGCCTTCACCGGGACCTATCACGTGCTGATGGGAACGCTCTCGCCTCTCGCCGGACGCGGGCCCGATGACCTCAACATCGCCTCATTGATCGAGCGCGCGCGGGACGAGAAGGTGCGCGAGATCATCCTCGCCACCAACCCCTCCGCCGAGGGCGACGCCACCGCGGCCTTCATCGAAGAATCGCTGGCTGCCATCGGCCGGGACCTCAACGTAAGCCGCCTGGCCCGCGGCATCCCCACCGGCTCTCAGATCAAGTATCTCGACCCGCTCTCCCTGGAGCAGGCCATCAAGGACCGGAGGGGGAGGGGGGCTTGAGGCTTGAGGCTTGGGGCTTGGGGCTTGGGGCTTGAGACGCGAGAGGTGGGCTTGATGCACCCTCTTCCTCAAGCCTCACGCCCCAAGCCTCAAGCCCCCTTGCAATTCACCATCCACGACTAACGGCATGGTCATGATCTATCGCGGACTTTGCATAACCGGCACTGACACCGGGGTGGGCAAGACGGCGGTGGCGTGCGGGCTGGCGATGCTCTGGCGCGGCGCCGGGCTCAAGGTGGGGGCGCTGAAGCCGGTGGAGACGGGGTGCGCGGGCGCGGAGCTTGAGCCGGCGGACGGACTGATGCTGGCGCGCGCAGCCGGGATCGCGCTGCCGGAGCAGGCAGTGGAGGGCGCGTGGACCACGGCCGCGCTCGACGACGTAGCGCCCTGGCGCTTCGCGGCGGCGCTGGCGCCGGAGGAGGCCGCGCGGCTTATGGGGGCCGAGATCACGGTGGACCGCATTTACCAGGCCATGGACCGGTGGATGGACACGGCGGACCTGGTGCTGGTCGAGACCGCCGGCGGGCTCATGGTGCCCCTGAACCCCCGCTTCACCACGGCCGACCTGATGCAGGGCCTGGAGCTGCCCGCCCTGGTCGTGGCCCCGAACCGGCTCGGCGTGATCAATCACGCGCTGCTCACCATCGAGGCCCTGCGCGCCCGCGACATCACGCCCGTGGCCGTGGTCCTGAACACGATCGGCGCGGCCGACGAGTCAGCCGGCTCGAATGCCCGGATCATCCGCGCGCACTCCGGCGTCCCGGTGTTCGAGGTCCCGCCTGCCGGCGCGGGCGATGCGGGAGCGGTGGCGGCGCGGGCGCTGGGGCCGGCGCCGGATATTATCAGGAAAGCCATGGAAACGGACTGGGCGCGCATCGCGGCGCGCTACATCAACCGCGACGGCGCGGCCGCGCGGCAAGGAGGAAGTCATGAAGCATAAGGTGATCAAGAAGCTCGCGAGCAAGGAGCTGGCGCCGGGGGTGGTCATGCGCTCGGCGTATCTCGACAATGTGATGGTGACGTTCGTGGACCTGGCGGATGGCGCGGTGGTCCCGGTCCATTCCCATCCGCACGAGCAGATCAGCGTGATGATCTCGGGGTCTTTGCTATTCACGGTGGCGGGCGAGAAGCGGACGGCGCGGGCGGGCGAGGTGGTGCTGATCCCGTCGGGCGTGGAGCACGGGGTGACGGCGGAGGAAGGCCCGGCCGTGGCCTACGACTGCTGGAGCCCCATCCGCGAGGATTACATCCTGGACAAATAGGATCCAGTAGTAGGCCCGACACTCCTGTCGGGCTGCCGCGGGACAAGAGTGCCCCGTCTACAAAAATTTATCGGGCCGAAAAAAACGGGCGGCGGAGAGCCTTCTCCACCGCCCGCCCTTTATTTAGTGGATTCTGCTCTGAACCGAGTTACTGTGTGACCACCGTAAACTCGATCCTGCGGTTCAGGGCTTTGCCCTGGGACGTGGCGTTGCTGGCCACCGGTGAGGTCTCGCCCTTGCCCACGGCGCGGAGCCGGAACGCGTCCACGTCGGCGCTGACCAGATAGTTCATGACCGCGTTGGCCCGGTTATTGGAGAGATTCTGGTTGTAATCATCGCCGCCGTCGGAATCGGTGTGGCCCTCGATCAGGATCTTGACGTTGGCGTTGGCGTTCATGATCGAGGCGATTTCGTTGAGCTGGTTGTAGTAGATGGGCTTGATGTCGTACTTGGCGGAGTCGAAGTTGATGTTATTGACGACCCAGCATCCGCGGGAGTCCACCGGCGCGCCCTTGGGCGTGCCCGGGCACTGGTCCTGGTTGTCGGGCACGCCGTCGGCGTCGGCGTCGCCCGCGGTGCCCTGGAAGATCTGCTGGACGTACCAATGCACCTGCTTGCCGCTGCTCAGGCTGTCGGCGGAATAAGGGAAGCCGCACCCGCCCTTTTCGGTGAGCTCGTTCAAGAACTTGCCGCCTCTCTTGGACTTGCCCACCAGGATGGTGAAGATGCATACTCGGTCGCCTAAGCCGCGCTTCATTTGGATGGCCTCGGTGGAAGGCTCGCCCTTGTCGGTGATGTTGCCGCCCGAGATGATGATGACGGCGGTGCGGCCGGGCACCCCGCTCAAGACGTCATAGGTCTCGCGCAGGGCGACGGAGAGCGAGCTGTTCCCGGTCTGGGGCTTGGCCTCGTTTTCGAACTCGCGCCGGAACTTGTCCTTGTTGAAGGGGCCGAACATCTGGACGCGCTGGATCTTGTCGTGGTCCTTGGCGGCCATCACGCCGTAGACGTAGATCGCGCCCTGGATCGGCGTGTCGGTGGGGATGTTGTTGAGGATGCGAGTGGCCACGTCCCGCGCGATGAAGTTCATGCTCTTGTCGTTGTAAGTCATGTTCATCTCTCCCGACTGGTCCACCAGGAGCACGAAGTTGTCGAACCTCGCCGCGCTCGCCGTCCCCGCCCCCAGCGTGGCCAGCAGAACCGCGGCAGCCGCCATTACCATTGCCGTCTTGAGTACCTTCATTTTCACCCTCCTTGCTAGTTTGTGTTCGTTTGCCAGAATCAATGTCCGCTTATTGTACATTGATTGCTTCCCCGTTCCAAGCGCCCGCAAAATATTTTTTAACCGGGGACTATTTGCCCTTCCGTACCAGCATGGCGGTGTCGGCCGCCGGGTTGGAAGGAATGACCTGCACGATCCAGGTCGAGGCCGTGATCTCGCCGGGCCGGTCCACCACGCACAACACCTTCATGCTGATCGTTTGCAGCCGGCCCTCCAGCGCCAGCTCCAGGATGGCCCGGCACCCCTTGCCCCCGCCCACGATCACCGTCTTTATTTCGGGATCCACCTGCATAAACATAGACACTGACCTTGCGGGGCGCAAGCCTGGTCTAAATAAATCCGGCCCCGCGCGGGCCGCGGGGCCGGTAAATTCTCGCACCTTAAGAAGGGCCGTCCGCCGGGACCTACTGCTCGGCGATGACGATGTCATGCCGGCCGTCGAGCGGCGCCTCGATTTTTGCCGAGTCCTGGCCCTGAATTATTTTTACCTGCTTGCCGTCCATGGTCAGGGCATATGACTTGCCCGGGTCGAGCCGCTTGACCTGAAAGGTTGTGGATCCGGCCGTGGCCGCTCCCGGCTCCGTGGTCACGATCAGCGCCTTTTTCTCCGGGTCATACACGGCGCGGCGCAGGACCGCCTTGGGGAAATCCACGCCGCTCACCACGGGCCCCGTGAAATGCGCGCCGTCGAACGGCCGGTTGTGCATGGCTTTGAGCCCGTTCGCGGGCAGCGCGCGGGCCAGGGCCAGGAGCACGCCCGTCAGGTTGTTGCACTTTGGCTTGTCGTACGGGTAATGCATCGCGCCGTCCGCCCAGACCGGGCCGTAATTATCGTCCGCGTACTTCAGCAACTGGTCCCGGGTCTCCGTGTCCCCGATCTCGGCCGCCAGCATCGCAAAGAAGCCGTAGCGGAGCTGCGGCTCCCAGATCGTGTCCGCGACCTCGGCCGCGCCGTCCTTCACCCCTTTAAGATTGTTCGCCTTCTGATACGGATAATGACGCTCGATGTACTCCGGCTGCCACGCGTGCATGAACGCCCCCGTCCACCCGTCCGCCGACGCCGAGTCCAGATTCGCCAGCCCGAGCTTGAACACCGGAACCGTCACCAGGTCGGCCGCGTTTTTGTAGCGCGGGTTTTGCATGGACACGGTCAAGTCCTGCTTGATGAGGTAAAGCGACGCGGTGGCGTGGGTGGCGGGGTCAATCATTCTCTTTTTCAGGAAGAAATCCAGGAAGGGCTTGGAGGCCTCCATCTGGTCCGTGTGGTGCAGGAAATCGTAGAGCATGAAGGAGAGGATGGGGTGCTGGTTGCATTCCGGGAAGCAGGCGTTGGGTTCGCACTCGATGCAGTGCGACGGCAGGTTCATCATCTGGTCGTACATCACCCGGTTCAGCTTCCCGTAGTCGTACTCATAGCGCTCATCATCGCTCCAGGCGAAAACAATGGATCCCGGCTGGTCATATTTCATGTCGCGGTACAGGGTCTCGTAGAGCCCGATCATGTGGCCCACGTGGCCGGAGTACATGATGTTCCGGTACTTCACCGGGTCGCGCTCCGACGGGTACGGCCGGTTCATCCTGGGCTCCAGGAAAATTACGCCCCGGCTCGTCTCCGCCCAGACCTCCCACACCGGCTTCTCCCGCATCTTCCGGATCAGGCGGTCCATCCGCGGCGCGATGATCTCCGGGCACGCCGGGAGCTTGTGGTACTGCTCCGCCGCCAGGAAATACGCCGTGAACGCGAGGTAGTAGCGGTACGCCGTCATCCCGAACTGGTCAATCGCCTCCATGTTGGTGAAATCAGAAAGCGGCTGGTCCGCCACCTGGAGCGACCACCGGAGCTGCCCCAGCTCCGCGGCGCCGATCTCGGGATAGGATGATGGCGAAATGGCGGCATTATTCGTCTTGCCCGCCTCGGCACTCCACAAGATGACGGCCGGCGCCAGCAACAACAAGAAGATCACGGTATATTTAATTCTCGAACCAGTCATGTCCATTCCCCTTTTCCATATCATACGTCCTGCACTCTTCCCATGCTGATGTTTAACGCCCTGCTCCCGTACGCGCGCAGCCCCTGGTTGTGCGTGGTCATGACGACCGTGGCGCCGTTATGGTTCGCGGCAACGAGCAGGTCCATGATTGCGGCCTCGGTTTCCGGGTCGAGGTCGCCGGTGGGCTCGTCGCACAGAAGGAGCTTGGGCCCGGCGTCCAGCGCGCGGGCCAGGCCCACCCTTCGCTGCTGCCCCGCGGAGAGCTCGTGCGCGTACGCGTGCTCCCGGCCGCCAAGCCCCACCTTATCCAGCAGCGCCCGGCCGGCCGTCTCGTCGTCCAGGCCTTGCAGCATCAGCGGCAGGCGCGTGTTTTCCAGGGCCGTGAGCGTGGGCAGCATGCTCGAGAACTGGAACACGAACCCGATGCTTTGCCCGCGCAGGAGCGACAGCGCGGCGTCGGAGAGCGATGCCAGGTCATGGCCCGCCACCAGGATCGTGCCCGCGTCCGGCCGCGTCATGCCCCCGATCAGGTTCAACAGCGTGGTCTTGCCCGAACCCGACGGCCCGGTGATCACCACGAACTCGCCCGGCCTGACCGCGAGCGTCACCTCGTCCGCCGCCCGGATCGCGTCCGGGCCCCGGCCGTAGCTCTTGCGCACCCTCTCGAGCCGGACCATCACTCGCCCCTCCGGATGGCCTCGTAAGGCTCCATCCGGCTCGCGCTGATGGCCGGCACCAGCGCGGCCAGGCCGCCGGTCAGCAGCGCCAGCGCGCAGGCCGCGCCCAGGATGGCCGCGAGGTCGCCCATGCCCGGCCAGTAAAACGGGACCTCCAGCTTGAGCGCGATCAGCCGCGAGAACGCTGAAGTAAGCCCCGCCGCCGCCGCCATCCCCGCCGCCGCGCCCGCCCCGCAAACGATCAGCGCGCCGCCGATGATCATCCGGAACACGAACCCGCGCGTCGCGCCCATGGCCCGTAAAAGCCCGATCTCGCGCCGCCGCTCGTTCGCCGCCATCCCGAACACCAGCCCGATCAAGAGCGCCGTCACCGGCCACACCGCGTAGCTCGCCGACCGGAGCGTCCCGAGCGTCGCGGCCAGGTTCTTCTGCACCCTGACCATGAAGTCCTCCGGCTGGATCACGCTGATCTCCGGGAATCTCATCTCCAGCTCGTAGGCCGCGCGATACGCCGGAGACCCGCCCGCGCTCTTGGGCTTGAGCTTGATCATCACCGCCGACACCTTGCTCTCCGGCAGGTCGAGCGGCTTGACCGCCTTGACCGGCGACTCCTTGGCCATGAGGTAGGCGGCCCGGATGGGGATGAAGACCGTGGTGTCGAGACCGGTGCCGGTCGCGTCCAGCGTCCCCGCGATGCGGAATTGACGGCCGTAGAACTTGATGTTCGTGCCCGGCTCCGAGGCGATGGCCGCGCCCACCAGCACGTCGTCGGGACCCAGCGGCGTCTCCCGGTGCGCGGTGAGCCACGGCCGCACCGTGAAGTCCGTGGCCGGGTCGAACCCGATCAAAAAGATGTTCCACGCCGAGCAGCACGAAGCCCCGGAAAGCGACTTGATGTACACCTGCGGCGAGGTCCGATCCACGAAGGGCAACGCCGCGATCTTTTGCTCCACCGCCGCGTCCATGTAAAACAGCGCGGCCTCCCCCGTCATGTATGAATGCGTGAGCTCGTCGGAAAGTCCGCGCGGCACCGCCACCAGGTCCGCGCCCATCCGGGCGAGGCCCAGCTCCAGCCCGCGCCGGCTCGCCGCGTCCAACAGCGCCGCCGCCACCTGCATGCCCGTGACCGCGGCCACGCACAGGCCGAGCAACAGGTTCCGCGCCGGCCGGCGCTTGAGGTCCCGCGACAGGACCAGGCTGAGCGCGGAAATACTCATCGCAGGCCGCGGTAAACCGTGAGGCCCAGGGCCGCCGCCAGCATCATCAGCGTGGCCACCGTCTCCAGCGCCGGCAGGGTCCCCAGCCGGCACGGCATGGTCACCACCTTGCACAGGCCCGTGATCGCAAGCGGAAACAGCACCGCCAGCACCGCCACCGCCGCCGCCCCCAGCGATGCCCCCAGCACCGCTTTCTTCCGCGGCCAGAGAACGGGTATGAACCCGATCACAATGGCCGCCGCCCCCAGCACCGTCTCCGCCTGAAGAGTGCCGTGGCAGGGGTGCATCCCCGGCGCAATCCCCGGCCCCGGAGCGAAACGCCCCACCCCGCACACCGGGAAAATCACCCACGGAGTCAGCACCAACAGCACGCCCAGCGCCACCACCGCGATCCCGACCGCCCTAGCTTTCATGGATCAGACCTCCCCGGGAGGCGCGAGTGTGCCTATAGAGAAACCTGCCTCCCCGACAGGCTCCATAATAAATCATCGCCTCGATCAGTTCCACCCGCCGTGGCCGGGGCCGGCTCCACGACCCGCCTGACATTGTTTAGAAAATAACGGAGGAGGCCGGCTCCGCCGGGCGACCACGCGCACGGAAAAGCCGAAGAGTCGCCCGCCGGAGGCTGCCTCCCACACTCCCGCGCATTTTCATGCTTTCTTGGCGCCGCCCCGCGGCATGAGCAACTGCTCTTATGATCGCCGGCCCTTGGGCCCTTCGTGATCCCCACTTTACCCAATCACGGCCCCAGGGGGCAAATGACCAGCCCGCCCGGATTTTTTTGTTGACAAGCTCACAAAAATATTGTATTACTCAACATAGGCTCTCCGGGAGTGCGGTCAAATTACAAGTCCCTGGCTTCTCTGACTGGAAACGGAGGACGGAAATGAAACGCATCGCAAAGATCCTGGTTTTGTCCATTCTCGCCTTGGCCACCTTGATGGCGGGATGGGGGGGTAAAAATCACTCTCACTTCGGCTGCGTGGATGGCGGGGGGGGGCAGGACGGAGAGACGGTAGGCGGGGAATTATACCTGCCACCGGTCATCAGCGATAACTACGATCCGGGCGTGGTGATCGTAAAGTTGAAACCGTCGACCTCCGTTAGCTCCGTAATGGCCCGCCAGCTCTTTGATTCCATCGGCGTGAAATCCAAACGGAAGCTTTTTCCGGGCGCAGGCCATGAGCTTTCCAACATCTACCTCGTAACCCTGAACAATCCTTATACTGATGTGATTGAATTGTCCAAGCTCCTGATGCGGAATCCATTGGTGGAATACGCGGAGCCCGACTACTGGATGGAGTTGTTGTACACGCCCGCTGATCCTTTTTATCTTTCTTCCGGGAGCTGGGGCCAGGCTTACGATGACATGTGGGGGCTGAAGCTGGTAGACCCGGAGGATGCCTGGGAGTTGAGCACGGGCGCGGGAGCGGTGATCGCGGTGGTGGACACCGGCGTGGATTACAATCACCCGGACCTGGCCAGCCGGATCTGGACCAATCCCGGGGAAGTGATTAACGGACTAGATGATGACGGGAACGGGTACATTGACGACCTGATGGGATGGGATTTTGCGGGAAACAATATAAATGCATCGGATGATCAGGATGAAGATCCCATGGATTACCGAGGTCATGGGACAGCGGTTGCGGCAGTGGCAGGCGCTGCTACTGATAGTTATGGCATATTGGGACTCGCGTTTGATGCTGAAATAATGGCGGTAAAAGGATTTACCGATTGCGCGGATTGTATTGATGGAAGTGACCCTCCATCCCCGCCTTATTGCCTTGAATGCGGCGCCGGTGACTGTCCCCTTGGCAAGAATTCGGAACTTTCCCTTGGTGTCATGTACGCCGCCGACATGGGGGCCGATGTCATCAACATGAGTTTTGAGAATAAATTTGCGCCAATTAATCAGAACCTGCTTTCCGCGGTCAAGTACGCTTATGGGAAGGGAGCGGTCCTGGTTGCAGGCTCGGGCAACAATGGCCATTCAATCGAGCTCCACAATCACAACCCGGCACGATTCCCCTGGGCAATAACGGTCGGGGGAGTCAACGAGGCTGATTATCAATGGAGGAATTCAAACTCCGGGACCTCCCTGGAAGTGGTGGCTCCGTCCGGAGGGATTGATGTAACTGATGCCAATGCGAACAATAACGTGCTTTCCTGCGCCTCCGGCCCGGGCCGGTCCGTGAGCTGCGCTTCCACTTATTTAGTAGGCCCCGATCATTTAAGGTCTAGCGGGGTCTCGCTTGCCATTCCCATGGTCTCCGGCTTGGCCGCGCTCATTAAATCGCGGCATCCGGAGTTCAGCAACGAGCAGATTCGGCAGGTAATTCGGGTCTCCGCCGATGATATAGTTGACCCGCGGAACGATGGATCGAGCTACCCTGGTTTTGATGTTTTTACCGGCTATGGAAGGATCAACGCCTTCCAGGCGCTGTGCGATGATGATCTTGATCCGTTTTGTGACGCCAACCCGGTGCGCGACCAAGTGGCCCATCCCCAGGAGGCGCTGATAATCTCGCCCTGGAACGGCGACGTGTTGAGCGGCGTGGTTGACATCTACGGGATCGCCAAAGGCCCCGAGTTCAGCGATTACATCCTGGAATACGGGGAAGGCGTTTATCCCTCCGGTTGGACCACGATCTCAACGTCGGTCACGCCCACCCCCGACCTTTCCCCCATAGACGGCACAATCCTCGGGAGCCTGGACTTCAGCGCCCTTTCCAGCGGGCCTTACACCATCCGCTTGACCGTGAATAGCACCCTCGGCCATAGTTTTATTGACCGCGTAACCTTCCAGGTCGCCCGGCCGCTCCATGGCTTCCCCACCTCGGACCTCAACGACGGCAAGTTCGTCCACATCATCGGCATGTACCGCGCCACCGTGCCGGTCCCATACATACGTTTTTACATCGGGGTGGAAGGATCGCAGCCGACCTTTGACCTCGAGCTCTATGACGCCGACGGCGGCATTAACTTCGCCGATTATTGCCCGGGGCCAGGGGACCGCAAGATCTTTTACACCCTCTACACTGACCCCTTGAAATCAGGCGTGGGAGGCACGATCGTGAGCCAGGCCGTTGAAGATCCCCTGGTCCCGGACGACATTCCCGACCAGGCCCTTTACACCCTTTATTCAGGACCCAATCACCCCGACGCCTTGGCGCCCGGAGGCAACTATTTCTACCGCCTGGAGGCGGTCATGGGGCCGGACGCCGATACCCCGGACGAGACCGTGGACTGCAGCAACGCCTTCAAGGTGCTCACCACCGGCCAGATCGGCATCCTGCCCGGAAATTCCATTCAGTTCATGGCCGTGGACTGCTGCGGGCCTTATGAGGTGGTGGGAGGCGGGGCCTTGACTCCGCCGGGTTATTGCCCCGTCGTGAGCCGGCCCCTCCGCACCTCGGCCTGGAGCCACGGGGTGGACACAAATTACGATGGAAAATTTTCATTCTATTTCTTAGCTAATTCCAGCGCTATGGCTTTTTCCCTGGTGGACGCCGACGCCGACAGCCTGTGCGACGGCTGCGCGGACAAGGAAGTCTCCGGTCCCAATTACGCGGTCCCCGGATTGGCCAACGGAGAGAATTATACTATTGCCTACATGGTTACCAACCCCAAGGGGGAGTTCCTTCGCATCCGTAAAACCGTCAACGGCTCTCCTCGGTATTTATCCGGGAATTACAACTGGGACGTTTCCGGCAATTATGATCCGCCTGTAGACCTTGACCAGGAAACCACCGAGGCGGTCTGCGCCACCATCGAGAACGAATCATGGAAATATATCAATTGCTTGGAGGGGTATCACCGCTGGCTCTGGTTCAATGTCCTGGCCGAGAACAATATCTTTATTAAGCCGCCGGCATCGTCTTTTTATGAGCTTACGAGCGAGCCTTATCCCTTTTTGCCCGTTTCCTCGGCCCGGGGGACCGGTTATTTCCTGGAACAGCCTCAAGGCGCGATCCAGTCTTACCTCCCGGTTATCCTGGGCCATATTGATGAAGAAGGGAAGCCGGAGGGCGTAAGCATCGTCGTGGAAAAAGAAACCCGGGCCCGCCAAATCCTTGCCGGCATTGGCCCTGATTTGCTGCATTATCCCGGGGAGCTGAGGCTGATGCTTTCCGGGCTTCTGACCGCGAAGTTTAATCTCTCGGCCGCGGCAAGGCTGGATGATCCTTTGATCGGTGCCAGGGTCATCGGTTCGGACCTGACGGTGGAGGAAATCGTCGGACAGGCCGATGCCCTGATCGCCTCCATTATTCCCGTATCCGTTCCGGGCAAGGGCAAGTGCCGGGTGAAGGTGATAAAACTTACAGAAGACCAGCTTGCGGAGATTGACCAGATAACCCGCCTGCTCTCAGCGATCAACAAGGCCCTGGTGACTTACTATAATCCCGCATCCCAACCCCTGAAAATAAAACATCCTTATGATATCAATTCGACATTAGAAGGAGATACCACTCCCGTTTCTCCCAAACTCTGAAAAAGGAGGCGCAACATGAGGAAAATAATTTATTTTATCATTTTTTTAATCATGAAAAGCTCATATTCATCTACCGCCTTGGGCCAGGAGGTTCCCATCACTACTGATCCCGCCACTCAAATTCATCCCGCGATTGACGGCGACCGGATTGTATACACTGATTACAGAAACGGCGCATCGGATATTTATCTCTTCGACCTGTCATCTCAAACCGAAACCCGCATCACCTCTGATCCTTCTTATCAAAAGGACGCAAAAATATCAGGCGACAAAATTGTCTATCACGATTGGCGTAATTATATTGTAGGATGGGCTGATAACGATATCTACCTTTTGGATCTTTCCACCCTGACCGAGACCAGGATCACCAGCGTTCAATCAAAGAAGGAAAACGTTACCATCAACGGCCGCTGGATCGCCTGGCTGGACTGGAGAACTGATGTGGATGAATGCTTGACCGATCCGTGGGGCTGTTATCGGCGCGATCTAATGATGTTTTTCCATGACCTGCAGACAAACTCGGAAGCTCCTCTCCCTCCTTGGATCCCAACCTTTGATACTCCCTGGGGCCGCCCTTCCGTTTCCGGAGACCTTGCGACTTATAAGAGAAAAAGTGGAGGGGATCAGGCAGGTTGGTGTGATGAGATGGTTATTAATCTTCCTGATGATGAATACTCCTCGATTGAACTTGCCGATTTATCGCAATTCCCGGACATCAGTTACACCGAATTGATTGGAGGCTCCACTAACGCTTCTTGGGCGGATATTTCCGGCGATAATGTTATTTATGGCATCCTGGAGCAATCCGATATTTATCTGCGCGTGCTTTCCACCGGCGAGGATAGGATGATTATCGCGGGCCCCGCCGACCATGCCCGCATTAAAGGCGACTGGGTGGTGTTCGTGCGGAACGGCTATCTCTGGTATTACGATATTTCCACGGACCTGGAGACGCAGATGCCCGTGGGGCCGGTCGAGACATATTATGCTCCCTCCATTTCCGGCAACCGGATCGTTTACACCGCCGACCGGTTCGGGAACTATGACATCTTCATGTACGAAATTCCCGGGCCTCCGTCTCCGGAGCCGGAACCCACCACTCCCTCCCTGGCGGGCAATGACGAGGCCGTGAGCCATGAGGAGCGCGTGGGCGAGGTCTTTTGCGCCGGCCTGCAAAGCCCCTGGGCCATGATGGGATCATTGGGGGTCCCCTTTCTAGCCGCCGGCCTGATCCGTCGTTCCCGGCGCCGCAAGTACTGATCGCGGCGATCAATTCCATGCGATTCATCCCGGCGCCACGTCTCCATTTCATCCGGGTGTGAGATCGGGAATACTCATGCCGATCTCCTCGATCCTCGCTCCTTTTCTATGATTGCAGCTCGCCGCGCCCCCAAGCCTCAAGCCCCACGCCCCAAGCCTCAAGCCCCAAGCTCAAGCCTCTTCTCCCTGGCCGTCGCCTCCTCCCTGGTCTTGGCGAGGTTGTGCTCGATCCGCTCCGCGATCTGGGGGTGGGCGGTGCGGAGGCGGTCGAGGGTCATCGGGTTGAGCATGAGGATTTTAGCGGAGGGCTCGGCGATCCAAGACACGGGCGACGGCCGCGGCTCATCGCCCGGGATGCAGCCGAAGTCGAACCCGGAGGGCACCAGGGCCACGGACTCAGCGGCGCCCGCGGCCTTGCCGGAGGCCCCGTTCCTGGTGGCCTTGACCCCGCCGGAGAGCACGATGAACAGGTCCTTGACCACGTCGCCCTGCTTCACCACCGGCTCGCCCGGGCCGTAGAACCCGAACACGCCCATCAAGGTGGCGACCTTTTCCTGGTGCGGGCTTAAGCCCTGGAACAGCCGCACCGGCGCGGCCTCTCCGCCGATGCCCAGGCCCACGTGGTCCCACAGCGTGGTCACGCGCACCGTCGAGACCAGCGCCGGCAACAGCACCTGGTCGCCGAGCAGCGCCACCATCACCGTCATCCCCGTGAGCAGACCGAACTGACGGATGGGAACGAAGTCCGACCCGCCCAGGATGGAGAACCCGAAGAACAGGCTCACCGACGTGAACAGCGCCGGCTTGCTCATCACCCGAAGCGTCCGCTTCATGGCCTCGTCCGGGTCAATCGCGGTCTTGAGCTCGTCATTGTACCGCGCCAGGATGTGGATGGTGTCGTCCACCACCAGCCCGATGGCGATGCACGAGATCAGCGCCGTGGACAGGTTGATCGTGATCCCGAAGTAGCCCATGAACCCGAACAGCACCAGGATCGGCAGCGCGTTCGGCACCATCGCGATCAATCCCACCTTCACCGACAGGAACAGCAGCGCCATCACCAGGAAAATCAGGATGACGCTCGACGCCAGGCTCTTCATCTGGCCCGACGCGATCGCCACGGCGCTCTTGTTCACGAGCGGGATCGTCCCCGACACTTTGACCTTCGCGTCCGGCCCGAACAGCGTCTTCGCGTACTCCTCGATCCGCGCCACCGCCTGGTTGGTCGCGGTCGAGCCCACGATCCTGCTCCGCACCATGATGTTGGCCCGCGAGTAGTCCGACGTGACGTACGGCGCGAAGTCATTGGGGTTGCCCGAGAACGAATAAAAGAGCAGGAGCTGGGCCACTTCCTTCCGCGTTTCCGGGAGCCGTTGGGCCGCGGGGTCGTTCTTGTGGAAGACCTTGTTCAACAGCTTCACGTAGTCGGTGACGGCCATGGTGAGGTCCACTCCCGCGATCTTTTCCGTCATCCAGTTCTGGAACAGCTCCATCTTGCGCAGCAGCGCCGGGTCCTTGAAAGCGTCCGGCTTGCCCGCGTCCAGGATCACCAAAAACGGCGCCGCGCCCGCCAGGTACTTCTGCTGCACCTGGTTGGAGACCGTCACCGGATCGTCCTTCGAGAAAAAGGTCAGGAAGTCGGTGTCGAACTCGATCCGGAACATCCCGATGGCCGCGATCAGCGCGATCAGGGCCGAGGCCGCCAGGATGGGGATGCGCCGGCGGATGTCGAACTCGGCCAGCGACTCCACCAACTGGTCCATGAGACCGGGCTTCTTCTCCCCCGACTCCGGGTCCTCCCGCCGCGGCCTTTGCTTCGGCAGCAGCGCCAGCACCGCCGGCGTCACCGTGAGCGCCAGCAGCACCGCGAAGCTCACCCCCACCGCCGAGGCGATCCCCATCTCCTGGAGCGACAAAATGTTGTTCCACAAGAGCGACCCGAACCCGATCACCGTGGTCAGCCCGCACAGCGCGAGCGGAAGCGCCGCCCGCCTCACGGTGGACGCAACGATCTCCGCGGCGCTGCCCTGGTCCGTCAGCTCCTCCAGATAATCGCTGAGCACGTAGATGGTGTACGCGTTCCCGATCGCGATGATCTGCGGCGGCAGCACCATCGTCACCATCCCGATCGGAATCGCCATCACGCCCATGAACCCGATGGTCCAGATGGTCGTGATCACCACCGTCGCCAGCGGCAGAACCACCCCCCGGACCGACCGGAAGCTGATCAGCAGGATCACCGTGATCAAGGCGAACATGAGCGGCACGAACCGCTTCAGGTCCCTTAAAATCGCCCGGTGGATCTCCGTGCTCGTCGCCGCGATCCCCGAGACGTAGAACTTCTCCGGGCCCGACTCCCGGTTCAAGATCGCCGAGATCTCGTCCATGATCTCGTAATACCGGCTCTGGTCCGCGTCCAGGTCCTCCAGAAACACGTTGACCGCCGCCGTGCGCCGGTCCGCGCTCACCAGGTTCCGGTCGTACATCGTGTTCTCGCCGAGCGCCCCCTTCAGCGCCGCCCATTCCTCCGCCGTCTCCGGGACCTTCGCCATCAGCGGCTTCACGTTGATCATCATCCCCGAGCCGAAAATCCGCTGCACGTTGGTCAGGCTCAAAACCTTCCGCACCCCGGCGAGCGCCGCCACCGCGTCCGTCACCCGCGCGAGCTTCGTGATCCGCGCCGCGCTGAACACGTCCTCCCCCGCCGGCGACACCATCGCGATCACCGTAACCCCGTCGTCCCCGAACACCCTCTTCACCTGCATGAAAAATTCCTTGTCCGGGTCGCCGCTGATGAAAAAATCATCCACCGCGCTCGTGAATTTCACCCTCGGAACGTAATAACCGAAAAAGACCGTGATGATACCGACCGCCAAAAGCGTCAGCTTCGGCCGCCCCACCACCCGGTTAATGATCCGCGCCATCATGATAAGACCCTTCCAGGATTAATATGCCTGACCATGCGAGCATAGAGATGCAACCCTGGTGCCGGAATCATCGAAAAGGGGCAGGACAATTTGATAAATAAAATCAGCGGGTTAAATGGACCAACAATGGCCGGTCACCCTCTGCCCCCCATCGGTCCCCCTCGATTTCTCACAATCGGCAAATGAATTTTCAATTTATATAATTGAGGACCCTGTACTACTAACATGTAAGATCAGTGCTGTCCAAAATAAACGGACCGGAAAACCGCCAAGGCGCCAAGAGCGCCAAGGATTATTTTTTAACACGATTTTAAGAGGGCTTGGGCGCGTATGTTTCCGGCTTGGCGCTCCCGTCGGCCGATCCGCCAAGCCGGTTGGGGCCAACGCTCCGGAGCTGTTATTTGCCGGGCCGCAAAGAAACATCATGATTTACTTGGCGATCCTTGGCGCTCTTGGCGTCTTGGCGGTTTTCTTACGGCCTATTTTGGACAAGAGTGATGTAAGATGTATAAATTTCTTTGCACTTTTCGCGAAATCATGCGCATCCGGCTGAAAGAATGAATGAACAAGGAGATACAGGATATTCAGGATAAGAAAATCTTATCCTTGACATCCTGAATATCCTTGTTAATAAACTCTTTGGTTGCGGCCAAAGGCCGCGCTGGGCGGAATCCAGGGGCGAGATTCTGCCCGCCGTTTACACCAATTTGAGTCCGCGGCGGTTCACCCGGAGATCGAGCGCGACGAGGGATCCGATCAGGAGGCATAACCACGCGGCCTGGGCCGCTCCGGCGCCGACCCCTCCATTCCAGTCAAGAAACTCTCCGGCCAGGGCATGGCCGTGCTCCTGACCGACCATAATATCCCCATGACCTTCGCCTTCGCCCAATACGTCTATCTCCTGGTCGCGGGCGAGATCATCTGCGAGGGTACGCCCGGGGAAATAGCGGAGAGCGAGCGCGCGCCGATATTACCCGGGCCACGCCCTTGATTTCGGGGCGGCGGCCAGGGGCGAGAAGCCTTGAATCCGCTTCCCCTTTACATCATTTTCGCCTGCCGCTTGGCCGTGTACTGGTCAATGATGACGATGACGACCACGGCGAGGCCGACGATAAAGCGCTCGTAGTAGGGCGCGCCGGTGATCTGGTTCAAGCCGTTGTGGAGCACGCCGAAGATGAGGGCGCCGATCACGGCGCCGAGCACGGAGCCTTTGCCTCCGGTGAGCGACGCTCCTCCCACCACGGCGGCGGCGATCACGTCGAGCTCGTAGCCCAGCGCCAGGCTCTGCTGGCCCTGGCCCATGACCACGGCCAGGATCAGGCCGGACACCGATGCCAGCACCGCGCCGGTCAAGTAAACGATGGTCTTCATGCCGGCCACGTTGACCCCGGAGAAGCGCGCCGCCGTCTCGTTGCCGCCGACGGCGTGGATCTGCCGGCCCCACCTCGTCCGCACCATGAACCAGTGGAACGCGAGCGCGATCACCACCATCAGCACCAGCGGCGAGAAGTTGAGCACGTCAATGTAGCGGTAACCCAGGATGACCTGGTCCCGCGGGATTTTCTCGGAGAGGTCTATATAGGTCTTGCCCCTCATGATGATGTAGGCGAGCCCGCGGGCGATGCCCATGATCCCGAGCGTCGCGATGAACGGCGGGAGCTGGATGGCCAGGAAGTTCGAGACCGGCGCCTCCACCCGCTTGGGCAGGCGCTCCCGCAGTCCCGCCGGCAGCTTGATCTCGACGATCATGAAGCTGGCCAGCGCGCCGCAGCACACGCCCACCCCGAGGCCGGCGAGGCAGCTCGGGAACAGCGGCCAGTCCAGGTTGATATAGAAATAGCCCGTGACCACCGACGTCAGCGCCATCACCGAACCGGGCGACAGGTCAATTCCGAACGAGATGATGATCATCGCGGCCCCCACCGCCGCGATCGCGTAAAAACTGGAGTAGCGCAGGATGAGCATGAGGTTGTCGAGCTTGATGAAATACAGGCCCCGGCCGAACTTGGCCTCGATGATCACGTAGAACACCGCCATCTCCAGGAGCAGGATCATGAACACGCTGAACTCCCGATAGGCCAGGATGCTCCTGAGCGCGCCCCGCTTCTTCCCCGCTCCCCCTCCGGATGGATTGTCAGGCATTAACTTCTTCCTCCCTGAAAACGACATTCATAACTCAAAACGGGCGTGGCTGCCCCGCGTTCCCGCTCTGGCCCCAAGCCTCAAGCCTCAAGCCTCACCTCCTGCCCTCCGCCCGCCAGCGCGATCCCCATGATCTGTTCCTCCGTCGCGCTCTCCCCGGAGACCTCCCCCTTGAGCTCGCCCATGTGCATCACGTAAATGCGGTCCGCCAGCGCCAGGACCTCCGGCAGCTCGGACGACACCACCAGGCACGCCCGTCCCTCGTCCGCCAGCGCCTTGATGAAATCGTGCACCTCCGCCTTCGCCCCCACGTCAATCCCCCGCGTCGGCTCGTCCAGAATCAACAATGACGGCTCCAGTGACAGCCACTTGCCGATCACGATCTTCTGCTGGTTCCCGCCGGACAGGCTGTCCACCTCCGCCTCCATGCTCGACGCCGTCACCCGCATCTTCGCAAGCGCCGCCCCCGCCCGTTCCCGCTGCGCCCTGCCGTCAATCGCCACCCGGCCCAGCGTCCCCAGCGCCAGGTCCGGCAAAGTCAGGTTCTCGCGCAGCACCATGGTGAAAATCAGACCCTCCAACTGCCGGTCCTCCGGAACCAGACTCATGCCCGCGCGGATGCGCCCGAGAACGCTCGAGCGCGTCACCTCCTTGCCCTTGAGCAAAATCCGGCCCGCCGTGGCCGGCCGCACCCCGAAAATCGTCTCAATCAGCTCCGTCCGGCCCGACCCCACCAGGCCGGCGATCCCCACGATCTCCCCCGCCGCCACCCGGAGCGACACCCCCGCGAAGCCGTCGCCCGCGAGGTCCTGCACCTCAAGCAGGCACCCGCCCGCCCGGCACTCCAGCCGCCGCTTCGACCGGTCCAGCTCCCGGCCCACCATCATCGCCACCAGGTCGTCAACGCCAACGCTCTCCACCGCCACCGTGTTCACGTGCTTCCCGTCCTTCAGCACCGTGGCCGTGTCCGCGATCTCGAAAATCTCCTCCATCTTGTGCGAGATGTAAAGCACCGTGACCCCGCGCTCGTGCAGCCGCCGCACGATCCGGAACAGCGAGTCCACCCCGTCGCGCGTGAGCGACGACGTGGGCTCGTCCAGGATCAGCACCCGAGGCTCCGTCAGGATCGCCCGCCCGATCTGCACCAGCTGCTTCTGCGCCACCGACAAAGTCTCCACCAGCTGGTCGGGCGACAACTTCAGACCGACCTCGTCGAGCGCCGCCCGCGTCCGCTCGCGCATCGCCCGGATGTCCAGATTGCCGCGCCGGGTGAGCTCCCGGCCCAGGAACATGTTCTCGCGGACCGAGAGGTTCCCGCACATTGTGATCTCCTGGAACACGATGGCCAGGCCCATCCCCAGCGCCGCCACCGGGTCAAGCACCGTCACCGCCTCCCCCGCCAGCACCACCTCGCCCTGGTCCGGCTGGTGGATCCCCATCAGGATCTTCATCAGCGTGCTCTTGCCCGCACCGTTCTCCCCGATCAGCGCGTGCACCGACCCCTTCTTGATCCCGAACGACACGTCACTGAGCGCCCGGGTGGCTCCGAACGACTTGCTGATGTTTTTCAGCTCGATGATTTTTTCTTCCATGTCAACACGTCTTCTTGCGGGTACAAATAAGCGGTCGGCTTGGCGGTGTCAGGCGGATGATTTTTTTACTTCGGCCCGTCCTTCATTTCCTTGGTCATGGCCGGCGCCTGGGCGGGGGGCGGAGGATAATCCGGATTGCCCACGATCGTCCCCACGTTGATCGTCACCCCCTCCTGCTGCAGGAACTCGCGGATGATCCGCTCCAGCTCCGCGCGGTCCATGTCCCCGTACTCGCGCTCCATGTACGCCGTGAACCGGTCCAGGCGGTCCGCGATACGGCTGAGCTGGTCCGCCGCGTTCACGAGCTCCTCGATCTTGGCCCGCGTCGCATCGCTGTCCTCCGGCGCCATGGCCCGCAGCTCGTCCACCGTGCTGTTGAGCTTGCGCACCAGCCCCCGGGCCTCTCTAAGCGTCGGCCCGGCCTGGTCCAATGTGGTCCGCAGGTCGGCGAGCAGGGGCTTGAGCTCGGGCCTGAGGTCAGCGGTCATGGCGCTGAGGTCTCCCGAAGCCGCTGCCCCATTCTTCAGCAGGCTCTTTACGTGGTCCACGTCCTCAGGCCCCAGCCGCGAAATTGAGGCCAGCAGCCCACGGAACCTCTCCCGGTCCTCCGCCGAGAGCGAGCCCATCAGGTCCTTCAAGCCCTGCACCAGCTCCACCGCCTGCCCGATCAGAGCGTCCAGGTTCGGTGGCTCGATCCCCCGAACCACGTCCCCGTCCTCCAATGCCTTTTCCGCCGGAGACCCCGGCGTGATCTCAACGATCTTGCCGCCCAAAAGGCTCTCCATCTGCACCGAGAATCTCGAGTCCTTCCGGATCAGCTCCTTGGCCCGCTTGTCTATCAACAGTTCGAGCTGCAGCGGAGGCTCATTGTGAGTGAGGTCCTGCGGAAAACGGATCGCGTCAACCTTCCCCACCTTCGCCCCCGCCAGGTCAACGTCGGACCCCGGCTTGATCCCGCCCGCGTAGTCCAGCGACACGATCACCCGATAGGTGTTGGAGAACGGGTTCCAGTCCCCCAAAATGAAGATGAACGCCAGCACCAGGCCCGCCGCCGCGGTCACCACCAGCCCTACCTTCACCTCTAAGCTGAATTTGTCCATATCATCTCCGCCTGTTTCAAAAGGTCCGCGATGTTTTCGAGATATATTTTTTGCCGCAGATGAACGCAGATTAACGCAGATATTAAGAAAAATTAAATGTCATGCCTATGGATGGCGAATGCTTCTTTTTCCTTTCTTTATTTTAGTCCTTTTTTATCTGTGTTCATCTGCGTTCATCTGCGGCTAATATCTTCTCTTGACTCCATGGCATCCAGTCCTCACGTGAAGCTCAGCACCGCGCTCACCAGTTTATCAGCGATGGCGCTGATGGTAAAGTCCAAAATGATTATGATCAGGATCGAGGTCACAACCGACTTGGTCGTGGCCTCCCCGACGCCCCGCGCCCCGCCCCCGGCCGTGAGACCGTAATAGCAGCTCGTGATCGGGACCACCCACCCCAGCGCCAGCGCCTTCAGGATCAGGTTGATGAAATCAGGCCAGCCCACGTAAGCGTTCATCGTGCCCAAATACGTCTGGTAATTGAAAATCGTGAAGCTCGACAAAAAACCCATCATGAACGCCGCGAACAGCCCGATCACCGAAAGCGCCATCCCCATCACCATGCACGCCGCGAACCGAGGCACCACCAGGTAATGCACCGGGCTCACGCCCATCAGCTCCAAGGCGTCAATCTGGTCCGTCGTCTTCATGCCCCCGATCTCCGCCGTGAACCCGGCGCCCACCTTCGCCGCCAGCATCGCCATCACCACCGTCGCCCCGAACTCCCGGAAGAACATCAGACCCGCGATCCCCGGGATCAGGCTGATGTTGTGCAAAACCCGCGTGAGCTGGAACCGGAGCTCCAGCATTACGATCATCCCCAAAAACCCCAACGTCGCCGCGATCAGCGGGATCGTCTGCCAACCAACCACCACCGCCTGCTGCATGAACAACCGGAACCGGTACGGCGGCCGGATGAGCCCCCACAACGTCTCCACCAACAGCTTCGCAATCCCCCCCGTCGTCTCCAGAAACCTCAGCAACTGCTCCCCGATCCCCTCGAACGTCAGCCCCAGCAAGGCCACGCGCAGGATCTGCGCCACCGTGAGATAAATCACCCGCAGCGTCGGGTTCGTGATCCATTGCTCGATGGTTTTTTCTTTATTCATTATCGCGCCAACCTATTAAAGATCGCGGCCTGCCGCCGGTGAGTGCGCAAGCTTTGGAGTGCGCGCGGCTTGCCGCCGCTTTCGTGAGCCGGGAGCTTGCTCCCGGCGGAGCTTCCCGGGCACCCAAGGTTGCGGAGTGCTTCACGCTTGCTCCCAATGGATTGAAGAGCTTTCTTCCGTGTTCCGGCAAGCAAGCTTGCCGAGCGAAAGCGGCGGCAAGCCGCGCGCACTCCAAAGCGTTCCGCACTGCAATTTAAAAATCGTCAACCACATTGACCTTGTCCGTCTTGAAACCATAGATCATTTTCCGAAACGCGTGCCCCGCGTTCAGTTCGAACCATTTCGCAGAGCACCATTCATATTGGTCGGCGACGGGAACAATCTTGTGATGGACCGGGTTCTGGTGGACGTAGTTTAGCCTAGCGAAATAGGATTTTTCAAAAGTAAGGTGCGAGTCCCAGTACTGGAACCACACCTTACGGCCCGGCGCATTGTCCATTCGGTTCAGCTCACGGGCTGAGAGGCTGTGCAGTTTGCGGATGAAGGGCCGCAATGTCTCCGGGCCGCCGCGGCACAGGGAGATGAAATGGTAATGATTGCTCATCAGCGCCCATGCCTGCAGCTTCCATTGGTATTGGCCCGCGAGATCGAACAGCAGGTCCTGGAGCATGTTGAGCCGTTCGGGAGAGTTGAAAAGACGCTCCTTCCGACTGGTCGCGGCCGTCACCATGAACGCTCCCGGTTGTTCCAACCGATGCACGGGCGCATGGGGCCAATCACTCATCTCAACCGTCTCCTATTAAGTGCGCAAGCTTCGGAGTGCGCGCGGCTTGCCGCCGCTTTTGCGAGCCGGGAGCTTGCTCCCGGCGGTGTTTCCCTCGTACTCACGCCTTGTGATTTTGCACCACGTCTTTCATTGGATTGAAGAGCTTGTTCCATGTTCCGGCAAGCAAGCTTGCCGATCCAAAGCGGCGGCAAGCCGCGCGCACTCCAAAGCGGCAAGCCGCAGTCCAAGACCGAGGCTGAAATGCCCTGGGAACGCCGGCCATGTGGGCGCCGCGGCGTTTTATTTAATGATCCCAACATCCCTGAGAGTCCGATCCTTGCCTTTTTGTTCTGTTACGCATTTTTCAAGCATGAACAGAATTATTCTCCTGCAGACATCAAACATCAACTCGATTTCCCATTCCTCGATATTTAGAGTCTGATCATCGTAGGCAAAGCCGTGCATGATCTGGCTGCGGGCTTTATAGTACTTCTTTTTTATCAGCTTTTTAGCTTTACTTTTTACGTCCTCCGGGCCTGGCAACAAGATATCAATTCCTCTGGCCAATTGATTGCCCTTTCCTCTGGAACCATTAGGCTTTAAGCATAAAAGCTCAAGTATCAAGCAGGAAAAAGCGATCTTATGATCCGGATACTTCGAGTCTTGTGCGATCACATACCAGTTTATTGCAAACCTTAGATAGCTGAAATTCTGATTGTCTCTTTCATCGTCGAATAATGTCCTGATCTGTTTCTCCAACTTTAAAAATCCATCCTCCGTGCTATTTCTCCAGTAAAATCTCATGTACTGACTATTACGCCATTCTCTCAGTTCCAGGGTCTCTTCTGGCAATTGCTCAAACGTAATCTCTCCTCTTTTGAACCTTTTGTATTCTTGGAGCGCTGTTCTAAGATTGGCTGGAGCATCAATATCAGGGATGTCTTCCCACTGGTGCAGGGGTTGGTGGGGATAGCATTTTGCCAATGAACCTTGTGCATAATCCTCACTAAAAGTTCTGGTAGCGATGGCGGGAAATTTATATAATAGCCTCAGGGCATAACCCACGAATGTGAAGTGCTTATCATGGAGTTCCTTCGCGTTAAAACAAAGAAAATATTTATCCCTCAGAAACTTTTCTTTTTCAAACATAGTGGGGATCAATGTGCCAGTGCTCATAGTGTGATTTCCTGAATCTCCTTGTTTCCGTTCAAACCAATCATTTATCTGTTCTGGCGTCAGCTTGATGAAAGAACAATAAGGAAGTATTATTCCCGATTCAGAAAACTCATCTGGAGCGTTAAAGCAGCCCAATGGCGTTATTGACCAGAAGTCCATTTCATTGTCCATCGGTTCGGCCACCCGTCTTTTTCCTCTCCACTATAAATATAAGGGCGCAAGCTTTGGAGTGCGCGCGGCTTGCCGCCGCTTTCGCTCGGCCAGCTTGCTGGCCGGTTCCGGAATAAGTTCTTCAATCCGCCAGAAAAAAGCTTGAAGCACTCCCCAGCTTTGGTTGCACCAGGGAAGTCCGCCGGGAGCAAGCTCCCGGCTCGCGAAAGCGGCGGCAAGCCGCGCGCACTCCAAAGCGCAAGCCGCGCACTCCACATCAAAACGGCCTTGCCAGAGCCTTCTCCGCCACCTTCCCCGTCTCCGGGTTCCAAGGATACACATCCATACCAATCACCTTCAACCCCGTCTCCCGCTCCTCCTGCTCCAAAAGTCTCTCCGGGTCGCCATTCCTGACCTTCAGGCAGAAAGGCTCGAAGCTCTAATACCAGACCCGAAAAGGTCCGCTCTGCCGTCTAAATGCTTGCTAATGTCCATGATGCCGTTCCCGTCGGCCACCCGCTGAACTTAAAGCCAAAGTATCATAAGTGCGGCGCTCCGCCGTCAATGATAATAAGCCCTCAGCCAATGAGGCTAAGCGGCTTGATCTCGAATTCTTCGAGTCTCAATCCGATTTCCTTCTGGGCGCCTTCAAAAAGCTCCTCCGCGCCCGTCTGGAGAAGATCGTGAGGCACCGGCCAGATTTTCACTAAACGGTCATGGCTCGCGGATACGATCTGATTGCCGTCCGGAGAGAACACCACTGCGCTTACAGACTCGGTATGTTGGGTGAGGGTGAGCAGGCATTTCCCTTCCGGGAGGCTCCAGAGCTTTATGGTTTTATCATCACCCGCGGAAGCGAGATATTTGCCGTCGGGGGAAAAAGCCGCGGAACGAACCCAGTAGGAATGGCCGACCAGGTCCATTAAACATTCACCGTTTCCAGCGTCCCAGATTTTGATGATCTCGTTGCCGGTGGAAAAGATGAAACGGCCGTCCCTGGAATAACCGATGCACAAGACCTCATTAGCGATCCCGGCGAAAATTTTTTCGCACTCCCCGGTTTCCACGGCCCACAGACGCAAGTCGCCTTGGACGGATTCAAATCCCTGCCTTTCGAGAGCGCCTCCGGAAATAAAATGTTTCCCGTCCGGGGAAAAGGCCACGGACGTTACTGGGTTGCGATGTCCGGTGAAAGTCCGCACACACTCACCGGACTGGAGATGCCATAGTTTGATCGAGCGGTCATATCCGCCGGATAAAATAGATTTGCCGTCAGGAGAGAATGCCACGGTCAGCACATCATCGTCGTGCCCGGTCAGGGTTCGTTGCAGTTTTCCATCCTGTGGGGCCCATACTTTGATGGTATCATCATAACTGGCCGTGGCTATTAATTTGCTGTCCGGTGAGAATGCCACGGCGGAGACCCTGGCTTCGTGCCCGGCAAAGCCGCGGAGATATTCTCTCCTGCTCGCCGACCAGATAATTACCTTTCTGCCGTCATCGGCGGAAGCGATGAACCTCCCGTCCGGCGAATATGCCACGGCTACAACTTCGCTCTCGTGTTCGTCCAAGGTAACGATCACCTCGTTTTCACGGAGTTCCCAGATTTTAATAGTGCGGTCCCAGCTCCCTGAAGCCGCATACATCCCGGCTGGTGAAAAGGCCAGGGTGCTTACCCTTGCCTCGTGAGCGACGAAGCTTCTGAGGACTCGCGTATGTTCGGCCGACCACAACCGTAAAGTGTTATCATTTCCGCCGGAGAGGAATAGGTCTCCCTGGGCGTGAAAATCCGCCGCGAATATCTGGTCCTGATGCCCGGTATAGGTTGCCAAGCATTCGCCTGTTTCAATATTCCAGAGCTTGAGAGTGTTGTCCTTGGAGGCCGATAAAATATAGCGTGAATCCGGATCAAAGCCGGCCCAGTTTATTTCCTCCTCATGGCCCGAAAAGGTCCGCATGCATTCTCCGGAGTCCAGGGTCCATAATCGGAGAGTCTTATCCCAGCTGGCGGAAAGAATGTATCTTCCGTCGGGCGAAAAATCCACCGCCGTTATCCAGTCGGAATGCCCGGCAAAGGTTTTTATACACTCGCCGCGGCCAGTGTCCCACAGCTTCATCGTCTGGTCAACGCTCCCTGAAAGGACTCGGTTGCCGAGGGGAGAGACGGCAATGCAGGTAACTTGGGCATCATGCTTGGCAAGGATGCGGGAAATTTGCCCGCTCTTCGCGTCCCAGACTTTCACGCTGTCACCGCTGGCGGAAAAGATGAGCTGGCCGTCGGACGCATAGGCAATGGAGGTCACCCAGTCATCTTGGCCGACAAAGGTGCGGACGCATTCCCCGGTTTCCAATGCCCACAGTTTCATGGAACCGTCCCAACTCCCGGATAACAGAAAATTGCCTTCCGGGGAAAAGCACAGGGCGGAAATGCGATCCTGATGTCCAATCAAGGTCCGGCGGAGACTGATCCGGATCGGCTGAGCGGACTCGCGATAGAGGGCGGAACGCACATCCTGCCTGCCGGAGAGGACCAATGCCTTCGCGCAATAAATCGCTGAGTCATTCCAGCGCCCCTCCTTCTCTGAGTGGATGCCATATTGATAATAGGCCTCGGCCAGGTTCCGTTTGGCCTCTGCTTCCCTTAGACTTGCCAGGGCCCGCTGTTCTTCCGCGATCTTCCTCTGTTGTTCAATGATCCTTCTCTGCTCCACCGCAAGGTTACGTTCCGTCCGCACCCGGATGAATGATGCGGTGCCAAATAAGCCAAGCACCACTCCCTCAACGGCCTCAACCAGCGCGCCGGCGTCGGCATACCTTTGCTCCCGCTTCTTTTCAAGACATTTCTGCGCGATTGAGCAAAGTTCGGGCGGCGCCTCCGGCTCCTTTTCGGTTACCGGGACCACCGAATCGCACACTACATTGGTGATTACCTCATAAAGGCTCGATCCCCAAAACGGCGGCTTGCCGGTGAGGATTTCGTAGAGGATCGCTCCCAGGGACCAGACGTCGCTCCTCTCGTCAATATCCTCGATATTGCCTTTGGCCTGCTCCGGACTCATATATGCGGGGGTCCCCATGGGTTGTCCGGGAACGGTCTCGAGCAATAGATTCCCTTTAATAAGTTGCATCGCTTCCATTGCGGCAAGAGAGTCGGTCTCGTCAACGGCGCCGCACATCTTGGCCAGGCCCCAGTCCAGAACCATGGTATCGCTGAATTCTCCCACCACGATGTTTTGAGGCTTCAGATCGCGGTGAATGACCCTCTTCGAGTGCGCATACGCCATGGCGTGGCAGACATCAAGATAGAACGGCAATAATTGGAGACGATCGAACAGGTCATGGCATTCTTCTAACATCTCCATCAATGTTTTTCCACGCACCAGGCGCATGGTGTAATAAATGGTCCCATCCGAACGACGCGCGATCTCATATACCGGAACGATGCTGGGGTGCTCGAGCTGGCCCGTGATGCGCGCCTCGCGCAGGAAGCGTTTGGTAGCATCCACGGTTATGCGTTGCGGGCTGTGGGCAGGGTCGTTTGGTCCGTGCTTCTCCGGCAGGAGTTCCTTGAGAGCAATTTCGCGCCCGATATGAAGGTCCCGTGCCAATATGATACGGCCGATCCCGCCCCGGGCGTACTCTTTCTTCAAGATATAACGGCCGGGATGCTCGATCGTGATACCGTCCGTATCGCCGAAATCATATGGCGAGGATGCCGGGTCATTTTCCGTTATCCCGTCCGCATGTTTACCTCCAAACGGGCGCGAAGAAAGGGCCACGCCCTCGGAGCCCAAAACGATCGAACCCGAAAACGATTTATGCACCATCGGCTCGCCGCCGAAAGAATGCAGCGTCTCCGAGGCGTCTCCCCCATGCGCCTGGATCTGGCGATCCAGGAGGCCGTTCATCAACACCCGGTCCTCTTCTTTAATGAGGCCGAGCGAAACCAGTATTTCTCCCAGATTCTTGGTCGGATCAGTAGCAAAAACAGCGGCGGCTTTAGCCATATCAATGGCTTCGATGAAATGTAACTGGACCGCGATGACCCCGAAGAGCAGGTTCCGGTCACGCAAGGCTTTCTGGTTCATGTCCTTCGCCATTGGCGGAACTCCTCGCATATCGGCCCGCAATCAGCGCCGGCTGAAAACGGCATTCAAGCCCTAGCTCCATCTCTTTATCCCGCCCATCCTGTCCATCCCTGTTAAATGCCTCTTCCCCTTCCCCCTTCAATCAAAAAACAACAGCGTCTCCGCCACCTGGAAGGTGATTGACGCGATGCTGGCCATCACGTAGTCGCACAGGAAAATGGCGATCGAGCTGGTGACCAGGCACGAGTTCACGGCCTTTCCCACTCCCTCGGTCCCGCCCTCCGTGCTCATGCCCTTGTAGCAGGAGATGGTCGAGAGCAGGAGCCCGAAGAACAGGCCCTTGGCCATCCCGTTGAACAGCGCCCACGCCGCGGCCAGGCTCCGCACGTTCGCGAAATAATACGACAGCCCCATGTCCCGGAGCAGGTACACCGCCACCGCCCCGCCCACGCTCGCCACCACCAGGCCCGCCACCGTCAGCACGAAGATCATCAGCGTCACCGCGATGAACCGCGGCACCACCAGAAACTGCATCGGGTCCGCGCCCAGGCAACGCACCGCGTCAATCTGCTCCGTCACCTTCATCGTCCCCAGCTCCGCCGTGATATAAGCCCCGATCCGGCCCGCGATCATGATCGAGACCAGCACCGGCCCCACCTCTCGAAGCAGCCCCGACGTCGTGATCCCGCCCAGGTACTGCGTCGCCCCGAACAGCGAGAGCGCGTACTCGAACTGGATCGCCACGATCGCCCCCACGAATACCCCGGCGATAATAACGATCGGAAGCGACTTCACCCCCACCTGGTAAAGCTGGATGATCAGCTCGCGCCACTCGAACGGACGCCGGAACATGTGCCTCCACACCTGCACGAAAAAAATCGCCATCCCGCCCAGGTCCTGCAAAAAGGGACCGAACCACGTGAACAAGAACCCGATCACCAGGAACGGGAACTGCCACAGCCGCGCGATCCTCTTCCACGCCCCGCTCATCGCCCCCTCCGCGCCAGACCCTTCTTGAACTCGTTCACCCCGGGGTCGCCGCTCGCCATGAACTCGTCCACCGTGCCCACGAACCGGAACCGCCCGTCCCACAACAACCCCACCCGGTCCGCGATCTGCACCATGCTCTCCATGTCGTGGCTGACAACGATGGAGGTGGTGTTGAGGTCGCGGTTCAACTGCCTGATCAGCCGGCTGATCCGGTTCGCCGTGAACGGGTCAAGACCCGTGGTCGGCTCGTCATAAAGCAGGTAGCGCGGCTCCAGCGCCAGCGTCCGCGCCAGGCCCACCCGCTTCTGCTCCCCGAAGCTCAGCTCGTCCGGCATCCGCTCCCCCACCGCCGGGTCAATCTCAACCCTCCGGAGCCCGCTCTCCACCCGCCGCTTGATCTCGTCCTCCGAATACTGCCCCGCGCGCCTGAGCCCGAACGCAACGTTCTCGTACACCGGCAGCGAATCGAACAGCGTCGGCAACTGGAAAACCATCCCGCACTTCAGCCGCACCTTCTGGAACCCGTCCTCCGTAAGCCCCGACACATCCTCCCCGTCGATCCGGATCGAGCCCTGCTCCGACTTCACCAGGCCCACCAGCAAACGGATCATCACCGTCTTGCCCGCGCCCGTCTTCCCCAAAACGAAAAACGTCTCCCCCTCCCGCACCGTGAGCTCAATCCCCCGCAGCACGGCCTTGTCCCCGAACGACTTCCAAACTCCCTGGTATTCAATCATGGTTGCTCTCATTGAAGCAGGGATTAACCGCCAAGACGCCAAGAACGCCAAGAGAAAAAGAATAAAAATTATTCCTTGGCGTTCTTGGCGTCTTGGCGGTTAATTTTGTCTTCATCATCCCTCCCCGTTCGAGTCCAGGAACTCCCTCAGCTCCGTCCGCTCGCTCGTGAAGATGTCCGCCGGCGCCCCCAGCCGGATGATCCGGCCCTGGTGCAGAAGCAGCACCCGGTCCGCCGTCGCCATGATCAGCGGCAGATAGTTGCTCACCATCAGCACCGCCCGGTCCGTCCGCTGCCCCAGCTCCGCGATCAGCTCCCCGATCGCCTCCGACGTGATCGGGTCAAGACCCGCCGTCGGGTCATCATAAATCACGATCCTGGGTTCGTGCGCCACCGCCCTGGCGATCCCCACCCGCTTCTTCATGCCGCCGCTCAACTCCGACGGATACATCCGCTCGATCGGACCCAGGTGCAATCGCTCCAAAAGCTCCGTGACCCGCGCCCCGATCTCCGCGTCCGAAAGACCCATCACCTCCCGGAGCACGAACCCGATGTTCTCCTTGACCGTCATCGAGTCGAACAGCGCGTTCTGCTGGAACAGCATCCCCACCTTGCGCCTGATCTCCCGGAGCCGCGCCGCCCCCGACCCCGTCACCTCCTCACCGTCCAGCCAAACCTGGCCCCCGTCCGGCTTCACCAGACCCACCACCGCCCGCGCCAGAATGCTCTTCCCGCTCCCCGAAGCACCCATCAGCGCAACCGTCTCCCCGGCCGCGACCTCCAGGCCCACGTCCCGGAGCACCTGCCGCCTCCCCAACTCCAAACTTAGTCCCTTGACCTTGATCATCCCATCATTCCCGTCGGCGAAATCTTACCCGGTTGAGACGCGAGCGTCAAAACAGAGGGAGGAATCCTGCTGTAGTGGAAGCTCGCAACAGAGTATTTGACTGGTTTTGTGGCCGAAAAAATAACCGTCAAGGAACGCGGATTACGGTGAGGCCGCCGCGCTTCAGGACTTCGCCGGTAACGCCTTCCTTGTCACATGAAGGCGAGCCGCCTTTGAGGTAGGCCCGCTTCGCCCCGATAATTCGGGCGATCTCCAGGGTGTAATGCGCGCCGGCGACGTGGAAGTGCGTAACGTCCTGCCCGGTCTCCGGGGCGATGATCCGCAGGCCTTCATCCAGCACCTGCGCTCCCGTTCCTTCAAGGTATTCCCCGGTCCGGGGCGTGGGCATTCCGCCCAGTTGCTCCGGGCAGACCGGGACCAGCACGTATTTTCCTTCAAGCTTCTCGATCAGCTTGTCCCTCTTCTTCGCCCTCCGCCCGTGCCACCGGCAGGGAACCCCCAGAAAGCACGCGCTGATCAGGACGGGCTCTTTATAGACCGAAGCTTGCGGCTCCGGGAAGAGCGGCAAGCTCCTCCGGTCTTGCTTTATACCCATGAACCGTATCCTCAACAATGACGCGCCGCCAGAAGCGATGACGCCATCCCATACCCGGCGGTAAATTAATCGTGGCAACTGATATGGCGATTACGCATCCGCCCAATTCTCCAGTTGGAGTTCGGGCATCAGCTCCTTAATCCTTTTCATTCCTGGATCACGAGAAACAAGAATCAGATTCCGTTCCAATGCTTGTGCCGCAATCCAGATGTCATTCTCCTGGATTTGCAATGTCTGACTTGTTAGGGGGTCAACGAGCTGCTCGGGCCTCAATTTTTTCTTTTCCTTTTTAGGAGCATATTTTTCAAATAATCTTGCCCTTATGTTGCCATAGTGAATTGCCGTTGATGACGTTATATTAATGGGATAGGGGAAGTGATTGGCAGTAAAATGCTTGTATTGAATTTGTATGGGAAGCTGATATTTTGGAGATTCCACCTTATGTCCAAATTCCATTTCGCCTAATGTAATAACAGAAATGTTAATTGGAGTTTCGTAAGGCAACCTCGATATTCTCTCGTGAACACCATTTTCTTTCCGAAAGAAATAACTCAATACATTTGTATCTAGCAGGTAACCCTTCATGATGACTTTACCTAAAATGCCTCTGATGCTTTCTTTAAAGCACTTAAGATAGCAGCGGGCACTTCTTCAGTTTGTTTTTCGATTAGCTTGCCTGACGTAGATTTTCCGAATTCATCGGATAGGTATTCATGAAGGTGAAAATAGGATTCGAGGTCTGCAGGGAAATACCTGTTGGGGAATGATATCACACCAGGGCGCTTCTCGCCGCTAAACAAATCTAGAAGCTCCCTTTCCATTTTGGGAGGAAGATCGTAAAGGCGGAGCACCTCGGCATCGATGCGAAGCAAAATATTTTCTGAATCTTTGAGCTTGTTCGTGTCGTGGGAGGAAGCAAGGGTAACATATTTCGTGACTAAGCCTGCAATTAATTCCCGGTCCGTGGAATCGGCCCTTGGTATGGGGATAGATTTTACGGTACCCGCTAGAATGTGGCGCTTCATCGAGTGTGAGTAGGCAAACGCATTAGCAAGCGGAGAATTTATCAAGGCCCATAGGTATTCCAGAGGAATGTCTTTGCTCTTGGGGCGAAGCGCGTTGTAATTGGTAGTGAAAGTATGCCCATCCCCATCAATGAAAGCTTTTATGCGCCAAGATCCGCGACTGACCCGTGCATGGTTCATTAGGACCTGAGGAAGTCCAATTGCAGTTCCTTTCCTTGGTGACATCAAAACTTTTGGATCAAGGTTTAGCCATGATTCTTGAGGTTTGCCATGGAGCTGAAGGTCTTTCCCAATTTTGGCAAAACCTTTCCTGAATCCCTCAATAGGTCTATCAGAAATGGTGGTCCCGCTCGTCGCCACCCCCTTTTTTTTAAACGACAATCCTTGTCCAATTTCAGCAATGTCATCCATTCTTTGATTGTCGTTAAGCCAACTCCAGATATGTTCCAATTCGGGTACTCTCAAATCGTAATTATTTGACTGGGCGAACCGTGCCTGCATTGTCAAAATCTTATCAGACTTGAAATAATTTCTAAAGTCCTGTAACCCTTTTTCTCTGACATGCCGGCAAATTATCTCAATACCTTTACTGCCGGTCGACTTTAATCTCCTTGCCAAAATTATTGCGGACTCCATGTCGCTTAGTTTGAATACCTTATCAGGTAAAAGTGAAATTTCCTTGATTTCAAAACCTTCAACCAATAATTTTCGCACTTTGGAGGCGTCTTTGCTGTTTAAAAAACCTTGTGGAACCACTATCCCGATAAGGGCTCCAGCAGGGAGTTCAGGCAATGCCCTTCGGAGCATCTCCGCGGTTTTATTCCTGAGGTATCCACCCTTCTCTCTGTTAGGCATGGCCCATTTTTCTTCAGTGGTAAAATTTTCAAACGGCGCATTTGAGAAAAAAATTCTGCAGTTCCTTGATAACTGTTCTAGCCTGTCGCCCGAGAACATATCTCCCTGCTCGAGCCTCCATCCGTTTGGATTAGGAATGTCGGCCAGGGTCAATGAAAGCCTTGCGATCTCCAAGGCGAATTCATCAATCTCTATCCCGAATAGGTGCTGCCTCAAGTAATTACCAAGCTCTGAATGAGAGGTATTTTCTGGTGCTAATTCCCGGAGGAGTCGCATGGCCGATACCAGAAAGGCCGCATGTCCGCAGGCCGGCTCGAATATCACTCGATCATCAAATGGAATTTCTTTGATCCAGGGTTCCATTTGCCAAACCATATAGTCAACCAGAAAAGAAGGCGTGCTATGAATTCCAAACCTCTTGCGGTTTTCTTTGGTGATGAGCGCATTCTCGTATACTTCGGCCAGAGCCTCTGTTGTTACATGGGACAAGGGCGCGTAACGTTCCACTTGTTCGGCCAATCTAATTAATGGCTGCCTCCAGGAAGTTTTTATTAGTGGAGGATTTCTCGATCCATAGTGCTTCGCTACGCGGTTGAAAACAGTATCAGGATCCAAGAGGTCAATGGTCTTGAAATTAGGAACCTGCTTATCATGGAGTATCTTGGCTGCCAGTATCCAGAATGTTGATTGAATGAGCCAGCGGCCTTGTAGGGCATTGGGTTGCTCCCAGCCCAGTCCATCCTTCAAATCCGGGAAGATTCGCACTACTAATCTGGTCAGCTCTTGGCCGATCTCTTCCTCGACCAGCGGCATAAGTCCAAAATCAACAAATTTAAGCTGGAACGACTTTGACAATCTGCCTTTGGTCTTGGCCCTGTAAATAGACTCAGGCGAGAAATCCTTGTGAGACTTGAAGAATTTTTCAAGACTTGCAATCGATACCTCTTCCTGGCGAACGGGGGCGTCGCTTTTCTGGTTCCACCATTGCAGGCTCCCATTTTGCCTGATTAGCACTATGGGAGCGCCAAGCTCCCGATATGACCGAACTTGGCCGGCGATATCATGCTCAGCCTCATTGAAAGCGATACAGGATGACCTCGCATCCATCGGCTCATGCGCGAAGGCCACTAATGCCGCCCTCTTTTCTTTGCTCATGGAGCTAAAGGCATAGTTCTCCTTCATCAGGTGCGGTTTATACCCGCACTGATCCTTCAAGAGCCTCTTAATCGTTTCGGTGTTTATGGCGCTCATGTCGGCCCCCGCATTATAAGCAAAAAGCAAACTAAAGGAAAATCCCTAAAACAACGTCTTCCTCTCCACCACCCGCCCCACGATCTCCAGCTTCGACGGGTCCGTCACCACGATGTCTTCGTAACGCGCGTTGAGCGGCCGCAGGATCACCAGGCGCTTGGACCCCTTGCCCCCCCCCTTGTCCCCGTGGATGATCAGCTTCTTGAACGTCGCCTCGTTCTCTTCTTTAAGCTTCGCGATCACGTAGTCCCCGCTCTTGGCCTCGAGGTTCGGGTTCACGATCAGCACGTCGCCCTCCCGGAACTCCGGCTCCATCGAGTCGTTCACCACCTTCACCGCGAACAGGTTCGCCGCCTTCTGGTCGCTGTAAACCACCGCGTCGCTCGCTCCGGCCGGGTACTCCCCGTCCTCCGACGCCATGAACGCGCCCGCCTGCACCATCCCCACCACCGGCACCGCCCGGCCATGGCCCAGGACCGAGACCTCGATGTTGTCCATCCCCGAGACCTCGCCCAGAAACTCTCCCGCCCCGTGCCGCGACAGACGCTCGAAAATCGGCTTCACCGGCACCGGCGCCTTCTCCCAGTGCGCCAGCAGGATCAGCCGCTCCAGGTCAAGGTCCAGCGCCTTCGCCAGCTCCATCACCTTGTCGTCCTTCGGCACACTCTTCCCCTGCACGATCTTTGAAATGTACACCCCCGTCACCCCGACCTTTCGCGCCAGGTCCTCGTAAGTCCACCCCCGCTCTTTGAGACGCCGCGCCAAAACCTCCTTGAACCCTCCGCCCATCTCATCTCCCTCCCGTCAGTCGGCAGCATGCCGAAATCCTACGCCAAGGCGCCAAGACCGCCCCACTCCCGCCCCCATCCGTGGTGTCCCCGCGGCCTTCCCCGCACACCCCCTTGACCCGGTTTATTCTCTCTCTACATTTTTTATCCGCGCCCTTCATTTTTCCCTTGACAATTAACTAACTGTTAGTTTACTATAGCCCGCGATGGTTGTCAAGAGAAAAATCATGAAAATTTCTCGGTGGTCGCGGCCGCACTTTTGGCGGCCTTGGGGTCCAATATATCAGAGAGGGAAAAAGGGGGTGTTAGATGAAGGTCTTTGACCGCTACAAGTTACGTAACATTCGTAAATTAAAAGGCTATTCCATGGAAATGACGGCCCGGATGCTCGAGCTCCGCTCCGGGCGCAAGATCACCCGGTCCGCCATCTGCCACTGGGAGCGCGGCGCCGCCAGACCCTCCATCGAGTCGCTGCTCGCCCTGTCCGAGCTCTTCGACGTCCCGCTCGACTATTTTTTTACCCGCCGATCAAACTGTTTGTTTGAGGACGGGGAGCCCCGCCGCGGCCGGGAGGCCTGACCATGTATTGCCGAAAATGCGCGCGCCGCGAATCGTGCGTGGAGATCTGCCAAAAGCTCGAGGCCCACTTGAAGTCGCGGGAAACATATCAGCGCGAGATCTGCCTCGAGCCCGGCGACCTCGCCCTGGTGGCCGAGGAGGTCAAGGTCTCGTGGCCGGACCTGCTCCCGGACTATCCGTGGATGTGGGACCAGCTGGGGCCGTTCCTCGATGCTCTGCCCGTTCCCGCGCTCCAGGTTTTTGTGCTGCACTTCCATGACGGCCGCACCGTGGGCGAGATCAGCCGCTCGCTCAATATTCACCGCGCCACCGTGAACCGCCGCTTGGGCCGCGCCGTCCGTCTGCTCAAGCGCGCCCTGGCCCGTGAGTCCCGCCTTGCGGCCCGCCGCCGTCGGCGGTTAAAAAGCGGCGCATGACGAGGACGCAAGGGACGGGAATCGAGGAACGAGGATCGAGGGAATTTTCCGACCCCCCGCCCCTCGATCCTTTTCCATGAGGTTCTTCGCAATGGAGAATGGATAATATGTGCGGCGCGGACCGTGGATAGCGTAGAGCGAAGGGCGAAGGGCGTAAATCAAATCAGCGCCAAAGCAGCGGTCTTTCACGCCCTGCGCTCTACGCGCCCGCCGTTCCCCTCCAATGAAATTTTTCGGATCCACTCTGGAAGGTGAAGAACCTTTCATGATTGGGCGTCGCCGCCGGCCGCATGAACACCTGCTCGGAGCGCCGGGCCGATATCGGGGATTGACTTCATCGAGACGATTCGGTATGTTTTGATGACGGGCGGGGCCGGCGCGGATTTGCCGGCCCGCCTGATTGGAGCAAAGAAGGACAACGCGCCATGTCAAGAATTCTCGGCATAGACTTGGGCACGTCCACCACCAGCGTGGCGCTGGTGCGGGAGGGCAAGCCCGTGGTCATTCCCGCGGTGCGCGGCAGCAAGGTCACGCCCAGTTACATCTACGTCATGGATGACGGCAGGATCACCGTGGGCGAGAACGCCAAGATCGAGGCCATCGCCGATCCCTACAACACCATCTGGGCCACCAAGCGCCTGATCGGCCGCGCCTACAAGGACCCCCACGTCCAGGAGTGCCTGGAAAAACTGTCGTACCGCATCGTCGCCTCCGACAAGGGCGGCGTCGCGGTCCAGGGCCGCGAAAAGTTCTTCTCTCCCATCAAGGTCGCGTCCCTGATCCTCAAGTACGTCTCCCGCCTCTCCGCCAACTTCACCGGCGAGGAGCCCAAGAAGGCCGTGATCACGGTGCCCGCGTCCTTCAACGACCTCCAACGCAAGGCCACCAAGCAGGCCGGAGAGAACATCGGCCTGGAGATCATCCGCCTCGTCAACGAGCCCACCGCCTCCGCCCTGGCCTGGGGCTATGACAAGGACGCCGAGTCCACCGTCGCCATCTACGATCTGGGCGGCGGCACCTTTGACGTCTCCATCCTGGCCATTGGCAAGGGCGTCTACGAGGTCCTGGCCACCCGCGGCGATTCCTGGCTCGGCGGGGAGGACTTCGACGAGCGCCTCGTCAACTACGTGGTCAAGATGTTCAAGTCCCACTACCAGATCAACATCCTCAACGACAAGATGGCCCACCAGCGACTCAAGAACGCCGCCGAGAACGCCAAGATCGAGCTCTCCACCAAGGAGTCCACCCGCATCTTCATCCCCGCCATCTGCCCGGACATGGACCGCAACGCCGACGTGGACTACCGCATCACCCGCTCCCATTTCGAGGGCATGGTGGAGGACCTGGTCAAGAACACCATCGAGACCTTTGAGCGGACCATCGCCGACGCCGACCTGGAAAAGGACGAGCTCGACAACATCATCCTGGTCGGCGGCATGACCCGCCTGCCCATCGTCCGCCGCATGATCGAGGAATTCCTGGGCCGCCCCGCCGATTACTCCGTGGACCCTGACCTCGCCGTGGCCATCGGCGCCGCCATCCACGCCGCCAGCCTCGAAGGCGAGGAGATCGCCCTGGCCCCGCCGCCGTCACTCCGGCGCAAGGCCGCGGGACCAAAAGCCGAGGGACCCATGCCCCCGGTCGCCGCGCCGCCCCCGCGCCTCCCCTCGCCCGGACACCCCGGAACCGAGTGGAGCCACGAGCAAGACGCGGCCGACGAGCCCATCGCCATGGCTCCCGCCGAAGAGCCCGCCGAAGAGCCCGCCGGCGCCGCCGAAGGCGTCAAGCAGGCCGCGCCGCTCCTCCCCGCACTCAAGGGAAAGGCCCCGCTCCTGATTGACGTCGTCTCCCAGTCCGTCGGAATCTCCGATATGGCCGGCCTCTTCGTCCCCATCATCCCCCGTAACACCAAGCTCCCCGCCAAGCTCTCCCAGGTCTTCACCACCGCCATGGACAACCAGGAGGCCATCCGTATCTCCATCTACCAGGGAGAGGGACAGTACGTCAAAAACATCGTCCTCCTTGGAGAGTTCTCCCTCCGCGGAATCGAAACCGCCGCCCGCGGCCTCCCCCAGATCATCGTCACCTTCAACATTGACCAGAGCGGACTCTTCACCGTCTCCGCCAAGGACCTCAAAACCAATGTCCAAAAGGAAATCACCGTCGAGGGGGCGAAACTGTAGAGACCGTTACCCAAATGCTTAAAGCCCCGCAGGGGCGTGCTTCGTTAACCCAGGGCGGAAGCCCTGGGAGAGAGCTCAGGATAACCATCAAGCTCTGAAAGAGCGGCCTAAGACCATGCTGGGCCGCGCTTACAGCGCTAAAGACCGCACTGGTCGCATTATACCCAGGGCTTCCGCCCTGGGTTAACGAAGTTCGCGCTTTCAGCGCTGAGAAAAATGGCCATTGACACCGAGGACATCCTATCCGTTCCCGTGCCGCTGTTTTTATTCAAAGGCGGCCCCAACGACCGTTACCGGTTGGCCATGGGCCCGCTGGAGCGCAAGGTCCTGATCGCGCTCGCCGTCTCCGGAGAGCCCGAGACCATGGAAAACCTCGCCGCCGCCACCGACCTCGAACCCGCCCAGCTCGAGTCCGTGCTCACGGCCCTCGCATCCAAGGGCATCGTCACCCTGCTCCGCGAGCCCGCCGCCGCCCCGGAACCAGACCTCGGGCCGCCCCCGGGGCCCGTGCCCATGCCCGAGGGCATCATTGATTTCCCCCACGACATCATCGAGGACGGAGCCCCCGAACCGCCGCCCCCGCCCGAGCCCGGACGCTTCGAGCTCCCCCGGCTCCTGGCCTATCTCGAATCGCTCCGGGAAAAGAACTTCTACCGGATGCTGGGCCTCACCCCCGACGCCGCCCGCTCCCGGATCCGCCGCGTCTACTTCGAGCTGGTCTCCGACTACCACCCCGACCGCCACCGCGAGGTGAAGGACCAGCGCGTCCTCGAGGTCCTCGCCGAAATCTTCGAGACCCTCACCACCGCTTATGAGACGCTCCACAACAAGAAGCGACGCCGCCTCTACGACCGCACCATCCCCGAGTTCACCGGCGCCGCCGAGAGCGAGGAGGACGAGGCCCTGTCCCGGCTCTTCGGCGACCGGCCCCCCGAAAAGACCAAAGGCAAGGCCAAAAAGGAATCGCAGAAGCCGCTCGGCTGGAGCTTCTACCAGACCGCCGTCGAGGCCTTCAAGTCCGGCGACTACCAGACCGCCGACCTCAACTTCAAGCTCGCCGTCGGCATGGACCCCGACCGCCCCGAATACAAGGAAGGACTCGAACGGGCCAAGCAGATCATCAATCAAAACGTGCTCGACGGACTCAAGCGGGACGCCGAAACCCTCGAAAAACAAAAAAAGTTCCCCGAAGCCGTAATGGCCCTGGTCAAGGCCTCCGAGATTGACCCCGCCGACCCCGCCATCCGCTACAACCTCGCCCGCATCCGCTTCCTCAAAACCATGGACCGCGTCCGCGCCGAGGAGGACATCTCCTGGGCCATCTCCCTTGACCCCAACAGCGTGGACGCGCTCCTCCTCCTCGGACGCATCCAGGTCTGGAAAGGAAACAACGACGCCGCCATCGCCACCTTCAAGCAAGTCCTCCGCATCGTCCCCGGCCACCCCAAGGCCAAACAGGCCCTGGCGCTGGTGGAAAAATAACGCGCAAGCATGAGGCAAGGGACACTCCTTTGCCGTGCTGGCCTGAAAAGTTGACATTTATTCAAAACTCCTTAATGATATTAATTGACCGGCTTATGCAATCAGGATCAAAAGAACGCAACCAACGAGGAGATGAGGCGCTTAAATGGCTGATATTTTGAAAAAATTATATAATGCCTGCAATCCCTTGGAGCCGGCGTCTCATGAATATTTCGTATCATCGAACCCGGCCCGCGGAAGCTGCGATCTCACCTTTGAATTTTCCAACAGCCTGCGCAGCATCGAAAAAGATTTTCTTTGCTTCCTTTTCTCCGGTCACGTCGGTTGCGGCAAGTCCAGTGAGCTTCACCACCTGGCGGAGGAGCTGAAAAAGCCCGCCGCCGGAAGCCAACCCTGTTTCCCCATCATAATTGATGCCGGGGAATTCCTTGATGAGTACAACGTGGTACCATCAGACATACTACTGGCGCTTGTTTCCCAGGTTGCGTTTGAACTAGAGCAGGCTGGCATTGGCCTTCAAGACAGCTATTTCTTAAAGAAGTGGGACGAAATAAAAGGCATCCTTTTCCGTGAAGTCGCTCTTGAAGATGGTTCCTTTTCTTTTTCCAAGGTGACGGCTAACATTAAGCTCCTGAAGCGCGATCCGGAAGCCCGGGATAAAGTGAGGAAGGCTCTCGAAACGAGGCTTTCTAGCCTAAGGGATCAGATCAGACTCTTTTTCGAAAAAGCTCGGAGCGAGGTCAAGAAGAAAAACTATAGCGATTTTATTCTGATCATAGACAATCTCGAAAAAATTCAACGTATTGAGAAGATCAATGAAGGATATGAATCGCATCGCGAGTTGTTCATTAACAGATCGCCCCAGCTCACGGGCCTAGGCGCGCACGTTGTATACACCGTGCCGCTGCCTCTTGTATTATCCGACGGCCCCGAGCTTCTGGCCAAGTACGGCACAACCCCCTTTGTCCTCCCCATGATAAAGGTCTTCCACAAACGCGCTCCCAATTCTGCTTACGATAAGGGATATGATACTTTACGCGAGCTGATCAAGCGCCGAGTCGGTCAAGGGGCGGAGTTGACTTCCATTATCAAAGAAGATGCCTTGAAATTCCTTTTCCGGTACTCCGGCGGGAACACCCGGCAATTGCTCATGTTCCTGCGCGAGTCTTCCGTGCATACCGATCAACCGCCGATTACCCTGGAAGTCGCCCAACGCGCGATCAGCGAGACCGTATCCATTTACAGCCGCCTTCCTAAAAGTTATTGGCCCAAGCTGGCCGCTCTGGAAAAATCGTCCGAAAAGAATATTGACATTTCGGACCCCGAGATCAAGACCATGCTGCATTCGCTGTGCATCTTGGAATACAGAAACGGCGACCAGGATGACGCCTTCAATTCCCCCGTCCCCTGGTACGCGGTCCACCCCATCATCCGGGAGCTCAGGACCTTCAAGGACGCGGTCAAGCGTAAGAAGAAACCAAAGGCCGCGATCAAGTCGCCATGAGCCAGGTGGCTGATACGCCCGAGCCGTTCGACCCGTTCAACCCGGCCGCCGACAACGACCTGTCCCTCTCCGCCCTGGTCCGCTCCATCCGCTACGCCGACTCCTATGCCCTCTTGTTCGCAGTCTGCAACCAGAACACTCTGCGCGACCGGCTTATCAAGGAAATAAAAGACCGGCTCCCCGGAACGATCTTTGACGAGATCAGGCTCTCCGACCCCATACCCAACCTCTTCCGCTTTTTCGAGATGCGCTATCCCGGGACCCAATCGCCTTCAGGACCCGTAATGATCTACGGCATCGAAGCCTGGCTCCCCGGCGGAAGGAAAGGCGAGAACTCCGACTTCGTCATGAACCTCAACATCACCCGCGACCTCTTCCCCACCATCATCAACCGGCCCCTCATCCTCTGGCTCCCCGAGCACGCCCTCGCCTCCATCTTCCACGCCTCCCCCGACTTCTTTTCCGCCCGCTCCGGGGTATTCTTCTTCGCGGAAACGGATCAAGAGCGGATCGAGATGCTCGCCGCTATAAATACTTTGGGGCTGGAAGGAATTGCAGGCCTCCCCCTGAAAGAAAAACGTGACCGTATTTCCCTAATCGAAACTCTCCTTACCGAATATGGAAGACTCCCTCCTGAAAAAAAGGACCCACGCACAGAGATCAGGCTTAAGGAAGCCGCAGCAGAAACCTATTATGTTATGGGCGAATATAAAAAAGCCGAACCCATTCTCCAGGATCTAATGGATAGGAATAGAACTAACTATGGATCTGAATCAAAAGAATATGCATCTTCACTAAACAACTTGGCCCTGTTGCTTCGTGCTATCAATCGGTTGGATGAGTCCGAAAATTATATGCGTGAAGCATTGGACATTGATGAGCGTTTACTTGGACCAGAAAACCCGAATGTGGCTATTGAACTTGCAAATTTGGCAGGGTTGCTTCAGGCAACTGAGCGTACAGCCGAAGCAGAGCAGCTCTTGCGAAAGTCGCTGGCGATTTTGGAGCGTTCGTTTGGGCCAGATCATCCAAAGGTAGCGGCAGTTCTTGGAAACTTGGCTCATTTAATTAAACGATCCAAACGATTTGATGAAGCCGAACCGCTCATGAGAAAAGCATTGGAGATTGATGAACGCTCATTTGGATCAAACCACCCCAGCGTCGCCACACGGCTAAATAATTTGGCAAGCTTGCTGCAAGATGCTAACAATCTTGCGGAGGCAGAACCGATGCTGCGGAAGGCATTGGAAATTTGGCAACATTTATATGGAATTGGACATCCATTTGTTGCCATCGCGCTAAACAACCTGGGCCACCTGCTCATTGAGACTAAACGTTTGGATGAGGCTGAGCCGCTAATGCGAAGGGCGTTAGCAATTTTCGAGAAATCTCTGGGAGCAGAGCACCCCAATTTGGCTCTAGTTCTCGGCAATTTAGCCATGCTTGAGTGGGCAAGAGGGAATAATAAAGAGGCCGAGGAGATACTTATACGGGCATTAGCAATTTTTCGACGGAACTATGATGATGAAAACAATCCCCATATTTTAAAGACCCTACAGAGGCTAAAGCAAGTACAAGCACGCTCTGGAAGTTCTGCCGGGTAGTTGCCCTGTTGCTCATGCACTATTTCTCCCCCGCCTCCGCGAAGTACTCATGGTTATAGATCAGGTCCTCGTACATTGCCAGCCCGTTCCAGAAGGAGAAGCTTTTCTGGGAGGCGTGGGAGTAGAGCGCGAGCTTTTTGAGTTGCTTTTCGGCGCGGATGTTGACGCGGATGGTGGGGACGGCGCGGGGGGCTTCGCGGCGCAGGAGGCTGAACCAGGAGTTGACGGTGTAGCGGGCGGGCGGCATGGTGACGTAATAGAGGCGCTGGGCCGGGCTTTTTTTGAAGGCCTCGGTGGCGGCCTTGGAGCAGGTGACGTGGTCGGGATGGCCGGAGATGCCGTAGGGGTCGTGGGTGATCACGATCTCCGCTCCGGCCGTCTCCAGAAACGACGCCACCCGCGCCGTCACCTCCGCGTAATCCGCGCTCTCCAGCCCCTGGTCCGGGTAGCCCGCCTCGATCACCTCGTCCGCGCCCAGGGCGTTCCCCGCGGCCATCAGCTCCTTGACCCGGATCTCGCCCAGCCGCTCCGGCGGGATGCCCAGCTTGTCCTTGGCCCGGTCCTGGTCGCCGATGGTCAGGCACAGGATATGGAGCCTCACCCGCGGGTCTTCTTTAAGCTTGATGAGCGTGCCGCCCACATAGAAGCTCTCGTCGTCCGGGTGCGCGAACACCGCGGCCACGTCAATCCTTCCGTCCGCCCCCGGGCTCACCCCGTCCAGCAGGTCCCCCTCCGGCACGCGCGCCAGCGCCGCTCCGGCCATCAGCAACAGCGCCGCAAAACCCATGATTCCGCGTTTCATCCGCTATTCTCCCGGACAGTTCGTGATGCCGCGAGGCGACAGCCTGCTTTCAGGGTCAGAGCTTCAGTTTTCAGTTAATCTCGGGGCGCTCAACACTTGTATCATCTCGTGATTAACTGAAAACTGAAGCTCTGACCCGCCCTTGCGCCATGGACCTGCAAAGGGTATCAGACCGGCCCTTGGCAATCAAGCGTCTGAAACCGGAAAATTTTACATGATGGGGTGCGACCAATTTACGAAGTATAGGAGGGGCTTTGGGGGGGTTCGGCGCTTGTGAAAAAAAGGGGGGGAGGGTCTTGGATAGCGATACTCTACAAAAAGCCGCGTGGTCTTATGGAGATGAGGGCTTGCGGCTCGGGTTCCGCCATTTTCGCAACCGCAATCCGCCGGCCTCAAGCCTTATGCCCTTTACGTATTTTCCGTGGCCTGTTCCGTGGCCTGAAGTTCGGACGTGGGTGGTCCGGATCTTGGGCCGCGGGAGGCCGGATGTCAGGACGCGGGAGGCCGGGCGTTGGGCCGCGGGAGGCCTGATGTCAGGCCGCGGAGGGGCTGAATTGGGCCAGGCTAAGTGGAGCGGGGGAATGCAAGTAACGGAAAAGGCTGGGGCGGCTTTTTCAAAAATCGCGGCGGGAGCGGTCCGTGGCCCAGGATTCAGGACAGCTCCTCATGGTGCGCGGCGGCCGGAAGTCTTGGAAAGGAGCGAGGATCGAGGAGCGGGAATCGAGGAAATTTCGCGGTCCCCCTCGATCCTCGCTTCTCGCTGCTCGATCCTTTTTTCTGAGTCTGCGGTGAGCAAGGCTTATTGGTTTTGGCGCCTGGCGGCGAAGAGGTTGGCGTCAATGATTCCAGCGGGGTCCATGGCGGCGCCGATGAGGTATGCGGCGTAGAAGTTGGCTCCGGCGAGGTCGGCGGCTTTGAGGTTGGCTCCGGCGAGGTCGGCCCGGGAGAGGTTGGCGTTTCGGAGGCGTGCGCCGGCGAGGTTGGCGCTGGAGAGGTCGGCCATGGCGAGGTTGGCGTTTTCGAGGTTGGCGTTTTTGAAGTTGAAGCCGGCCATGTTTTCGGTGGACAGGTCCTTGCCGGCGAGGTCGGGCTTTTCATCCGGGTGTTCCTCGCGGTACTGGTTCCACTGCTCGGCGCCGAGGATGAGGAGGGCCTTCCATTGTGTTGGGCTCAAGGGCTGTCCGTTTTTCATCTGAGTCCCTTTTCTTCCTTCATGCGGGAGCCGGGGAAGGATGCGCGGCGGAGGTTGGCGCGTGCGAAGTCGGCGCCGATAAAGGAGCAGTTGCGGAAGGCGACGTTGAAGAGGTTGGCGCCGGTGAATTTGGCGCCGCGGAAGTCGCAATCGCGGACGCGGGCGGCGAAGAGGTCGGCCTCGGCGAGGTCGGCGCCGGCGAGGTCGGCGTTTTCGATCCATGCCATATAGAGGTCGGCGCGCAGCAGCACGGCGCGGGCGAGCCGGGCGCCGCGGAGGTCGGCATAGGCGAGCAGCGCCCCGGTCAAGTTGGCCTCTTCGAGGTCGGCGTTGACGAGGCGTGCGCCCTTGAGTTCGGAGCCGGTGAAGTTGGCGCCGCGGAAGCGGGAGTTTTCGAGGTTGGCCTGGACGAGGCTCGAGTTGTTGAAGTCCACTCCGTTTCCCATGACCTCGTGGAGGTCGGCCTTTTCGGCCAGCGCGATGGGTATGACGGCGGGGGGCACGGTGCAGCCATGGCGGGATGCGGCCTCTCCGAGCACGGCGCGGTGGAGGCGGGCGGAGCCGAGGTTGGCGCCCTTCAAGTGGATGCCGGAGAGCTGGGAGTCGCTGAGGTCGGCGCCGAGGAGGTTTGCGCCCATCAGGTCGGCGCTCTGGAGGTTGCATTTATGGAGGATGCTCTCGGCGAGGTTGGCGGAATCGAGGGATGCGTCGGCCAGGTTGGCGAGGGTGAGGTCGCATCCGGCGAGGTTGGCGCCGGAGAGGGCGGTGTCCTCGAAGTTGATGCCGGCGAGGTCGCGGCCGTGGAGGTCGGCGCCGCGGAGGTCGGGGATCTCGCCGGGGTTTTGCTCGCGGCGGGCGTTCCAGGCCTCGGGGCCCTCGGCGATGATCATGTTCCAGTCGTTGGCCAAATGTTTCTCCCTTGCCAAGTCACAAGGCTTGGGGCTTGAGGCTTGGGGCTTGAGGAAGACCGTCTCA
>DATKZS010000042.1:0-10642 GCA_035527835.1 bacterium
AAAACATCGCCCTTGGCGCTCTTGGCGTCTTGGCGGTTCTCCGGTCCGTTTATTTTGGACAGCACTGGCTCCCGATCAAGTTTTCACGTCCGGGCATCTGTCATATAATCAGACATCCTCGGAAATTGACGCGACGCGCAATGGAAAGCGGAAACATTTGATGAACAAAACGGGCAAAACCAGGCTGCCGCTGGTGGCGATCGTGGGGCGGCCGAACGTGGGCAAGTCCACGCTGTTCAACCGCCTGGCGGGGCAGCGCATCTCGCTGGTTGACGACATGCCGGGGGTGACGCGGGACCGGATTTACGCGGAGATGAGCTGGACGGGCCAGGTGTGGAACATCATGGACACGGGCGGGTTCGAGCCGGAGTCGTCGGACGACATTCTGCGGCACATGCGGACGCAGACGGAGATCGCGATCGCGGAGGCGGACCTGGTTCTGTTCCTGCTCGACGGCAAGGACGGGATCACGCCGGCGGACCACGAAGTGGCCGAGGCGCTACGGCGCAAGCGCAAGCCGGTGATCTACGCGGTGAACAAGGTGGACGGCCCGGGCCACGAGGACAAGCTCGCGGACTTTTACGAGCTGGGGGCCGAGCGGCTGTTCGGGGTGTCGGCGGAGCACGGCTACGGAACAGACGACTTGCTCGACCATCTTAAAGAGGTCCTTCCCGGGGCGCCGGAGGCCGAACAGTGGGAAGAGGATGAATCAGTTGAGACGCGGGTGGCGGTGGTGGGCAAGCCCAACGTGGGCAAGTCCACGCTGATCAACACGCTGCTGGGGGAGGAGCGGCTGCTGGTTCATGACGCTCCGGGCACGACCCGCGACGCGGTGGACACGCAGAAAACGATCAACGGCCGGGATTATTTGTTCGTGGACACGGCCGGGATGCGGCGGAAGTCGCGGATTGACACGCGGCTGGAGCGCTTCTCGGTGATGCGGGCGCTCCGGGGGCTGGAGCGCTGCCACGTGGCGCTGCTCCTCATGGACGCGCGGGAGGGCGTGGTTGACCAGGACCAGAAGATCGCGGAGCTGGCCTTGGAGCGGGGCCGCGCGCTCATCCTGATCTTCAACAAGTGGGACCTGATCGAGGACAAGGAAAAGCGGCGGGCGGAGCTGGAAGAACAGGTCAACGACAAGATGCCGCACGTGAGCTTCGCGCCGGTGCTCACCATCTCGGCCCAGGAGCGGACGCGGGTAAGCCGGATCGCGGGGATGATCGAGCAGGTGATGGACGAGTACAACAAGCGGATCGGCACGGGCGAGCTCAACCGCATGGTCGAGAAATGGACCACTGACAACCCGCCGCCCACGCCGGGCGGAAAACAGATCCGGCTTTATTACGCCACCCAGACCGGCGTGCGGCCGCCGTCATTCGTCTTCTTCGTGAACCGCGCCGACAAAGTCCCCGCCCACTACGAGCGGTATCTTATGAACCGCATCCGCGAGAGCTTCTCCTTTACCGGCTGCCCGGTGCGGCTCCGCTTCCGGGCGAGGAAGAAGAAGGAGAGATAGGCCTGCACTTGCTGGTTTTTGCCGACTCGCAAATCGGCAGAGAGAGGCCGGTTCACCGGCCTTGATTAGAGTGCAGGCCCGTGCTTTAGCGCGGGTGGTAGAACAGGTTTTCAACCTGTTCCCCGACCCCGTTTCAACGGGGTTCTCGAAATAAAGGATTTATCCGGGGGCTGAAGCCCGGAGGCCGGAGAAGGACGTTAAAACGCCCTCACCTAAAAACTTACGCCGCCTCGACACCCGCCATAAATGACGGGCCTGCACTTTTGAAAAAAGCCCGATGAATCGGGCTGTAGCAGGTTGCAGCCTCGGGCCTTCACGCGTGGTGGGGTGCACTAGCCGCCACCAGGGCTTCCATTCTCTATCTTCTTGCCGATGAGCCAGGCGTCAATGACGCTCCAGATCCAGATGGCGAGGATGAGGGCGAGGAGCCACCAGTTCTCGACGTAGGCCTGTTTGTGGACCTGGGCGATGAGGTCGGGCGGGAGCTGGAAGTTGGAGATGGGCTCGTAGAGAGTGTTATAGACGAGGACGAAGAGGCGGATGAAGAGGGCGAAGAGGAGGAGCAATTCCCAGGCCACGATCAAGAGGGCTCGCAGCCTGCGGCCCATGACCCACTGGCCGAGTCCGGGGAAGACGAGGCCGGAATAGAACATGGCGCGGTTGCTTGGTTTCATCTCTCTCCTGTCATCGAGCAAGGGCTTGAGGCTTGGGGCTTGAGGCTTGAGGTAAGATCACACGCGCCTCCGCAAGCCTCAAGCCCCAAGCCTCAGGCCTCCTTTTCCTTGGCCTCGTCCCAGAGCCGGTCCATATCGGCCAGGGTCATGGCCTCGAGTTTTTTGCCCTGCTCCGCGGCCGTTTTCTCGATGTAATGGAAGCGGCGGGTGAACTTCTCGATGGTGGCGTTCAATGCGCGCTCGGGGTCGAGCTTCAAAAAGCGGGAGAGGTTGACCATGACGAAGAGCAGGTCGCCGTACTCGTCCTCGACTTGCGCCGCCGACCCGTTCTGGATCGCGGCCCGCAGCTCCGCGTACTCCTCGTCCAGTTTCTTGAGCACGTCGTCCACCACGGGCCAGTCAAAGCCGACCACCGCCGCGTTCTCGGTCAATCGCCGGCCGCGGAGCAGGGCCGGCAGGGAGCGCGGCACGCGGCCCAGAACGCTCTCCTCCTTCTTGTGTCCCTCCTCTTCCTTGATGCGGGCCCAGTTCTTTTTCACTTCCTCGGCGTCGGCCACCTCGGTGCCGCCGAAGACGTGGGGATGGCGCCGCGTCATTTTTTCGTGGATCCTGGCGATCACGTCGGCGATGTCGAACTCGCCGCGCTCTGATCCGATCCGGGCCTGGAAGATGATTTGAAAAAGCAGGTCTCCCAGCTCCTCGCAGACGTGGGCCGGGTCGCCCTCCTGGATCGCGTCCACCAGCTCATGGGCTTCCTCGATGATGTAGGGCGTCAAGGTCTCGGGCGTCTGCTTATGGTCCCAGGGGCAGCCGTCGGGGGCGCGGAGGCGGGCCATGAGAGAAACCAATTTCTCAAGCCCATCTTCATTTCTTTTCTTGCTTTTTTTCAAGACTATTATCACTCGATTGGATCAATGGGTTGATACGAATGATCGGAGGAATTTTGTCGCCGCTGTCTTCGCATCAAATTCGCCGGTTATCCGGTCTCCATTGTTGTATCGCACAGAGACCTCAAACCTAACAAATGAAGTTGGGGCCTCTTTCACATTGTATTTTTCGATGAACCCTATGGCGCCTTGTATATTAGTACACTCAAATGGAACGCCGTGTAATGGCAGAATATAGACAGATACAATGCTGCGGTTGATCGTGGACTCAAGGGATTTTATGAATTCATTTATCGCATCCAACATGGAATCAGTTAAGGCTTTCGTAACGGAAGTTTGATTAATGTAGCCTAAACGATTCCATGCACTTATTTTCTTTTTCAACTCCGCCTCTGGTGTTTTTTCTTTAAAAGACGCATCAATGCCTACTGCGGAGAAGGCGGCAATAACCTTATCTGAGGGAATGGAGAGGACGGTGAAACCAAGTGAGCTAAGCTGATCCAATGCGTTTTTAGTAAAGACTCCAGCCAGGATTACACCTATGAATGGAGAGTAGCTTCGATATTTTTCGGCAAGAGGTATTATCGCACCCTGAATTTCCTGGGCCTTATTGCGAGAGTGTTTGGTATAGCTTCTCCAGGCGGTTTCGATAAAAGCGGCCGGAGTCCCGATTTTTTCCGGGGAGCCTCCACGCTCAAGTACGAAATCAAGATCATGGACGTTTCCAGACCTGTCCTTCCAACTGACTTTCTTCCCGGTCCTGGCCGGGCGATCGCCCTTGCAATCAAGAAACAAATCATGTTTTTTTGCAAAGGCTTGGAGAATGGGTTTCATTGCCTCTTCGACGACCTCGCCTATAATCTGCCCGAATTGATGCGCATAAGATTTAGCCATAATTCATCCCTTTACCCAAAGGCGGCCCTCTTGCAAAGGTACTCGGTGCTTCCTATTCTTCCATTTGACGTTGCGATCACGGGTCTTTTCGAAAAGAAAGGATTTGAATCCAGCCGCTACAGCTAATTCCCCCAGCCATCGTTCAACCGGTACATATATGCCATAAGGCGCGGAGTCTCCAACAACGAAACAAACCAAACTCTCCGGAGTGGTTACCCGGCGAAGAGCGCGCCACACTTGGGCCAAATCGCTGAAATAGGCGCAAACCATTAAATCATAATCTTTCTTGCCACCATGATTCAGTTTTTCCTTTTCAAGTTTATGGCAACTATTGGATATTTCATCACGAATCGGCAGAAGAAGCTCACTGGAAAGCATCTCATCCAAATGCCCTTTAAGTTTTGAAACGTGTTGAGTACATGAACTAACTAAATGCTTTCTGACCGCCGCCTGCAGGTCGCCCCATCCTTGGATCTCTCCCAGGAAAGCCATCTCCAATCTAGTGGCGTCCGCATAATCATAGTTATTGGCATACGGCGGAGAGGTAATCACAAGGTCAATTGATGAATCGCCAATTGAAGAACATTCGCGGGCATCTTCTTGGTAGAGAATAGCAGGGTGTAAAGACTTTTGTCTCTGACATATCATCATGTCATGGGCCATTAGGTTTATTTTGCCCCAATATGCTTCAAACGGCTTTTTGGTCTTAGCTTTGGCCTTTTTGGGAAGAACGTATTGCCATTGCGCGGTTCCGACTGGAGAGCATTCGCGAAGAATTGAAACCAGAGCCAGCCAAACCAATTCCGAGCTTGCACTATCATCGGCGGAAGACAGCCACGCTTTTTTTAGGGCATCCAATTGCTGGAGGATCGGACCGGGAAAACATTTCTTAATTAACTCGGGATAATCAAACGGTTCTGAAGAAAACGATCTCGCTTCCTCCAATATGGTTGCCGCGTACTCCTTAAATGCCAGCGGATCAGTTTTCCATAGCATCTTCGCGCGACCAACCCTGGATATGAAGGGATGTGCTTCTACTCCTTTACCCTTTACGCCGCCGAATTCGGCTTCCAACAAGACCGTCGCGGACCCGGCGAAAGGATCCAATACATTGCTTCTGCCATTCGACTTTTCTCTAGCGATAAGCTCCTTAACCCAGTTCGCAGAGAAACCAGCCGAGTATCTGAACCAGCGATGAATGGGCAGAGAAAGATTGTCAGAAAAGGTGGATGATTTGTCGGCCTTGTTGGCAACTTTCGGCTGATCAAAAAGGTCTAGCTGACCGGTTTGTTGATTATACGTCATTGTATTAGATGCTATCCTATTAATTAGGATTGTAGCAACTCCTCAACTATAATACAAGAACTTTCATGAAACAAGGTGATTAGAGTTTGTTAAAAGGTTGAGTGTGAGGTTGCCGCTGTTAGAACATCTGGAAATAACTAAACATTATGATAAGATGATCAAGGGGTATTAGACAGGAGATGGAAGTCAGGGTCCTTGGCTGTTCGGGCGGGCGTAGTCCCGGCCTGGAGTTGAGCAGCTACTTGATTGATTCGAGCCTGCTGATTGACACGGGCGCGCTCAGTTCGAGCCTCACCCTGCCGCAGCAGGAGACGATCACGGACATCCTGATCACGCACGCCCATCTCGACCACGTCGCCGGCCTCGCTTTCCTCTATCTGAACACGTCGGGCTCGCGGTCCCGTCCCGTTGACGTTTACGCGACGGAGCCGGTGATCCGGGAGATCAAGGAGCACCTGTTCTCGCCGGAGATATTGCCGGCGCCGCTGGTGGAGCAGGGGACGCCCGGGATCAACTTCCATTCCATCGTATTCGAGATCCCGTTCAAGGTGGGTTATTACGAGGTTGAGGCCTTCCCGGTGAACCACTCTCCGGGCTCGGTGGCGTACCGCGTTTCGGACTCGGACCATACGTTATTGTTCACGGGCGACACGGGCCGGACGGACCGGGTCTGGGAGTGGGTGCGCAAGCGGGGCGGGGTTGACTGCCTGATCGCGGAGGTCAGTTTTCCGGACCGGCTGCTGCCGCTGGCGGACGCGAGCCGGCATTTGACCCCGGCGACGCTGATCGAGTCGCTGCGGAAGGCGGAGATTCACCCTGACCACAAGGTGCACCTGGTTCACCTGAAGCCGGCGTTTATGGGGGAGCTTCTGGACGAGATCGAGGCGCTTCGGGACTGGAATCTGATCATTCTCCGGCGGGGCGACGTGATCCGGATGGAGAAGGGCGAGCAGGCGGCGCGGATGGCTCAGCCGGACGTCGAGGACAAGGTCCGGGACAAGGAGTTCGCGTTTGACGCGGACGCGGACCTTTACGAGCAGCGCAAGCAGTTGGCGGAGCAGTTCGGGGTGACGGTGAGCGCGGGCGACGCGGTTTTCCGGCAGGGCGACCGGAGCCGGATCATGTACATCGTGCAGGAAGGCAAGGTGCGGATTTACCGGAGCGCGCCGGGTATCGAGAAGACGCTCGCGATCGTGGGGCCGGGCGATTTTTTCGGGGAGATGGCGATGCTCAATAACCGTCCGCGCTCGGCCACGGCCCAGGCGCTGACCGACATCCGGCTGCTGGCGTTTGACAAGAACGCGTTCGAGAAGCTGGTGGTCAACAATTTCGGAGTGGCGCTGCGCATCATCCGGACGCTGGCGATCCGGCTGGCGGACGCGGACACGCTGATCGAGAACCTGCTCTACCTGGACCCGCAGTCCAAGGTGGTGAACACGCTGATCCAGACGGCGTACGACGAGGGGATCGAGACCAGCGAGGGCTACCTGGTCCGGACCACCCCGGAAAAGCTCGCGGACAAGAGCGGCGTGGTCCTGCCCACGCTCCGCCGGATCATGGCGGAAATGGTCGAGCAGAAATTCATCGTGGCCCGCAAGGAAGCCCTGGTCATACCCAACATCCCGAGGCTCCGCCGGCTGCTCAAGTTCCTGGAGCTCAAGGACGAGTTCTCGTGATCCTCAGCACGGCAAGAAAAGAAAATCAACCACCAAGACACCAAGATCACGAAGGAAATTTTCTGATCAATAATATTTTTTTGGTGATCTTGGTGTCTTGGTGGTTGATTTTCAGCTCAACATCTCGAGATAAGCGTCAATCCGGCTTTTGATCTGCTCGGACTGGTAGAGGCGGGGGTCGCCGTGGTCGGTGTCGAGCAGGAGTCCGGGCTTTCCGGTGATGCGGGTGACCTCGTTCGCGGTGTCGGCGAGTCCGATCGAGAGGAAGCGGCAGGAGTGGTCGGAGTGGAGGATGAAGCCGTCGAGGTCATAGCGGCGGATGGTCTCGGCGATGTCCCAGGCGCGGTCGCGGATCATGGGGTCGTAGTTCTTGAGGTAGTTGACCGCGTATCCCTCGAAGACGTTGTCGGGGTCGGATGAGAGCTGGGCCCAGGCGCGGGTGTAGTTGTTGGCGACCAGGTTGGCGCCGCGCTCGAAGAGGATCATGTAGAAGTCGGCGATGGACTGCCACAGGGGCAGCCCGTCCCAATAGAGGCGGTACTTTTCGTCGGGGATGCCGCCGATCTTCTTGGCCACGCGCTCGTTAAGCTCCATGCCCAGCTTCTTGTAGAAGTCCACTGTTACCTGGGTGCCGCGCTGGTCCACGATGGGGGCCATGGCCATGTACTGGTCGAAGAGGGTCAGCGGCGCGGGCTTGGCAATGGCGGTTTCCAGGATCATCCACCAGATTTTGCACGCCTCGCGTGACAGGTTCATCGTGTCCTTCAACTTTTGCGGGTCCATCTTGCGGCCGGTGATGTCCTCCATCCAGCGAACGCACTCCTTGAGCTGGTCCACGATGTAAGCGATCACGTACGGGTCCGGCTCCGAGGCAAAACCCCGGCCCTGGCTCGGGATGTCCAGAGCGAAGAACGGGACATTGTAGCGCCGGGCCAACTCCTCGAACCACTTGCCGATGGTCCAGCACTGCACCGAGCAGAACAGGATCATGTCCGGCTCCGGCAGGCCCCCGATCGGCGAGCTTTCCTTGCCCAGGTGCCGGTAGCCCAGGTCGCACCGGGCGTACGAGCAGATGTCCGGCGCGTAACCGTGCGCCTCCGCGGCCTCCGCCGTCTCCAGCGCCTTGTGCTTGGCCTGGATCGCCACCGCGTGGTTCTCCGGGTACGCCGGCAAAATGTCCATCGCGTAAGCCAGCTCCGTCGGCGCCAGCGCGTTCATGTAACAAACCTTTTTGCCCTTCTCCTTCGCCTGGTGCAAACCGATGTGATAAAAGAAATTGATCTGCTTCAAGTCCTTGAGCGCCTGGATGCGCTCCGCCTTTTTTTCCTCCGCCATCATACACTCCTTAAGGGGTACTGCATGATAAAGGTATCACGGGGCGGGCGATTAGACAAGGTTTGGATTATATGGATTTTACTGCTTGACATGGGATACGACAGGATTACAATGGCAACGGGTCCATGTCAGAGCAAGACCGAAAAAAGGAGGTCCGGACATGAATAGGAGCGGAGACCAAAATCAGTGCGTCAAAGTAGAGAGGGCCCTGATATTGGCGGCGGCGTTATCGGCTACACTTATTCTCGGCATGTTATGGTCCGGGTGCAGGGTTGAGCCGAACTGCGATTGCGCGCGGGGCTGTGATTGCGTGCAATACGGGGACTTGATAGCCCTTCAGGGCGAGGTCAAGGCCAACCTGGTGGATATCTATACATCAGAGGTCTCTTACTTCGGAGAGAACAACACTTTCTCGGGCGATTTTTCTGAAATCTACTGGTACCCGGTGGATGAAACCCGCTACGCTTATTTCCTGCCGGGAGATTCGATTCAACCAACGTTGGGCGGCTCTTACCGTCTTCCTCCGGGAAGATCGCCCGCCGTCAGCGAGACCGGCTTCACGGTATTTGCGGCCGGCAACATTGATTGCGACCAGACGCTTGACGTGTGGAGCATAAATGACGCAAAAAAGCTGGTGAATTGGATCAACGACGTTACCGAATGACAATCCGAGATAATATCACGCGATTTTACTCCGTTTCTTCCTTGATTGCATCCATGGTGATGCTCATCATCCGATCCAGTTCATCCGTGTCCACGCACAGCGGCGGCATCAGCACAATTACGTCTCCGAGCGGGCGGATGATAAGGCCATTTTTGCGGGCGGCCTGGCAGACGCGGCGGCCCGTCATCTGGGCTTCGTCATAGGGGACCTTGCCGTAAGGGTCCTCTTCCAATGCTATCCCCATCATCAGCCCGGCCTGTTTGGTCTCCGCCACGTGGCTCATCCTGGAGATGCGGCCCAGCCAATGGCCCGCCTGTCTCGATCTTTCCTCCACGTTTTTGATGGTCCGGTCCTTTTCAAACAGGGCCAGCGAGGCCAGGGCCGCGGAGCAGGCCAGCGGGTTGGCGGTATAGGAGTGGCCGTGGAAAAAGGTTTTCTCGGAATGGGTGGGGCCCTGGAAAGACTCGAACACGTCCTCCGTTGTCAGCGTGGCCGCGATGGGCAAATAGCCGCCCGAGAGGCCCTTGCCCACCGCCATTATGTCCGGCGTTACTCCATCGTGCTCGCAGGCGAACATGGTCCCGGTGCGGCCAAAGCCGGTGGCGACCTCGTCCGCGATCATGAGCACGCCGTAGTGATCGCAAATCTCGTGGACGCCCTTGACGAACCCTTCGGGCTGGACGATCATCCCGGCGGCGCCCTGCACGCAAGGCTCGATCACCACGCCGGCGATTTCATCGCAGCGCCCAGCCAGGACCCGGTCTATTTCCGCGAGGCAACCGGAGCCGGCGCGACAGCCCGGGGCAGTGTCCATCATGGGAGGGCGCGGGCCGAAGATGACTTCCAGCGCGTGCGGGACATAGGTTTTATCGTACTCGGCGCCGCCCCGGCCCAGATGACAAAAACGGCAATTGGGACAAGGAGCGGTAATAGTGGGGAAGAGCAGCGGCCGGTAGGTCTGGTGGAACAGGTCAATGCCGCCGAGGCTCACCGAGCCGATGGTGTCGCCGTGGTAGGCGTTTTCGAGCTTGATGAAGTAGCTGCTCTGGGGCTGGGGCGGGTCCTGCTGCGTCCAGTACTGGTAGGCCATCTTGAGCGCGATCTCCATGGCGGTGCTGCCGTCGTCGGAGAAGAAGACGCGGGAGAGGCCGGGCGGCGCGATGGCGATGAGCTTTTCCGCGAGCTCGATGCCGGGCGGGTGCGAGAGGCCGAGGAAGGTGGAGTGCGCGATCTTATCGAGCTGCGCGCGGATGGCCTGGTCAATCTCCGGGCGGCGGTGGCCGTGGACGTTGAGCCACAGCGAGCTCACCCCGTCCAGGTACTTGTTGCCGTCCGCGTCGAACAGGTACACGCCTTCCCCCGACACGATCACCGGGAAGTCTTCATCCTGCCACAGCGCGTGCTGCGTGAACGGGTGCCACAGAACCTTCCGGTCCCGCTCGCGCCAGAACCGTGACTTGTTGTCTTTTCCTTCCATGGAAATCAATTATAACCGCCAAGACTCCAAGAACGCCAAGAAAAAAGATTTATTGAATAAAATTTCTTGGCGCTCTTGGCGTCTCCTATGAATAAAATTGTCAAGTCGCCTCGATGTTAAAGTCATGCACCTCCGGGGCGCCCGAGGGGGGCACAAGGGTTATCCACAATTTCCACAGGCCTCCGGAAAAGGGGCCTCACGGAGCCCCTCGCCG
>DATKZS010000043.1:0-49131 GCA_035527835.1 bacterium
CGAAGTTGGTGGCGCCGTCCGCCGGGTCGAGCGGGTCCAAAGGCGTGGCCCCGCTCATATGCTCCACCTCGTAATTATCCGGGATATAGTCCCCATCACTGTCCCAGTTGTCGGCGTCGGTGCCATTGGCGTACTCGGCGAGGTTATTGAGGCCATCGCTGTCGAGGTCTCCGGCCGCATCGTTGGTGAGCGGGTCAAGGCCGTGGGCCTTCTCGTAGCCGTCGGGGATGGAGTCGGAGTCGGTGTCGGCGCTGCAGGGGTCGGTCTCGGACGGGTCGAGCACTCCGTCTTTGTCCATGTCCTCTCCGGCGGCGCAGATCGGGGAGACGGCGGTGTCGCCGTCGCAGAGTCCGTCGCCGTCGGTGTCGGGATCGGAGGGGCTGTATCCCCACAGGGTCTCGTTGGTGCTGGTAATGCCGTCGGCATCAGGGTCGCCGGGGTCGGCGTCATCGCCGGCGCTGGTGGGATTGCGGCTGTTGGCGACCTCGGAGCCGTCGTTCTCTCCTCCGCCGTCGGTGTCTGGGTCCTTGGGATCGGTGATGTAGCCGTCGGTGCCGGGAATGACCTCCTCGGTGTCGAGGATGCCGTCGTTGTCGTCGTCGGTGTCGGCGTTATCGCCGGTGCTGTCGCCGTCAGTGTCCTCCCATTCGTCGGCGTCGGTGGGGAAGGCGTCATTGTTGTCGGTGTAGCCGTCGCCGTCGGTGTCGGGATCGTACTGACATCCTGTTGATTCCAGGGAGTCGGCGACGCTGTCGTCGTCGTCGTCAGTGTCAATGCTGTCGTTGTCGGCGTCGGCGTCGAAGTTAGTCCCGGAGAGGATGGCGAAGCTGACGGAGGTATTGCCGCCGGCGGTGACGTTCACCCCGGTCTTGATTTTTTTGGTATAGCCCTCCAGCGAGGATTCGAGGACGTAGCCGGTCCCGACGGGCACGTCTACGAAGAAATGGAAGCCGTTGGAGTCGGTATGAGAATAGATTTTCTGGCCTCCTCCCATGTCGAGCCAGATGGGGGCATCGCCGGCGCCCTGGTAATTCGGCTTATAGATCCTTCCCGAGATGTCACCGGTCTGTTGTCCGCCTCCGCCCCCGCCCGGATCAAATAGTCCCGGGATCTTGGGCAGGGCGTTGACGGTGATGGGGACCACGGTATTACCGGTGAAGCAGTCGGCGGTGATTTCTCCGACGCCGGTCTGGCGGGCCGGGCCGTTGACGTCGAGATCGAAGAACTTGGTCATGTCCACGACCTGTCCGGGGGGCGTGTCAATGTACCTTCCGACGACCATTACGTTCATGGAATGGCAGGCTTTGAGGGTAAACGACTCCGGCAGGACGTGGATGGGGGGTTGGGCCTTGTGGATCAGGTATTGGAGCGTCGCCGTGGGCTCGCCGAAAACGGGGAGGTCGTCAAATATAAGGCTTACGGTATCGGGCCAGAACAGGGCGGAGACCTTGACGGTGTCGGCGGTGGGGCTCACTGAAGACATGAAGGCGTGGTAATGGCCGTCAGTGTCCTCTATAACGGGGGAAAAAGTATCGGGGATGGGCGTGGCGGCGGTGATCTTGATGTCGTCAAGATACACGCCGTCGGAATCGGCGACGTTGTTTTCGTCGCTGTCCATGGTGGCGCGCCAGCGGATGAAGAAGCCGTTTCTGAGGTTGAAGCGGGTGTCGCCGGCGAGCTTGATCTTGTGTTTGGTCCAGGAGGGCTCGTTTAAGCCGGAATTGTCCCAGACGGTGACCCAGGATTTTCCTCCGTTGTCGCTGACCTCGACCTGGAAGTTCTGGGCCGGCTTGGGAACGGAGCCGTCTTCTCCGGGATCGGCCTGGGAGACGGCGCGGGAATAGAAGGAGAGCGTGACCTGGTCATAGCCGGCGAGGTCGGTGATCAGTCCCACGTGGTATTTTTCCACGGTGGGCCCCGGCGAGGCTCGGCCGATGAAGAGGAAATTCTGCGAGCCATTGTTGCCCTGGCCGGGCCCGGAGTCCGGATATACCGTGGAATCCACCGCAATGCGCGGGTCCGGACCGATGGCCCCGACCAGTTGGTCGTCTCCCTGGGCCATGGAATCAATGATGCCGTTGGGTCCGGGCAGGACGGCTATGGAGTAGGGCTTGCCTTGGCCGAAGGGAATTTCCTGGAAGTCGGTGGTATCGCCCGTGGTGTCGGCCACGCCGTTTTGCCCGGCGTTGATGGACAGGGAGTCCGGGGCCTCGTCGTCACCGGCGGGGGTGGTTTCGAGGGAGCCGTCGGGTCCGGAGGAGATGATGCGGACGTAGGGCTGGCCGTTGCCGAGCTCCATCAGGGTGTAATCGTCGAGCACGGCGGGAGTGTCGCGGACGCCGTCGGGCCCGGTGCTGATGAAGGTCATGGGGTCCATGGAAGGCGGGAACTCGCCCACGCTGTCGCTCTCGAAGTCCTCGTCAAAGATGTTCTTCACGCCGGTGAGGGACACGTTGTCAAGGTAGACGGTCTGAGGAGAGACGTCGCCGCCGACGTTGAAGATGAACTTGACACACATATTATTATTATCCACGCTGTTGGCGCCGGAGAGGCTGAAGTGCTCGTACATCCAGGTTCCATCGCCGTTGAGGAGGTCAGTGACTCCGGTGGCGTCGCGCAGGGAGCGCCAGTTCACACCGTCGGTGGAATACTGGGTGGTGAAGTGGACGTTGAAGGTGGGCACGGTGTTTCCGACGAACGCCCATTGATAGGACAATTCGAGGTTCTCGTACCCCACGGTGTTAATACAGCGCCAGATGGCGGGAGAGCCCGTAGTCGAGTCAAAGGCCATGACGGAAAAGGAGCCGAAATTGCCGGGATGTTCAGGGCTCACGTACACCTGGCCGCCGCCGGCGTCATAGGTCCACGGCCCTTGTCCGCCACCCTCGAGATCTCCGCTTTCGAAGTCGTCGAAGTAAATGGACTGGGGCCGGTCCATGCCGAAGCGGGTGAAGTCCGCGCCGTTTTTGAGGTTGCGGTCGGTGAACAAGAGGATGCGGTCGGCCATGCCGTGGACCCCTATGCCCTGGTCCGTGAGGGTCAAATTGATCATGACGGTATCGCCGAGGAAGGCGATCGGCGGCAGCACGTCCAGGGAGAGGTTGGAAACGTGGGTGATGAGGGCGGTGTCCACGATAATGCTAAGGTTGATGGGTTCCAGGTCGGGAATGCCCTTGCTGGGGTCGCCCGGCAGCGAGATCTGGACGACGTTGTTGCCCAACATGGGGGCGAAATTAACGGTGACCTGGCCGGTGGCCGCGTCCTGCTTGTTTCCGAAGAGGTCGGTCTCGAGGTTGGCTATGGTATTGGCGCCGGCCACGCCGTTCTGGAAGAATCCGTTTCCGGACATGATGGTGAAGACGGGCGACATTCCGGTCTTGGGCCTGTTGTTTTCATCGAGCACGGCCACGGTGATGGCGACGTTGCGGAGCTGGTTGAGAAGCACGGGGTTCTGTCCGGGCCGGATGAGCTTGAGTTTGGCCGGGACGCCTTGCTGCGGCTTCCTGGCCAGCAGGCTGGACAGGTCTTTGGGGTCCTCGATCAGGACGTCGTCTCCGAAATAATACGTGGAGATCACCTGGTCCGGCCCGGGAGAGACGCACAGGCCGTAGGGGAAGCCCTGGAGCCAGGCAATGACCTGGACGTCGTCTCCGGAGGCCTGGGTGTCGGCGATGCCGTCGGCCCCGGAGAGGATGCGGTTGCCGAAGATGACGTCGTCGCCGAGCGGGACGGTGTCGAGAAGGTAGTTGAAGCCGGCCTCGATCACCACCGCGTCCGGCTCGCCGTTATCTGGCTGGGCCTCGGCCACGTCGTCCTCCATGCCGAATATATCATATTCGCAGATTCCGTTGGGCCCGGCGTTGAGGGCGCGGGCCGGCCGGAGCAGGGCGTCCATGCGGCCGGCATCGTAGATGTCGCTCAGGGCGTTGCCCCGGATGTCGGCCTGCCGTCCGTTCAGTTGGAGCAGGTCCATCTCGCCGGCGAGCACGTCGAGCTCGACGATCTTGTGCATGAGGATGGCGTCTATCTCGGCGGAGATGCCGTCGCCGTCCAGGTCCATGAACTTGCTGATCCCGGACGCCCCCGTGGTAATGGGGGAGATATGGACGTTGACCGACGGCCAGGGCCAGGGCGGAAGCTGGATCGAGATGTCCTCGCCCGAGCAGTTCACGAGCCTGACGCCGGGGTTGAGCTCGATCGGGATGTCAATGTTGGGGGGCGCGGTGAGCAGCACCCGGAACCTGAGGTAAAGCAGGGTGATGTTCCCCATGGCTTCGCATCCCAGCGCGTAATTATTATCGTCCCAGGCCCAGAGCTCGGTGAAGAACGGCACGTCCTCGGTCAGCGGCATGGTGAACTCCGGGTTATCGCCCGCCCGCGCGCTCTCGAGCGACAGGACCATGTCGTTGAAACTGACGGGCAGGGAATACGACTTGAGCGTGTCGGTCGGCAGGTCGAGGACCACCGCCACCTCGAAATTCTGGCCCGGCGCCACGTCGGCGGGCAAGCCCATGCCGACAACCGCGATGTTCGCCTGCCCCGCGGCCAGGGCCGGCCGCGAGCAAATGAGAAGCGCCGCGGCGATCCCCGCGAAATTCCGAAGCCAATGCTTGTTCATGGCAAAGCCCCCTGTTTCTCGATGTTGCACGCCAAAAGCCTCAAGATGTCCGATCAGTTGAACCAATAACCCTATTCCATGTGCACCACGGCGGAAAGCATGAGCATCTGCCGGGTGATGTCGCCCCTCGTCTCCTTGACCTTGTGCGTTTTGGGGTCATAGCTGCTGTACAGCGTCACGTCGTTGCCCCACCGGTACCAGTAGGTGAGGTCGAGGATGAGGGGGCCGCGCGCCAGGCCCGTGCCCACCGCCACTCCGTAATAATCGTCCGGGGCGCCCGCCGCCGGCTCCGGGTCATAAAAGAAGCCGCCGCGGATGGGGACCACGTACCCGGGCTGGATCACCAGGTACTCCGCGCCCAGCCGGTAGGTCATGGTCGGATCAATGTCCGCGTACTCCACCGGAGCGCCGTTCACCGGACTTACCTCATTGTACTTCCCGTGCTCATAGTGGTAAACAAACCGGTCCCACTCGATGCGCGACACGTCCAGGGCGATGCTCAAGGCGTCGGAGTAGCGGAAGGCCGCGCCCACGCCGTAAGAGGCCGGGAAGCGCATCATCTCGTCGAACTTGTAATGCAACATGGTGGCGCCGGTGCTGGAATTGATCTTGTTGATCCGCTGCTCCCGCTCGATCTTGGCCTCGAACTCGGAGCGGTAAACCGCGCCGATGGTCACCCGCGGCGTCGCCTTCCAGAGCAGGCCCACGTTGAAATTATGGCCGGAAAGGCTGATCTTCTGGGTGGACTGGTAATTGGAGGTGTAGTCAATGGGTGTGGTCCATGCAGTGGTCCCGTCAATGAGCTGGTCGTTCATGTCCATGCAGGATGGATTGTCCACCATGTCGTAAATGGGTCCGGCCACTGGATCCGTGTTGCAGGGCTTGCCCCCATTGCACGTGCAGAAGGGGGAACTGTTGTCAACATACACCCCCGCGAACTCCTGATAGGTGCCCGCGCGGGTATGCTCGTATGTGTTTTCGTACCTGGGCCCGACGATACCGTCTTTCAATAAATTGTAGGTGAAGCCCAGGGAGAACTGGGGCGTCACCTGGATTGCGACCGCCGGCGAGACGGCCCCGACCTCGCCCATGATCTCGTTCATGCCGATCACGCGGGTACTGTCATATTGCCAATTTTTGCTGATCACGTACGGGCCGGAAATGCCATCGCCGTCAAAGTCCGAATTTAGCACCGAGGCCGCTATCCCGTCGCGTTCCTCGAACGTGTCGAAATTGTTCTCAAAGGAAAAGTCATACAGCCGCTGGAAGTTCAGCGACGTGGCCACGTTCACCTCACCCACCGAAAACGGATACACCACGGACAGGTAGTTTATCGAGCGGAAGTAAACGTTGTCGCCGTCAATGTCGCGGTCCTCATAGGTGTATGCAAGGCCCGCCTCCGGGAACACGAGCTGGGTCAGCCCGGCCGGGTTCCACGTCGCGGCCGTGGCGTCATCGGCGATGGCGATGAAAGCGCCGCCCGTGCCCATGGCCCGCGCCCCGGAGCCCACCGGCGACGGCGGCGCCGTGTTGAGCAGACTGGTGTCCGGCGTCTGCGAAAACGCGGCGATCGGCAAAAGCAGTAATAATGTAAACATCCCCCTCAGTGACCATTTCATCCTTACATACCTCCACCTTCCGAGCGACCATTTAAAACAGAGACAATTTAACTTAATTGACGAAAATTTTTCCGCTTTTACCCTGATGGTAAACAAAAAGTAAGCGCTTAAATCTCTTTCCCCTGTAACGCCATAATACTAGCCGATTTCGAAACGGTTCGCAAGCGGAATCCGCCGAGGCAAGTCTTTATCGGCGGCCGGGCCCGGGACCCGCCCCGGGCGAGATATTCCTGATGGCATAGACGGACCGGGGTGGCCGGGGCCGCGGGTTCAGGACCTTGTCAGGGAGATTCGCCGGCCGGGGGGCGGGGAGGCATGGAAAAGGGGTATTCTTTGGTTCAAGGGGCCATTTTAATGTTCGCCGTGGCAACAACCTGTTGGGTAGGTGTTGGTCCAGGGCTCAATATAGGGAACCGGGCGATAGTTTTTTGATTTCTATTTCATTTTTCGCTTGACAGGGGGGGGCTTATGGTATTAGAATGCATGATATGGTATTAAATGGCATAAGAGTGCATGTAGGCGGTTTCGCGTTATTAAGCTTGAATTAGTATACAGCAATGTAAGGATGATGTCAAGAGGAAAAACCAGGGATGAACGCGGATCAGAAGAAGCCGGAAGATGGAATCAAGAAGTCGGAAGCAAGAAGCTTGAAGCGTGGCATTGCTTCCCTGCTTCTTGCTTCTTGATTCTTGCTTCTTTCCCAAGGCTGTTCATCCGCGGTTAAGAGAGAGAAAAAATGTTTCGGGGCAATTTCGAGCACAGCATCAACAGCCAGGGCCGGGTCTCTCTTCCGAGCCGGTTTCGGCAGGTATTGGAGGAGAACTTCGGGAACAGCAACAAGGTTGTGCTGATGGGGTTGCCGGACCGGATCGAGGTTTACCCGGAGGCGGCTTACCGTGATAAGGAGATGGCGGACCTGAAGCTCCCGGATGACGACCCGCGGGTGCTCCAGTACCTTGCGGTTCAGCACTTCAACGTGTTCGAGGCGGAAATTGACGGGCAGGGCCGGATTTTGCTGCCGCCTCAGCTCCGAAACGGGCTGGGGCTGGACAAGGACGTGGTGATCATCGGGCTGATGAACCGGATCCTGATTTTCAGCCCGGACCAGTGGAAGAGCTTCATGGAGGAGGCCGGGTCGCGCCATGCGGAGAACAGCCTGCTGGTCTCGCGGATGCGGGGACCCAAGGCCTGAGGGCGGATGAAGGGCGCGTATCATGATGCGGTCATGGTTGACGAGGCCCTCCACTATCTTGGCCCGGGGCCGGGCCGGGTGATCGTGGACGGCACTCTGGGCGGCGGCTCCCACGCTGAGGCGGTGCTGAATTGGGCCGGCGCGGACGGCGGCCGGGTGAAGCTGGTGCTCGGGATTGACCAGGACCCGGAGGCGGTGGCGGAGGCCGGGAAGAGGCTTGGCGGGTTCGGGGAACGGATCAGGATCAAGCGGGCGGGGTTCGAGGAGCTGCCCGCGTTGCTCGAAGAGGAAGGGTTGGAAAAGGTGGACGGCATATTGCTGGATCTTGGCGCTTCGCGGCATCAACTGGTTGATGCCCGCCGCGGCTTCAGCCTGCGGGGCGAGAGCGCGCTGGACATGCGCATGGACCCGGACGCCCCGGAGAGCGCGGCCGAGCTGCTGCTGCGCCTTTCCGGGAAGGAGCTGAAAAAGCTGATCTGGGAGTATGGAGAGGAGCGTCACGCGGGCCGGATCGCCCGGGCGATCGTGGCGCGCCGGGAAGAGGGCAGGCCGGTGAAGACGACGGAAGAGCTGGCGGCGCTGGTGGAGAAGCTGGTGCCGGCCAAAGAGCGTGGCCGGCTGCACCCGGCGACGCGGACGTTCATGGCCATCCGCATCGCGGTGAACCGGGAGCTGGACAAGCTCGATGAGGCGCTGGCGGCCATGCCCGGGGTGCTTCGCGCGGGCGGCCGGGCGGTGGTGATCTCGTATCATTCTTTGGAGGACCGGCGGGTGAAGCAGGCGTTTCAAAAAGGGGCCAAGGGCTGCGTCTGTCCACCCGGTCTTCCATGCTGTGTCTGCGGGCACAAGCCCGTTTACCGGATTTTGACCCGGAAGCCTCTGCGGCCGGCGGAGGCGGAGGTGGGCAAAAATCCCGCGGCGCGGAGCGCGCGCCTGCGGGCGGTGGAGAGGTTGGAGGAATCGGCATGACCACGGCAACCATGACTCGTGGAATTCCTCAGCGCCCGGCGCCGACGCTGGCCTGCCAGCGGGTGGGCGGCTGCCCGGCCAGCACCACGGTGACCGCGCTGGCGGTGGCCGCGCTCCTGGTGGCGGCGAGCCTTTTGTGCGTATGGTCGAGGATCGAGGTGGTGAGGCAGGGCTACGCCAACGCCGCCGCCGCCAAACAGATCAAGGAATTGACGGCCGAGCAGGAGGACCTCAGGGTAGCTGCCGCAAGTCTGCGCTCTCCTGACCGGGTCGAGAGGATCGCCCAGGGAAAGCTGGGAATGCAGTTCCCCAAGCCGGAGCAGATCATGACCCTGGAACTGGCCGGCAAGGGTTCTGAAAACACTTATCTGGCCTCGCGCCGTGCGCCATGAAAAGGAGGTGATGACTTAAGTCAGGCTTGCTTCAGGCCTTGCGCCGTCCATCGGGGCAGACCCCGCAAAGGGGCGGCGGAAGCGGAATGAACAAAGGCCGCCGGCCTCGGGCTAAATGGGCCTCATCGGCCCATCCCATCGCAACTTAAACCCCTGTGCCCGGGGCGGCGGACCGTATCGTGGGATCGAGACGCGGAAAGCGGAAAAAAGCGGAAGCTCCAAAACGGAAGCGGATGCGGTAAAGCGATCCCCGGTGGACAGCGGAAGACCTGAAGCGGGAAACGGCCCGGAGAAGAGGCGGCCCCAAGCCTCAAGCCCCACTCCGGAACCGGTCTTGCGAGGCGGAATTTAATGAATTACCACGTTGCCACGGGCACCAAAATCCGCATGATTATTATCCTGACCCTGCTGGGGATCGGCGCGGCCGGGATAGTTGCGCGCGCGGTGCAACTGCAGATCCTGGAATCCGGCAAGCTCAGCGATTACGCCAGCCGCCAGCGACGCCACACCATCGAGGTCCGGGCCAAGCGCGGCGACATCCTCGACGGCGCCGGCGAGGTCATCGCGGTCAGCCGCCAGCAGGCCCAGGTTTACGCCCAGCCCGAAAAGATCGCGGACCCCGCGGCCGTTGCCAAGAGCCTGGCCCCCCTGCTCGGCCTCAACACCGCGGCGCTCGAGCGCAAGCTCTCCGGCCACGAGACCTTTGTCTGGCTCACCCGCTCCGCGTCGCTCGAACAGGCCGAGGCCGTGAGCCAGGCCGTCAAGATGCTCAACATCAAGGACGGCATCGGCTTCTTCCCGTCGAGCCGCCGCTTTTACCCGGGCGGCCAGCTCGCGGCCAACCTGATCGGCTTCACCGGGCTCAATGAGAAGGAGGGGCCGGAGGGACTGAATTATTACGATGAAAAAGGGCTGGAGGGGCTGGAGTACAAGTACGACGACGTGCTGGCGGGCAAGCCGATCCGGGTGTGGCTGGAGCGCGACGCGCGCGGCAACTCGATCTTCCTCACCGACCAGGACCGCTTCGGGCTGATGTCCGGGGACGATGGCCGGGGCGAGCCGCTGTTCAAGGCCGAGTCGCGGGGAACGTCGCTGAAGCTCACCATCCTGCGGCCGCTGCAATACCTGGCGGAGCGGGAGCTGGCCAAGGCGGTGAATTCGTCAGGCGCCAAGTCCGGCTGCGTGGTGGCCATGGAGCCGGACACCGGCCGCATCCTGGCCATGGCCTCGTATCCCACCTTTGATCCCAACGAATTCTCCAGGTTCGGGCCGGAGAACTTTACCAACCGCTGCGTGGTCAATGCCTATGAGCCGGGCTCGACCTTCAAGGTTTTTATCGTGGCCGCCGCCCTGGACCAGGGCGTGATCGGGCCGCGCGACCGCTTCTTCTGCGAGAACGGGACGTACGTATTGGGCGGCGAGACCATCCGCGACCACGGACCCATGGGCATGCTGAATGTGCAGGACATAATCGCGCGCTCGTCCAACATCGGGGCCTCCAAGATCGGCGAGAAGATGGGAAAGCAAAAAATGTTCAGCGCCATCAGGAATTTCGGCTTCGGCGAGCGCACCGGCGTGGACGTCTCCGGCGAGTCAGCCGGCATCGTGCGGCCGGCCAATCAATGGTCGCAGGTCGCCGTCGGGACCATCAGCTTTGGCCAAGGCGTCGCCGCCACTCCCCTCCAAATGGTGACGGCCCTTTCAGCCGTGGCCAATAAAGGCGTCTTGATGAAGCCCTACGTGGTGGAAAGCCTGGTCGGTCCGGACGGCGCCGAGCAGATGCTGCCTTACCCCGCGCGAGTGAGGAGCGTGGTCAGGCCCGAGACCGCGGCGGTCATTACGCGGTTCATGGAGAAGGCGGTTACTAACGGCACCGGGACCAAGGCCGCGGTGCCCGGCTACGCGGTGGCCGGCAAAACCGGGACCGCGCAAAAGCCCATGGAGAACGACCGCGGCTATTCAGAGGACAAGTACGTGGTGTCGTTCATGGGGTTTTTGCCGGCGGACCGGCCGCGGCTGGCCATGATCGTGGTGGTGGACGAGCCGGAAAAGTCCAAGGCCTGGGGCGGGACCGTGGCGGCGCCGGTGTTCAAGGCCATTGCCGAACAGGCCATGGTGCTGCTCAAGGTGCCGTCGTCTGACGAGCGCCCGACCATTGCCAAGGCCGATCCGGCGCCCGGCGCCGACTCCGTGGCCGACGCGGGAAAACGCATCCGGCAGTGGGAAGACTCAAGGGCCTGGCAGTCGTCGCGCCGGGAGAAGGCGGCGCCCGGCGCCACGACCATACCGGACCTCACCGGCCTCACCCTGCGCCAGGCCCTGCGCGCGCTCGACGGACTGCCCGTGGCAGTGGAGGTCGAGGGATCGGGAATCGTGGCATCGGTCAGCCCCTCCCCCGGCGCCGCCATCACCGGCACGCGGACCGTCCGGCTGCGGCTGGAGGATGCGCGATGAAGGCCCGCGCAAACATGTCGCTCGCCGAGCTCGCGCGCGGCGTCCCCGGCGTCAAGCTCATCGGTGACGGCGCCGTGACCGTCGGAGGCATCACCTATGATTCGAGAAAGGCGGGCCCGGGCGACCTGTTCGTGGCCGTGCCCGGCACGCGCCAGGACGGCGCCGGCTTTGTGCCTCAGGCCCTGGCCGCCGGCGCCGCGGCCGTGCTGTCCACGGATGAGCGGGCCGCGGGCAAGGCGCCGGCCATCATCGCGGCCGACGTGCGCCTGGCCATGGGACGCTTAGCCGCGCGGCTGGCCGGATTCCCCGACCGCCGCATGACCGTGATCGGGATCACCGGCACCAACGGCAAGACCACCATCACCTATATCCTGGAGGCGGTCCTGGCCCAGGCCGGACTCAAGCCGGGAGTGATCGGGACCGTCAACCACCGATACGGAGGACGGATCAGGCCCGCCAACACCACCACGCCCGAGTCGGTGGACATTTTCGAGATGATGATGGAAATGGAAAATACCGGCGTCACCCACGCCATCATGGAAGTGAGCTCGCACGCGCTCGACCAGAAGCGAGTGTCCGGCCTTACCGTGAGAAGCGCGGCCTTCACCAACCTCACCCGCGACCACCTCGATTATCACCGCGACATGGAAGAGTATTACGCGGCCAAGAAAAAACTCTTCACCGAGGTCATGGCCGGGGCCTGGACCGAGGAGGGCAGGGCGGACGGAGAGGCGGCCGCCGCCGTCAACCTCGATGATGAATACGGCCTGAGGCTTTTTAACGAGCTGGCCGGAAAAAAAGTTCGCGTCATCGGCTACGGAATTAAAGCGGAGCGCGCCGAGGTGAGGGCCCTGGCGGTGAAACTAAGCGCGCGCGGCCTGTCCGCCCGCGTCGTCACGCCGGAGGGGACCAGCGAGGTATCGTCGCGCCTGGTCGGCGGGCATAACGTCGAGAACATCCTGGCTGCCTGGGCCCTCGCCGCTTCGCTCGGCATTGCTCCGCAAACGATCGCGGAAGGGATCGCGGGACTCACGCGGGTGCCGGGGCGCCTGGAGCCGGTCGAGAACGGCGCGGGCATCACCGTGCTCGTGGATTACGCGCACACCCCGGACGCGCTCGAGCACGCGGTCAAGGCCTGCCGCTCGCTCGCGCCGAAGCGGCTGATCACCGTGTTCGGCTGCGGAGGCGACCGGGACGCGGGCAAGCGCCCGATCATGGGCCGCATCGCGGTGGCCGGATCGGACCTGGCCGTCATCACCTCCGACAACCCGCGCACCGAGGACCCGGAAAGGATCATCGCCTCGATCGTCGCGGGGGCCAGGGAGACGAGGGCGAAAATGCTCGATGCGCGGGAGCTCGCGGCCGGCGCGAACGGACTCATCGGTTACGCGGTGGAGCCGGACCGCAAGTCCGCCATCAGGCTCGCGGTGGCCGCGGCGAAAAAGGGCGACATGGTTCTCATCGCGGGCAAGGGCCACGAGGATTACCAGATATTGGGGACGAGCAAAATTCATTTTGACGATCGCGAGGAGGCTGGAGAGGCCTTGAAAGAGAGAGGGGAAAAATGAAGCTCAAGGCTCAAGAGGCCGCGAGGATGGTGCGCGGCACGGTCGCGCGGGGCGAGGGGGGACGAGTCGCGCATGGCCTGTCCACGGATTCGAGGAAGCACCGGAAGGGCGAGGCCTTTGTGGCGCTCAAAGGCCCGAATTTCGACGGCCATGACTTTATCGTGAAGGCGGCCAAGAACGGCGCGCCGTGGGTCATGGCGGAGCGGGGCCGGGTCCGGGCGGAGCTGCCCGGCAAGGCCGCGCTGATCGAGGTGGACGATACCCTGGCCGCGCTCGGCCGGCTGGCCGCGGCCTGGCGCCGCCGCTACGCCGTCAAGGTCGCCGCCATCACCGGCTCGCTGGGAAAGAGCACCACCAAGGAAATGGCCGCGGCCGTGCTCTCGGTCAAGGGCCGCGTGCTCAGGAACCAGGGCAACCTCAACAACCGGATCGGGCTGCCGCTCACGCTCTTCAAGCTCGACCGCTCCTGCGACTACGCGGTCCTGGAGATGGGAACGAACGAGCCGGGCGAGATCGGCAAGCTCACCGCGATCGCTGCGCCGGCCGCGGGCCTGATCACGCGGGTGGCGCCGGTGCACCTCCTGGGACTGGGATCGCTCGAGGGCGTGGCCCGGGCCAAGGCCGAGATGATCCACGGCCTGCCCCGCGCGGCCGCGTTCATCCTGAACCTCGACGATCCCCTGATCGCGCGCCACGCCCGCGCCTTCAAGGGAAAAACCATCGGATACTCCAGCCGGCTGGACGCACGATTCGCCGGAGAGTCGCTCCATCTCGCGGGCCTGGAAAAAGAGGTCACGGCGGATGGGCCGCGCATCGTTTTTAAAATTCAGCGCAAGCTGGGCGGGAGGAACGCGGGCCGGCCCGTGCAATTTTATCTGTCCACTCTTTCCCGCCACGACGCGGTGAACGCGCTGGCCGCCTGCGCGCTGGGCCGCGCCTTTGCCGTGTCCCTCTCCGACGCCGCCCAGGCGCTCAAGGGCTTTAAAGCGCTTCCCGGCCGGGGCGAGGTCGCGCGCGGGAGGAACGGCGCGTTCATCATGAATGACACCTATAACGCGAGCCCGGCCGCGGTGGCCGACGCGCTGGACACGGTGGCATGGTGGAAAGGCCCGAGGCGGGGGCTGGCGGCGCTCGGCGAGATGCTGGAGCTGGGCCGCTATGCTGAGCAGTATCATCGGGAGGCCGGGGCAAAGGCGGCGGCCGCGGGCATGGAAATCCTCGTGGCCCGCGGGCCTCACGCGGCGGCCGTGGCCCGGGCGGCGGTCAAGGCCGGGATGAGAAAGGGCTATGTGTTCACGGCCCGCGATAATGCGGAGGCGGCGCGGATTTTACGGAAGCTGGTGAAGAAGGGTGACTGGGTGCTGGTCAAGGGTTCGCGGGCCATGGGCATGGAAGAGGTGGCCCGGGCGCTGATGAGGTGAAGCGGGATGCTTTATTATTTATTGCCGCAGCTCCGGTCGCTGGACACGTTTTTCAACGTGTTCCACTATATCACGGTGCGGTCGGGCCTCGGGCTGATCACCGCGTTCCTGGTGGTGGTGCTGTTCGGCCCGCAAAGCATCCGGCGGCTCGCCGAGCTCAAGGTCGGCCAGGTGGTCCGCGACGACGGGCCATCCACCCACTTGAAGAAGACCGGCACCCCGACCATGGGCGGCGTCCTGATCGTGGCCGCGATCCTGTTCGCCGTGGTGCTCTGGGCCGACCTGGCCAACGTCTACATTCTCACCGTGTTGATCGTGACCGTGGGCTACGGCGCCGTCGGGTTCGCCGACGATTACATGAAAATCCGGCGCAAGGACGCCAAGGGCCTCTCCGGAAAGTACAAGATCATCCTGGAAACCGTGATCGGCCTCGCCGCCATCCTCTTCATGACATCCATGACCGGCGCAGACACCCGGCTCATGATGCCCTTCTTTAAAAGGGTGATGCCGGACCTGGGCATGTTCTATATCGTGTTCGCGCTGGTGGTGATCCTGGCGAGCTCCAATGCGGTGAACCTGACCGACGGACTCGACGGGCTGGCCATCATGCCCGTGGTGATCGTGGCCGGGACCTACGCCGCCTTCGCCTACCTGGTGGGCCGGGTGGACGCGTCGCAATACCTGTACATTCCTTACGTGCGGGGCGCCGGGGAGCTCGCGATCTTTTGCGGCGCCATCATCGGCGCGGGCTTCGGGTTCCTGTGGTACAACTGCCATCCCGCCGAGGTCTTCATGGGCGACGTGGGAGCGCTCAGCCTGGGCGGGGCCATCGGCACGGTGGCGGTGATCGCCAAGCACGAGCTGGTGCTGGTGCTGGTGGGCGGGATTTTCGCGGCGGAGGCCGTGTCCGTGATCCTGCAAGTCGGCTATTTCAAGTGGACCAAGGGCAAGCGCCTCTTCCGCATGGCGCCGCTGCACCATCACTTCGAGCAGATCGGGTGGCCGGAGGAAAAGGTGATCGTGCGGTTCTGGATCGTCCAGGTCCTGCTCGCGCTGGCCGGCCTCGCCACCCTCAAGCTGAGGTAAGCGATGGAGCTCGCGGGCAAGCGCGTGGTGGTGGTCGGGCTGGCCGGCTCGGGCGTGGCCGCCATTAAATACCTTGCCCGCAAGCGCGCGGTCATCGCGGCCACCGACGTGAAGAGCGCGGCCGAGCTTGGCGGCCCGCTCGCCGAGATCGCATCGCTCAAGGTGGAGCTTGCGCTTTCCGGGCACCCGGAGAAAATTTTCGCGGACGCGGACCTGGTGGTGGTGAGCCCGGGCGTGCGCCGCGACCTGCCGCAACTACGGAAGGCCATGGAGCGCGGCGTGCCGGTGCTCTCGGAGCTGGAGTTGGCGGCGCGGGAGCTGTCCGCGCCCATGATCGCGGTCACGGGCACGAACGGCAAGAGCACGGTGGTGTCACTCACTGGTGAGATCATGAAGGAGGCGCTGGGCAAAGATCGCGTTTTTGTTGGCGGCAACCTGGGCACGCCGCTCACGGAGGCGCTGGAGATGCCGGGCCCGCTCGCGGCGGCGGTGGTGGAGGTGTCGTCGTTCCAGCTCGAGTTCGCCGACAGCTTCCACCCCCGGGTGGCGGTCATGCTCAACATCACCTCGGACCACCTCGACCGCTACCGCGATTTTGACGACTACGCCGCGACCAAGTGGCGCATCTTCGCGAACCAGGCCGCGGACGACTTCGCGGTGATCAACATTGACGACCCGGTGACGGCGCGCAAGGCCGCGGGGCTACGCCAGCGCGTAATGACCACGAGCCTGATAAAGGAGCCGGAGCACGGCATGTGGCTTGCCGGCGAGGTCCTGGAGCACCGGTCGCCGGAGGGCCGGGAGCGGCTCGCGGTGAAGGACGTGCCATTGCACGGACGGCACAATCTGCAGAACGTCATGGCCTGCTACTGCGCGGCGCGGGCCATGGGCGCTGGGCCGGAAGCGGTCCGCGCCGCCATCCGCCGCTTCCAGGGCCTCCATCACCGCATGGAGCTGGTGCGCGAGTGGCGCGGCGTCAGGTACTACAACGATTCCAAGGCCACCAACGCGGCGGCGGTGGAGGCCGCGGTATCGGGCCTGGAGCGGCCGGTGGTCCTGCTCATGGGCGGACAGGCCAAGGGGTGCTCGTTCACCGAGCTGGCCGGACGCATCAAGGGACGGGTGAAGCGCGTCGTGGCTTTTGGCGAGTGCGGCGACCAGGTGGTGCGCGAGATGTCGGACCAGTTGCCGGTCGAGGGGGCCGCGGACCTTGGCGAGGCCCTGGACGTGGCCGGCAAGGCCGCCGCCGCCGGCGACGCGGTGCTGCTCGCGCCGGCCTGCGCCAGCTTCGACCAGTTCAAGAACTATAAGGACCGCGGCGATACCTTCCGCCGCCTGGTGATGGAGATCAAGTAATGTGGTTCGAGCGCAACCTGAGATATGACCCGTGGCTGATCACCGGAGTACTCGCGCTCACCGGGCTCGGCATCGTCATGATCTACTCCACGTCCTCCATCACCGCGCAGTGGACGCTCCACGGCCAGAGCACGTTCTTTCTGAAAAGGCAGCTCATCTCCGCGGCGCTGGGCATAATGATCATGTTCGCGGCCATGCACTTGAACCACGAGAAGCTCGCCCACTTCGCCTGGCCCGGTCTCATCGTGAGCGCGCTGCTGCTCATCGCCGTGCTGGCGCCGGGCATCGGCATGGAGGTCAAGGGCGGGCAGCGCTGGATTCGGTTCATGGGCTTCGGCGTCCAGCCCTCCGAGGTCGCGCGCCTGGCGCTGGTCCTGTTCCTGGCTTTCTCGCTCACCAAGAAGCAGGACCGGATCAAGAGCTTCAAGTACGGTTTCCTGCCCTACATCCTGGTCTCGGGAATGTTGATGGGGCTGATCTTCATGGAGCCGGACATGGGCGGCGCGATTACCATCGGCGCCATCATGATGATCATGCTCTTCGTGGCCGGCGCGCGCGTGCCCTACATTCTGGGCTCGATTGCGCTGGCGATACCGGCGATGTTTTACTTCATGGCGTCCGAGGAGTACCGCTGGCTGCGCGTGATGGCGTGGATCAACCCGTGGGACCATCTGCGCGACGCGGGCTGGCAACTGGTGCAGTCGCTCCTGGCCTTCGGCTCCGGCGGCGTGCTCGGCGTGGGGCTCGGCGAGGGGCGGCAGAAGCTGTTTTACCTGCCCGACGCGCACACGGATTTTATTCTGTCGGTGATCGGGGAGGAGTTGGGATTTATCGGGGTGATGGCGGTGCTGGCGCTGTTCACGATGGTGGTGGTCCGCGGCGGCATCATCGCGATGCGGGCATCGTCCACCTTCGGCGCCTTCCTGGCCTTCGGCATCAGCGCCATGATCGGCGTGCCCGCGGCCATCAACATGATGGTGGTGATGGGGCTTCTGCCGACCAAGGGGCTGGTGCTGCCGTTCGTGAGCTATGGCGGGTCGGCGCTGGTCATTTACCTCGCGGCCGTGGGCGTCCTGCTCAACGTGTCCGCGAAAATGTATCGGACCAGGTGATGGAGCGGAGAATGCTGATCGCGGGAGGAGGGACCGGGGGCCATCTGTTTCCGGGCATGGCCGTGGCCGAGGAGTTCGTGTCGCGCGGACCCGGCCACCGCGTGCTCTTTATCGGCACGGCGCGGGGCCTCGAGGCCCGGCTGGTGCCGGAGGCCGGCTACGAGTTCGCGGCCATCCGCTCGCGCGGCATCGCGGGAATGGGAGTCATGGGGAGAATCAAGGGACTGCTGGTCGTGCCGCTGAGCGTCGTGGACGCCGCGCGGGTGGTGCGCCGCTTCCGGCCGCACGTCGCGCTGGGCGTGGGCGGCTACGTGTCCGGGCCGGCCATCCTCGCGGCGCGGCTCCTCGGCGTGCCCGCGGCCATCCAGGAGCAGAACACGGTGCCCGGCGCCGCCAACCGCATCCTGGCGCGCATCGCGGGCCTGGTGTTCGTGGCCTTTGAGCCGGCCAGGAAGTGGTTCCGGGCCGCCGATAAAAAGGGGCGGGTGGTCGTGACCGGAAACCCGGTCCGCAAAAAGATCGTGGACGCGCTCCTCGCCGGGAAGGGGGGCGAGGAGCGCGTTCGCGATGCGGCGCTCGGCAAGGCGCGGCTCCTCATCGTGGGCGGGAGCCAGGGCGCGCACGGCTTGAACACTCTCGCCATGGAGGCCATGGCCGCGCTGGGGGCGGAGGAGCGGGGCAAGCTCCGCGTGCGGCACCAGTCGGGAGACAAGGACCGGGAGATGGTCCAGGCGCGTTACCGCGAATTCGGGGTCGAGGCCACGGTCGAGCCGTTCCTCTCCGACATGGCGGCGGCGTACCAGGACGCGGACCTCGCGATCTCGCGCGCCGGCGCCGGGGCCGTCGCCGAGATCGCGCTGGCCGGACTGCCCTCCATCTTGGTGCCGTTTCCGTACGCGGCCTCCGACCACCAGGCCGTGAACGCATCGGTCCTGGTGGACGCCGGCGCCGCCGTCATGTTCCGGGAAGCGGAGACTGACGGAGAAAAAATGGCGCGGGCGATCGCGGGGATCGTGAACGATCCGGAACGGCGCAGAGGCATGGCCCAGCGAGCGCGCTCGGCCGCGCGGCCGGACGCCGCCAGGCAAATCGTTGACCGCTGCCTGGAGATGATTCATTGAGAATGGCGCATGGCTTATAAAGCCGTGACACTGACGGGATAGAGATAAAAAATGAAACGCTGGATCAAAAACGTGCACTTCGTGGGGATCGGAGGGATCGGCATGAGCGGGATCGCCGAGGTCCTGCTTAACCTCGGCTTCGGCGTGTCCGGCTCCGACCTGAAAGAGACGGCCATCACCGAGCGGCTGGCCGGCATGGGCGGCCGGATCGTCATGGGCCACGACGCGAAAAACGTCGCGGGCGCGGACGTGGTGGTGACCAGCTCGGCGGTGAAGCCGGACAATCCGGAGGTGGTGGCGGCGCGCTACCAGGGCATCCCGGTGATCCCCCGCGCCGAGATGCTGGCCGAGCTCATGCGCATGAAGTGGGGCATCGCGGTGGCCGGATCGCACGGCAAGACCACCGCCACCTCCATGATCTCCACCGTGCTCACCGGCGCCGGCTTCGACCCCACCTGCGTCATCGGCGGCAAGCTCAACATCTACGGCTCCAACGCCAAGCTCGGCCAGGGCGAGTGGATGGTGGCGGAGGCCGACGAGTCCGACGGCAGCTTCCTCCACCTCTCGCCCACCGTGGTCATCGTCACCAACGTGGACCGCGAGCACATGGACCATTACGCCAGCCTCGAAGCGCTCCACGCCACCTTTGTCGAGTTCATGCGCCGCGTGCCTTTTTACGGACTCGTGGTCGCGGGCATTGACGACCCGGCCGTGCGCTCGCTGATCCCGCAAGTCCAGCGCCGCGTGGTGACCTACGGCCTCGCCGACGACGCGGACATCCGCGCGGTGGACGTGCGCTGCGAGGGCCTGTCCTGTCACTTCGTGGCGGTGAAGGAGGGGCGGCGGCTGGGCGAGGTGAGGCTCGGCATCCCGGGCGTGCACAACGCCGTGAACGCGCTGGCCTCCCTGGCCGTGGCGTTCGAGCTCGGCGTCACGTTCGACCAGGCCGCCGCCGCGCTGCACGGCTTCATCGGCGCGGGCCGGCGCTTCGAGGTCAAGGGCGAGAAAAAGGGCGTGATGGTGATTGATGATTACGGACATCACCCGACCGAGATCAAGGCGACGCTCCGGGCCGCGCGCGACTTCCTGGAGTCGTCGCGCCGCGGGCCGAACGCGCGGCTGATCGTGGCCTTCCAGCCGCACCGCTATTCGCGGACCAAGGATTTGTGGAACGAGTTCGGCTCGTCGTTTTATGAGGCCGACGTCCTGTTCATGGCCGACATTTACGCCGCGAGCGAGGACCCGATCCCGGGAATTTCCGGCGAGTCCCTGTGTAAAGAGGTCGGCGGACGCCGCGGGGAACGCGGCCTCGCCACCCGCTTCGTCCCGGCGGTCGCCGACGTTGCGGCCGCGGCCATCAAGGAAGTGAGGCCCGGCGACGTGTTCCTCACTCTGGGCGCGGGCAGCATCTGGCAGGTGGGCGAGACGCTGCTCGCGCTCCTGGAGGCGGGAAAATGAGCGCGAGCCGCCGGCTCTTCGCGCAATACGCGAAAAGGCTCGCGCGCGAATTCCAGGGCCGCGTCCAGGAACGGGTGGGCATGAAGCGGCACACCACCTTCCGGATCGGCGGCATGGCCGAGCTGATGGTCTGGCCCAGGGACCTGGCCGACCTGTCCCGCGCGGTGGAGCTGGCTAAGGAGATGGAAGCGCCATGGCGCATCCTCGGCCACGGCTCCAACCTGCTGGTGGGCGACGCCGGCGTGGCCGAGGTCCTGATCCAGATCAAGGACGCCTTTCCCGCGATCGAGGAAATGGGCGAAGAAGCGGGCGGGAAAAATGGCGGTACGGCGGGAAGCGAAAGAACGCCCGGGAGCGCGGCGCTGGTGCGGTTCGAGGCGGGGGTCAGGTTGCCCGCCGCGGTCAAGCGTTGCCAGACCGACGGGCTCGCGGGCCTGGAGTGGGCGGCCGGAATTCCAGGCTCGATGGGCGGCGCCGTGATCATGAACGCGGGCAGCATGGGCAAATCCATGAGCGACGTGATCGAGTGGGTCGAGTGGTTCCGGCCGGGCCGGGGCGTGGAGCGGGTCGAGCGCAAGGACCTGGCCTACGAATACCGGCGGCTCACGCGCCCCCGCGACGCCGCGGTGGTGGCCTGCGGCCTCCGGCTCGTCGCGGACGACCCGCGCGCCATCCGGGAAAGGATCGTGAAGGGCCTGAAGCGCCGGCGCCAGACCCAGCCGCTGACGTATCCGTCGGCGGGCTCGGTGTTCAAGAACCCGAAAAATGATTACGCGGGCCGGCTGATCGAGGCCGCGGGGCTCAAGGGATTTCGGATCGGCGACGCGCAGATCTCGGACCTTCACGCGAACTTCATCGTGAACCGGGGCCGGGCGCGGTCGCGGGAGGTGAAGGCGCTGATAGACAAGGCCCGGGAAGAGATACGCAAGGCCTCGGGCCTCGAGCTGGAGCTCGAGATCGAGCTGATCGGCGAGGAGCTGTCATGATCAAACTCAAGGACCAGGTGATCGGCGTGGTGATGGGCGGGGTGAGCGCGGAGCGGGAGGTCTCGATCAAAAGCGGCAAGGCCGTGGCCGAGGCGCTGCGCTCGCTGGGCTACAGCGTGCGGGAGGTCGAGGTGGACGCGGGCGCGGCCGACCAGCTCCGCGAAGCCCGCATTGACGTGGCCTTCCTCACCCTCCACGGCGGATGGGGCGAGGACGGAAGGGTCCAGGCCCTGTGCGAGATGCTGCGCATCCATTATACCGGCTCCGGAGTGCTGGCCTCCGGCCTCGCCATGAACAAGCCGCAGGCCAAGGCCATCTTCGTGCAGCGCGGCATCCCGACCCCCGCCTATTGCCCCGCGCTGTCCCGGGCCTTTGTCTTCGACCAGATGGAGTTCCGCGTGCCCCTCGTGGTCAAGCCCTCGGCCGAGGGGTCCACCTTCGGCATCACCATTGTGCGCAAGGAAGATGAATTCGACGCGGCCCTCACGCTGGCCCGCAGCTACGACGACACGCCCATGGCGGAGGAATACATCCCGGGCCGCGAGATAACCGCGGGGGTGCTGGGCGGCGAGCCGCTGGGGGTGGTGGAGATCATTCCCCGCGAGGGCTTTTACGATTATGAGCATAAGTATACAAGGGGGGCCACCGAGTACGTCGCCCCCGCCGAGTTGTCATCAGAGATGACGGAGCGGGTGCGCGCGCTGGGCGCGGCCGCGTACGGCGCGCTCGGCTGCCGCGGCGCGGCGCGGGTTGATTTCAGGCTCGATCCCGAGCGCGGTCCGTTCGTTCTCGAAGTCAACACCATTCCGGGCATGACCCCGCTGTCGCTCCTGCCCATGTCGGCGGACGTGATGGGGATCGGTTTTGCCGAGCTGTGCGAGCGCATGCTCAAGAGCGCGGTCGAGGGCAAATGAGGGAGGAAGGCAAAAAGTCGGCGGCGGGCGCGGCGACCCGCACCGTCAAGATCGGCGCGAGAGCGTTGAAAGGGCCTAAGACCGTGCGCACGGCCTCCCGCCCGGGCCGGAGCGCGGCGGGCGGGGGAGCGCGGCGGCGCGGCCTGGTCCAGGGCCGGCTGTTCCGGGCGGTGGCCGTGATCGTCGTCGTTTCCGGCGTGGGCGCGGGCCTGGGGGCCGGGGCCAAGGAGCTGTGGTCATACCTGACGCACTCGCCGCGCTTCGCGATCAAGGAGATCGTGGTGCGCACGGGAAAACGGGTCACCGAGCGCGAGATCCGGATGCTGGCCGATTTGAAGGAGGGCGACAACATCCTGGGCTTCCGGCTCTCCGATTGCGTGGCGGGCATCCAGATCCACCCGTGGGTGAAGCGGGCGTCGGTGATGCGGCAGTTCCCGGACCGGGTGGTGATCGAGGTGGAGGAGCGGGAGCCGGTGGCGCTGCTCAGCCTGGGCTCGCTCTATTACGTTGACGCCGACGGGGAGATATTCAAGAAGCTGCTTCCCGGCGATGTCATGGATTACCCGGTGCTGAGCGGGATCACGCTTCGGGAGGTGGTGGAGGGCAAGGCGCGGATTGATCCGCTGTTGCGTCTCGGCCTCGATGTGATCGCCGTGGCGAAGCAGTCGCGGATCTTCCCGGCCCGGGACATCTCGGAGGTCCGGCTGGACCGCGTCACCGGCGCGGTGGTGGTCAGGGCCTCCGACGGCATGCTGGTGCGGGTGGGCGCGGGCGAGCTGGCCGGCAAGTGGCGCCGCCTGGAGCGGACGCTGGTGGAGCTGGGCGACGAGACGAAAAAGGTGGCGGAGCTCGACCTGAACTACGAGGGCCGGGTCACGGTGAAGCTGAAAGAAGGTTACCGGGTGGCGGCGGCGGGCGCCGCGGCCATGCCCGGAGGGCTATAGTTTTAAATCGAAGCGGAAGCGAAAAAAATGTGAAAGGGGAAGCGCGATGGGAAAGAAGGACAATCTGATCGTGGGTCTCGACATCGGGACCACCAAGGCGTGCGCGATCGTGGCGGAGCTCGCGGACGATGGCCTGGACATCGTCGGGATCGGGACGTCTCCGAGCTACGGGTTGCGCCGGGGGGTCGTGGTCAACATTGACGCGACGGTGGAGAGCATCAGGAAGGCGGTGGAGGAGGCCGAGCTGATGGCGGGCTGCGAGATCGCGACGGTGTTCGCGGGGATCGCGGGCGGCCACATCAAGGGCTTCAACAGCCACGGGATCGTGGCGATCAAGGGCCGCGAGGTGTCGGAGCTTGACATCAAGCGGGTGGTGGAGCAGGCGCGCGCGGTCTCGATCCCGATGGACCGCGAGGTGATCCACATCCTGCCGCAGGAGTTCGTGGTGGACGACCAGGACGGCATCCGCGACCCGCTGGGCATGAGCGGGGTGCGGCTGGAGGCCAAGGTCCACATCGTCACCGGCGCGATCACCAGCGCGCAGAACATCGTGCGCTGCGCGAACCGGACCGGCTTAAGCGTGGCCGACATCGTGCTCGAGCAGCTTGCCAGCTCGGAGGCGGTGCTGATGACGGACGAGAAGGAGATCGGCGTCGCCCTGGTTGACATCGGCGGCGGGACCACCGACATCGCGGTCTGGCACCAGGGCAGCATCAAGCACACCGCGGTGCTGGCGCTGGGCGGCGACCACGTCACCAACGACGTGGCGGCCGGGCTGCGCACGCCCGCCGCGGAGGCCGAGCGCATCAAGAAGAAATACGGGTGCGCCTCCGCCAAGTCGGTGGACAAGAACGAGACCATCACGGTGCCGAGCGTGGGCGGGCGGAAACCGATGGAGGTCCCGCGCCAGACGCTGGCCGAGATCATCGAGCCGCGGATGGAGGAGATCCTGGGCCTAGTGAACCGCGAGCTGGTGCGGGCCGGCTTCGAGGACAAGTGCGCGGCGGGCGTGGTGCTCACCGGCGGGGCGGCGCTGCTGCCCGGGATCGAGGAGCTGGGCGAGCAGGTGTTCGAGCTGCCGGCCCGGGTGGGGCGGCCGATCGGCATCGGCGGCCTGATTGACGTGGTCAACTCGCCGATGTACGCCACCGGCGTCGGCCTCGTCATCTACGGGTCCAAGAACCAGTGCCGCAAGACCTTCCGGGTGCGCGACGGCAACATCTTCTCCCGAGTCTTCGACCGCGTGCGCGAGGGAGTGGAGGCGTTTTTCTAGGATTGTAGCGCGGGCCTCCGGCCTGCACCAGGAGGTGTTGAGGCGGGACGCCGGCACCACAATTGACGGACACGGTTATCAGCGCGGCGGGAATGGCCGCCGGTCGTAAAGATATAAATTGCGGCAAAGGTTGAAACGGAATCAAGCGGAATGCGGACAAGGAGGAAGCGAGATGCTCGAAATTTTGGAGACCGGCAACGGACAAGCGAAGCTCAAGGTGGTGGGGGTCGGCGGCGGAGGCGGCAACGCGCTCAACACGATGATCTCCTCGGGTCTTAGCCCGGTGGAGTTCATCGCGGCGAACACTGACGGCAAGGCCCTGGACATGAACCTGTCGGATCGCAAGATCCAACTGGGCCAGGGCCTGGGCGCCGGCGGCAACCCGCAGGTGGGCCGGAACGCGGCGGAGGAGTCGGCGGCCGAGATCGAGGAGGCGCTCGCGGGCACGGACATGGTCTTTGTCACCGCGGGCATGGGCGGGGGCACGGGCACGGGCGCGGCGCCGGTGGTGGCGCGGGTGGCCCGGGAACAGGGCTGCCTCACCGTGGGCGTGGTGACCAAGCCGTTCGAGTTCGAGGGACGGCGGCGCACGCGCATCGCGCTGGAGGGGATCGAGGAGCTCAAGGAGAACGTGGACAGCCTGATCATCATCCCCAACCAGCGGCTGCTCAACGTGGCGGGCAAGAACACGTCGGTGCTCGACGCGTTCAAGATGGCGGACGAGGTGCTGCTCTCGGCGGTACGGGGGATCTCGGACCTGATCCTGGGCCACGGGCTCATCAACGTTGACTTCGCGGACGTGAAGACGGTGATGGGCGAGCGGGGCATGGCGCTGATGGGCTCGGGGCAGGTGGAGGGCGAGTCGCGGGCCACCGAGGCCGCGCACCTGGCCATCTCCAACCCGCTGCTCGACGACGTCAGGATCGAGGGCGCGCGCGGCGTGCTGGTGAACGTCACCGGCGGCGCCGCGATCACGCTGCACGAGGTCAACGACGCGATCACGCTGATCACGGAGGAGGCGCACGAGGACGCGCTGGTGATTTACGGCCATTGCGTGGACGAGTCGCTGGGCGACGCCATTCGGATCACCGTGATCGCCACCGGGTTCGAGTCGTTCCACCACGACGTGCGCAACCGCTTCCGTATGTCCGCTCCGGCCCCGGCGGCAGCGGCCGGCAGAAAAGCGATTGACATCTCGACCCACCTCCGGCAGCGGCGGGAAGAGTTCCTCGACCAGAAGCGCCGGCAAGGATCCAAGTCGGTGGCCGACAAGTCCGCGAGCGAGTTCGAGCTCTCCGGCGCGGGCCCGGGCCGACAAAAGGCCGGGTTCCAGGAGAATTCGGAGGACGAGTACGATATTCCGGCGTATTTGCGGAGGCAGGCTGACTAGCAAATATCCTATCCTGGTCAGTGCTGTCCAAAATAAACGGACCGGAGAACCGCCAAGACGCCAAGAGCGCTAAGGATTATTTTTTAACACGATTTTAAGAGGGCTTGGGTGCGAATGTTTCTTGCTTGGCGCTCCCGTCGGCCGGTTCGCCAAGCCGGTTGGGGCCAACGCTCCGGAGCTGTTATTTGCCGGGCCGCAAAGAAACATTATGATTTACTTGGCGATCCTTGGCGTCTTGGCGGTTTTCTTACGGCCTATTTTGGACAAGAGTGTATCCTGGTGAATAAACAGCGGGCAAGGGCGCGGCGGACCGCGCCCTTGCTATTTCCTGAGATGGAGGAGATATTCCTGGTTGCCTTTGGGCCCCTTGATCGGCGCGGCCACTCGCCCCTGCTCGATTAGTCCTAGTCCGCGCGCGCACGCCGATACCTTGTCCACGCAGGCCATGATCACCGCCGGATCGCGGACCACTCCGCCCTTCCCCACCTGTTCCCGGCCCGCCTCGAACTGCGGCTTGACCAGGGGAATAACGTCAGCGGCCGGAGCCAGGAGCAAAGCGAGAGCCGGCAGGATGAGCTCGAGCGAGATGAAGGACACGTCAATCACGGCGAGCTGGACCAGCTCCGCCAGATCGGAGCTTTGCAGGTAACGCGCGTTCAGCCCCTCCATGACCTTCACCCGCGGATCATTTCTGAGCTTCAAGTCGAGCTGGCCCTTGCCCACGTCCAGCGCGTAAACCCTGGCCGCGCCGCGCTGGAGCAGGCAGTCGGTGAAGCCGCCGGTGGAGGCGCCAATATCGAGGCAGATTTTCCCGGATGGGTCCACGCCGAAGGCGTCGAGCGCGGCCTCCAGCTTGAGCCCGCCGCGGCTCACGTATTTCAGCCGCTCCTTCAAAGTGACGGCGGCGTCCGGGGCCACCGGCGCGCCCGGCTTGTCCTTGACCTTTCCGTCCACCAGGACGGCGCCGGCCATGATAAGCGCCTGGGCCCTGGTCCTGGTTTCAGCCAAGCCCAGCTCGACCAGGCGCTGGTCGAGGCGGATGGAATTAATTCTGCTCATCGGGGGATGGCGGAGCGGGGCGTGAGCTCGCCGGCGCGGACCAGCTCCCGGCACGCGGCGGCGATGCTGTCGGGGTCGAGCCCGCAGTCCTTGCGGAGCTGTTCGATGGCGCCGTGGCCGACGAAGGCGTCAGGCGCGCCGAGGCGTTTCACGGCGACGTGCTCCAGTCCGGCGTCCTGGATGGCCTCGAGCACGGCCGAGCCGAAGCCGCCGGCGATCACGTTCTCCTCCACCGTGACCACGCGTCCGGTCTCGGCGGCCTCGTCGAGGATGAGGCCGAGATCGAGGGGCTTGGCGAACCGGGCGTTGATCACCGCGGCATCAATGCCCTGCCGGCTAAGGAGGCCGGCGGCTTTTTCGGCCGCGGCCACGGTGACGCCCAGGGCGATGATGACCAGGTCCTTGCCCTTCTTGCGCAGCTCGGCCTTGCCCCACGGCAGGGTCTTGAGCTCGCGGTCCATGCTGACGCCTATGCCGCGGGCCCGCGGGTAGCGGATGGCCACGGGCCCGTTGTTGCGCTGGGTGGCGGTCAGGAGCATGTGGCGGAACTCGTTCTCGTCGGCCGGGCTCATGATGCTCATGTTGGGCATGGAGCGGAGGTAGGAGATGTCGAAGAGACCGTGGTGCGTGGGCCCGTCCTCCCCGACGATGCCGGCGCGGTCGAGCGCGAAGATGACCGGCAGGTTCTGGAGGCACACGTCGTGGATGAGCTGGTCGTACGCGCGCTGCAGGAACGTCGAGTAGATGGCGGCCACGGGCCTGTAGCCCTCGCAGGCCATACCGGCGGCGAAGGTCACGCAATGCTGCTCGGTGATCCCCATGTCGAAGACGCGGCCGGGATAGGCCTCCTCCAAGGCGTCGAGCCCAGTGCCCTGCGGCATGGCCGCGGTGATGCCGATGAGCCGCGGATCGCGCTCGAAGAGCTCCATCATGGTGTCGGAGAAGACCTGGGTGTAGGTGGGCGGCCCGCTTTTTGTCAGGCGCTCGCCGGTGGCCGGGTCAAAGGGGCCGATGCCGTGGAAAGTGGACGGGTTCTCCTCCGCATACGGATAGCCCTTGCCCTTGGTGGTGAGCACGTGGATCAGGACCGGCTCCTCCACCTCGCGCGCGTGCTTGAGCTCGCGCACCAACTGCTCGATGTCGTGGCCGTCCACCGGGCCGATGTAATGATAGCCCAGGCTCTCGAAGAGCGCGCCGGGCGTCCAGAAAGTGAGGAAGCTTTTGCGCCAGCGCTGTCCCAGCCCTGACATCTCTTGGTAAATCCGCTCGGGCAGGGGCTTGGCCATGCGGCGCAACATCTTGACCACGCGGCTCGCGGGCTTGCTGACCACGGCGCGGGAGAGGAAGGTGGAGAGCTGGCCCACGCTCTTGGCGATGGACATCTCGTTGTCGTTGAGCACGACGGTGAGGTTGGCGAGGTCGCCCGGGGTCTGGTTGAGCGCCTCGAGGGCCATGCCGCCGGTGAGCCCTCCGTCGCCGATCACGGCGACCACGTGGTTGGGTTTTCCCGCGAGCTTGAATGCCTGGGCCATGCCCATGGCGGCGGAGATGGAGGTGGAGGCGTGTCCGGTGCCGAAGGAGTCGTAGGGGCTTTCGCCGCGCTTGGGGAAGCCGGAGAGACCGCCGTAGCAGCGGATGGACGAGAACTGGTCGCGCCGGCCGGTGAGGACCTTGTGCGGATAGGTCTGGTGGCCCACGTCCCAGATCAGGCGGTCGTCCGGGGTGTTGAACACGTAATGGATGGCGATGGTGAGCTCGACCACGCCGAAGCTGGAAGCCAGGTGGCCGCCGGTCTCGCAGATGGCGCTGAGGATGGTCTCGCGCACTTCCTGGGCCAGCGGCGCGAGGTCCTTGATATCGAGCTTGCGCAGCTCGAACGGCTCGCGCACGCGGTCCAGGATTTTGCCGCCTCCGCGGCCGGTGGTGTCTGAGTTCGGCATTCCTTTCTGGTCCTGCTTTACTTTTTCCGCTCCAGCACGTATGCGGCGATGGCGCGGAGCGGGTCGGCGCGGCGGCCGAACCCGGAAATCCGTGCGAGCGCCCGCCCGCACAGCTCCTTGGCTTTTTCCCGGGACTTGTCCACGCCCATCAGCGCCGGATACGTGGCCTTGCCCCGGCCGGCGTCCGTGCCCACGCCTTTGCCCGTCTCCTTGCCGCCGGCCACGTTGAGCACGTCGTCGGTGATCTGGAAGGCCAGGCCCAGCGCCCGGCCGTATCCGCGGAGTGATTCTACTTGTTCCTCTGAACCGTTCCCGATGATCGCGCCCATTGCCACCGATAATATAATCATGGCCGCGCTCTTGTGCAGGTGTATATATTCGACATCGGCGCGGCTGAACTCGTGCCCCTCCTTTTGCATGTCCACCACCTGGCCCGCGACCATGCCGCGGACCCCGGCGGCGTTCACGAGCTCGGCCACCGCCACGTTCTTGAGCCACGGGTCCAGCCCCGGGTCCTTCACGATCACGCCGAAGGCCTCGGTCAGCAGGGCGTCGCCCGCCAGGATGGCCACGGCCTCGCCGAACTTCTTGTGGCAGGCCGGCCGGCCCCTTCTGAGGTCGTCGTCGTCCATCGCGGGAAGGTCGTCATGGATCAGGCTGTAGGTATGCGCCATCTCGATGGCGGCGGCGGTCCGCAGAACCGCGGCCGGCTTCCCGGCCACCGCCTCGCACCCGGCGATGCAGAGCACGGGACGGAGCCTCTTGCCGCCCGCGAACACGCTGTAGCGCATGGCGGCGTGGACCGGCGACGGCCGCGCGTCTTCCGGAGGCAGGACCTGGTCCAGCGTATGGTCCACCTTCTTCCGCCACTTCAAGATATATGAATCAAGGTCGAATTTTTGAGATGCGCGCGGTTTCACTTGCGCCCCTGTTCATCGTCCTCATCATCCTCGTCCACGTCTTCCTCGTATGGCTCGATCACGGGCCGGCCCGACTCGTCCCGGCCCATGATCACCTCGATCCTCTGCCGCGCGGCCTCCAGGTATTGACGGCACTCCCGGTAAATCCGGATGCCCTGCTCGAATGACGATATGCTCTGCTCCAACGACAGGTCCCCGGATTCCATGTCCTTTACTATCTTCTCCAGCCGCTCCATCTCGGTCTCGAAGGAAAAGGACTTTTTCGATCCGCGCTTTTCTTTGGTCATGGCCTTTGCTCCATCCGTACTATTTTACCTCATATTCCGGGGTCTCTCAATTTGTGCCGCGGCATGGGCCTGTTATAATATGGATTGTCATGGCCACGCTTCCGGAAAAAGCCTATTGCATCAGTTGCGGCGAGGACGTTCCCGTGAAGGCGGTGAGCATCGGGATCGAGGGGGAGGAGCTGCTGCAATGCCGGCACTGCCTGTCCTTTTTAGGCACGGCGAGCCAGCCGCAGACGCTTCTGTCCCCGGCGGCGCCGCCGGAGGAAGGCGTGGTCTCCTACCTCGAGGCCCCCGGCGAGTTCCGGCCGGACGAGACCCAGGCCGGCGGCGCCATCCTGCCGGACCTGCCCTCGGAGGCCGGGCCCACCGAGCCGATCGCGGACCTCTACAATGAGGAACGCTCGGAGCCGGAGGAGGAAAAGGGCCTGCCGCTGGATACGGTGATCACGGTGGAGGACTCGTCGCTGATCTCGGCGATCCTGAATGACGTGCTGGTGGAGCAAGGGCTCACGCGCCGGGTGCTGGCCTACAAGAACGGCTACGAGTTCCTGGGCCGCTACATCCGGGAGCGCAAGAAGCAGACCCGCATCGGCCTGGTCTTCATGGACGTGAAGATGCCGATCCTGAACGGCATCTCGGCCGCCGTGGGCATGCGGGCCCACGAAAAGGCGCAGGGCCTCGACCCCGCGCCCATCCTGTTTTTCACCTCCAAGCGCTGCGACGACATGTTCCGCAAGGTGTTGGTCCACTGCGCTCCGGCCATGTACATCAACAAGGGGACCTCGACCTCGCCCGAGCACCTGCAGGACCGGATCAACAAGGTCATCCGCCAGCTCTTGAGGGAGCAGTGGTAGGCAGTGGCCCGGCATACATCCTGGGCCTGGACCTGCACGGCACCCTGCTCGAACCAGGCGAGATCATCCGGCCCGAGCTCATCACTCCCGTCAGCGCGGGCCTCGCCAGGCTCCGCGGCCGCATCGTCCGCTTCCTCTGCACCGGAAACGACCTCGAATTCGTGAAGCGTAAAATCCCCGCCCCCATCCTGGGCCAGATAGACGGCCACGTCCTGGAAACCGGCTGCTCGCAAAGCCCGGACGGCGAGCGGGAGCAGGTCATCACCAGCCCGGCCGAGCGCGCGGCCATCGCCTCCCTGGAGCGGCTGCTGCGCGGAGCCGTCTTCCCCGAGATAAATTATTTCGCCCACCGCCTCACCACCATCTCCATGTTCTGCGACGACCCGCGCGGCTTCCACGCCAGGGTGGACGAGTTCACGCGCGCGACGCAATATTACGGCAAGGTCAGCATCACCTATTCCAGCGTGGCGGTTGACGTGCTGCCCCGGGGCTATGACAAGCACCGCGGACTCGCCGCCGCCGCCGCCGGCAAGAAGACCATCGGCGTGGCCGACTCCATGAACGACGCGGCCCTGCTCGCCTCGAGCGACTACGCCCTGGCGCCGGCCAACCTGGCGCCCGAGCTCCGGCCCCTGCTTGCCGGGCAAGGCCGGCCGGCCGTGTCCCTCTCCGAGGCGCAAGAGCTGAGATCCGGCGTGGTGATGGTCGCGGACCGGAAAGAGACCGAGGGCGTGATCGCGATCCTGGATTTCCTGGACCGGGAAATCCCCTGAAGGCGCTCCCCATTACTTCATGCGCGCAGGGAAGTCTCGCTTTGGAGTGCGAGAGCTTGCTCTCGCTTTGGAGTGCGTGCAGCTTGCTGCCGCTTTCGCTCCGGGAGCTTGCTCCCGGGAGGATTCGGGTTTTGATGCCCCAATGGTTTTAAGGTTATAAGTCTAATCGGATTGAAGAGCGCGTTTCTGTTCCGGCAAGCAAGCTTGCCGATCCAAAGCGGCGGCAAGCCGCGCGCACTCCAAAGCGGCGAGCCGCGCGCGATACAAAGCGGCGAGCGCCGCATTTCATCGGAGGAGTCAATTGCCGCTTCGGAAAAAAATTTGTTGAAGCGGGCTTTCCGGTATGATAGGTTATGCGCATAATGATTGTTATCCGGCGGCCGGGCACGTCAGGCCCGGCCTGGTTCGCGGGATGGAGGTCAAGATGGGCGGCAAATCGGGCAAGGTCAAGATGTCGGCGGCGACGCGGCGGGTGATGGAGGCGGTGGCGGACACGATCATTCCGTCGGACGGTCCGGAGCGTCCGGGCGCATCGGACGTTAACCTGGTTGACCGGCTGATGGAATTTCTGGGCCAGATTCCGTTCGCGTGCACGGCGTTCAAGCTGGCGTGCTGGTCGTGGGAGTTCTGCCCGCTGTGGACGGGCCGCCTGGCGCGGTTCTCGCGGCTGCCCGCGGAGGACCGGGAGCGGATGCTGCAGGGCTGGGAGACCTCGCGCCTCATGTTCCGGCGCAGCGCGCTGCTCTTCACCAAGGCGGCGCTGATGGCGTCGTTCTACAACAACCCTGCGATCTGGCCCCAGCTTGGCTACAAGGAAGGGTGCATGGCCGAGCCGCCGCTGCCGGTGGACCAGGGCTGATGAGGAGAGGGTGGGCCCGACACTCCTGTCGGGCGGCGCGGAACAAGAGCGGCCCACCGATAATAAATGAGGTTCTTCACCTTCCAGAGTGGATCTGGAAACGATATTGGATGGCAACCGGAGGCGAGTAGAGCGTAGAGAGTAGGGCGTAGGGCGTGAAAGACCGCAAAATTGCCGCCGATTTGATTTACGACATTCGCCCTTCGCTCTACGCTCTACGCGATCCGCGCTGCCCATGCCGTCCACTTTCCAGCGCGAGGAACCATTAATGAGGGGAACGATATGGAAGGATCGGCGATGATACACGAGGGCAAGGAGTTCGACCGCCGGGTTGAGCTCGAGGCCGAGGTGGTGGTGGTGGGGTCGGGCGCGGGCGGTCCGGTGGTGGCCAAGGAGCTTCAGGAGAAGGGCCACTCGGTGATCCTGTTGGAGGAAGGCGGCCATTACCGCACCAGCGATTTCAAGAACGACCCGGTCCACGCCTTCCGCACCCTCTACCGCGACGGCGCCACCACCATGGCGCTCGGGGTCCCGCCGGTGCCGTTCCCGCTGGGCCGCTGCCTGGGCGGGACGACCACGGTCAACTCCGGGACCTGCTTCCGCACCCCGGACCACATCCTGAAAAAATGGGAGCGCGAGTGGAACATGCCCGACATCTCGCCCGGCCTCATGAAGCCGTACTTCGAGCGCATCGAGGCCAATTATTCAGTACGCGAGGTGCACCCCGGCAACATGGGCAAGAACGGCGAGATCTTCCTCCGCGGCGCCAAGGCGCTCTCCTACTCCTGCGGCCCGCTCAAGCGCAACATGAGCGAGAACTGCGTGGGCTGCGGCATCTGCACCCTGGGCTGCCCCACCGGCGGCAAGCGGCCCACGCTCCTCAATTACATCCCGCGGGCCGCCGAGCTGGGCGCGCGCGTCTATTGCGACTTCCGCGTCGAGAAGGTCCTGACCCGCGGCCAGGCGGCGGTGGGAGTGGCCGGATCCGTCCTCTCCCGCGGCTCCAAAAAGCGCCGGACCACTTTTTCGGTCAAGGCCAAGCTGGTGGTGCTCGCGGCCGGCGCCGTGGGCACTCCGCTCTTGCTGCTGCAGAACCGCCTGGCCGGTTCGAGCGGCGAGGTGGGCAAGAACCTCCGGCTGCACCCGGGCATCCGGGTTTACGCGCTGATGGACGAGGAGGTCAAGGGGTGGCTCGGGGTGCCGCAGGGCGTTTACGTGGACGAGTTCTGGGACGAGGGCGTGATGCTGGAGGGCATCTTCGTGGGGCCCATGCTCTCGGCGCCGGCGCTGCCCTTCTTCGGGCGGCGGGGCAAGGACCTGATGTTCCAGTACCCCAGGATCGCGGCCTTCGGCGCCATGATCCAGGACGAGACGCGCGGCCGGGTGCGGCCCGGTCCCCGCGGGTTCCCCCTCATCACCTACAGTCTGATCGCCGAGGACCTGAAGAAGGCCCAGAAGGCCATCGCCTATAGCGCGGAGATCTACTTCGCGGCCGGGGCCAAGCGCGTGTTCCCCACCGTGCCCTGGCTCCCCGAGATGCGCTCCCGGACCCAGGTCTCCGAGATCCTCACCGGAAACCTCAAGGCCTCCGAGCTGGAGATGATGGCCTTCCATCCCATGGGGACATGCCGCATGGGCACCAACCCCCACCACTCCGTCACCGACCCTTACGGCGAGACCTTTGACGTCAAAAACCTCTTCGTGGCCGACGCCAGCCTCTTCCCCTCATGCCTCGGCGTCAACCCCATGGAGAGCATCATGGCCTTCGCCAACAGAAACGCGGACTACATGCACGAAAGGAAACTGTAAGCAAAAGAAAACCGCCAAGACGCCAAGACCGCCAAGTTTTTTTATTTAAATATTTTCTTGGCGGTCTTGGCGTCTTGGCGGTTTTCTTTGTTTCACTGTTGAGATTGGAACTCCGGGATTTGGCGGACCCCGTCTTGCCAGTCGGAGAAGGGGCGGCCCGGCAGGGCGCCGACGGTCTTGTTCTGCACCATCAGGGTCCCGGGGTGGGGCGGGGACAGGAAGTCGTAGTCGGGCGTGCGGCGGATCGGCTCGCCCTGGCCGCGCAGATGCCGCCAGGTCCCCAGGATGCCCTCGGGCCACATCAGGAACCACTGGCTCTGGTAGCCGTACCTGACCTTCTTGCGCATGGCCCAGGCCTCCCGGTCCAGCTTCACGTGTTCCCACGGGCCGTACGACTTGATGAACCCGTTCATGCGGAAGGGCATGAGCCTCGGGCCCGAGGCGTTATAGGTCGGGACCTCGAACCGCGCCACGGGAAAGTCCACCCGTTGCGAAGCCACCCAGCCGGCCAGGCACGAGGCGTCGTGGTCCCAGTGCCCGCCCTCGTAAGCGGCGGTGACGATGACGCTGGGCCGGTGCTTCTTGACCAGCTCGGTCACGGAGTCCACGATCTCGGGGAGGTGCTCCACCGCCCGCCGGTCGGGAACGTTCAGCACGTGGCGGCCCTCCGGCGGCAGGCCCTGGATGTCCGCGACCCGCTCCATCTCCGCGTAACGCTCCGTGACGCTCCCCCACATGCTCCCCTCGCCCATGCCCGCGCTCGTCACCCACACCTCGTGCGCCTCCCAACCCGCGCGCAGGTACATGTTGATCGTGCCCGCGATCACCGAGTCGTCGTCAAAATGCCCGAAGATGAACATCACGCACTCGCGCCCGGTCTCCCGGCCCGGGTCCGTGAGAAAAGAGGGAAGGGGAGGAACTTGGCCGGCGGACGCGGAGCAAGACAGCAGAAGCAGGGCCAGGGCGGACGCGGACAGGATGGCGGATCGTTTCATGGATTTACCTCCCGGCAACAGTGCTGTCCAAAACACAAATCGCATGAAAGATTTTTTTCAGCGCAAAGACGCAAAGAGCGCAAAGGTTTTTATTTTATCTGAACTTTGGGAGAGGGCGTTTTATCAGCCTCATTTCCGGAGTTATCGGAAAATTGGTTAACCGGCTTGGCTATTTGCTTTGCGTTCTTTGCGCCTTTGCGCTTATAGAAATCTATTTGGGACAAGAGTGAACCAATATACATAAAAGCGGAGGCGGTGGATTGACCCACCGCCTCCGCGGGTTGATGGCAATAATGCCGTAAATTACGTGGGTGTCGCGGCGCCCGATGCGACGGATCCGCCGGTGATGGTCGCCGCCCCGCCCACGGAGGCGAAGGTGATGTTCACCAGCGGGTCGTTCTTCTTGATTATGGGTTTGGTATATTTCTTCTTCTCTTTTTTCATGAAGATAACTCCTTTCTTCAAATTTTTTTCTTCAAAATTTTCGGAACGGGCGGGGGAGTAAACTCCCCCGCCCCGTCGAACATCGGGTTACTGAACGCAAATGTTGGCCGACCACTGCTGATATGCGCCCGCGCCGACAAATCCAAGGGCGGCGCCGGAGTGCAGGATATTAGTGTTCACCTTCTCGGTTCCTTGAAAGACCCAATATGAGAACGAATCACCACCAGGGGGTTCCGGATCGCAGCCGTGCGCATCGGGAGTGCCTGGCGGAACGAGGAGGTCGGCGGTGGGCACGCAGGAATTGCCGTCGTCGTCCGTGCCCGCGGCAGCCCCGCCCGGATAGATGGTGGGGTTGGTGATGCCCACCATGAGATTAGTCGCGCCCGCATGCATGTCAATCCAGAACTCGCTGCCCTTGCCCGAAGCGGTGAGAGGCACCCAGAAGTAATACATGGCGAGAGGCAGGTCGGGCGCCGCATCCACGCCCTCCTGAACGACGATGTTGCAACCATTGTCCTTGCATTTAGCAAGTGTCCAGGAGGTTGCCCCGCCCACCGGCACATTGAGATGGGCCCGGCCATAATGGCCGTTCATGCCCGGGACGATGGCGTAGCTCGGAGAAGCAGTGTAATTGCCAAGCCAAGTGATACTGGCCTGGCCGCCGTAGAATGTGAGGTAATTCATGGGCACACCGGGCGCGCCGTGAATGCCGGTAAAGGCGCCAGCCAAACTTCCGCCCAACTGCATATTAATGGAGACCCAGCCGGTTCCGGTTCCGCCATCTCCGGATATGTCGCTGGTCCCCATGTTCGACTGCGGGTAAAAAGAACTGAAGCCGCAGTAGTTTGTAGGCGTGCTCTTGCAGTCCTTGAGTGCCAAGGCTGTGCCCCCTGTGGTGCCGACAATAACGGTGCCGCCGGGAGTGGTACGCGATCCGGCCTTGCCGACCACCAGCGACACCACCGCGGGATTATAATGGAGAATATAAAGGAAGTTATAATAATACTCATAGTTCTGATTGCCGAAGGTGTCGGCCACTTCCTGCGATTCTATCCGGTCCGGGTATTCCAGGGCCACGTTGACGGCGAAGTAACCGCCGGGGGCCACCACGTTGGAAGCTTCGGCGTTCCAGCCGGACATGACTTGGTCCAGGCGGTAGGAGCCGGGCCGCAGCCAAGCCCGTCCGCGTGCGGTCGAGCCGATGCCGGCGTTGTGGACGAGGTTCACGGCCATGACGTCAAAGGTCACCCTGTTTGTCATGTCCATGCGGCCGTCGGCGATGGGCGACTGTGGGAACCAGTCGGCCTGGAGCTGGCCGATGAAGGTGTACTTGAGTCCCTGTCCGGAGAAGTCCCACCGGGCGGTGGCGGCTCCGCACTGGGGATGTATCATCTGGTTGGGCTTCACATTGGCCCCGGGGAGCAAATGGGTCGCGCAGTTATAGACGTTGCTGGGATAGCCGGTCAACACGAACTCTCCGTCCTCGACGTAGCACATGCCGATGCCGTTGGGCTCCACCAACGGGGTCGGGTTGCCGCAGCCGTTGTCGCCATCGGGGTTGTGGGGGTCTTCGTTGAGCGCGCCGCACACGGAGATGGCGCCGCTGTTGATGGCGCCGCCGTGGGTGAGGTCGGCGTTGTTAAGCCTGGCGGTATCGCATCCATCGCACTCGGTGCCGAGGATGAAGGCGTTGGCCATGTATTCGTCCGAGTCGCGGTTGATGAGCTGGATGTAGCACGATACGTCGGGCCCGGCGCCGGCGCATCCGAGGTCGTCGTTTACGATGTCAATGGTATGGCCGAATATACTGGCCGGGACTCTTCCTCCCGCGGATTCCTCATCTCCATATGTTATTATTTGATTAATGGGGTCAACGGTAATGGGGACGCCTCGGACACCAGGGCCGTTAGCCAGCGCCGGCTCCGACGATGAGTCCCCGCTTCCTCCGTAACAACCGGCAAAGAGGAGGGCCAAGATCACCAAGCCCATCCATTTGCCGCTTTTCCAAAACCCTTTCATCATTCAGTTCTCCTTTCCTTAGATGACTCGCTTTTTCCAGTTACCTTAATTCCAGAAACCCTTAGCAAACCTAGAAAAAAATTCTATCACCCCCTTCACGATCTTGTTAAAAATTCGACCTTTATCTATTTGATCAAACCTTGCGTCTTTAGATCGGCGACAAAGTCGGATACGTCATTTCGCGCCTTGTCCGCGCTCACGTCAAAAGCCTCGCACAACTCCTCGATCAATTCCTCCTGCGAAGCCCCTGCCTCGCGCTCGATCAGCTTCCACAGGAACGAGCCCGTTTCGTTCAGGCTGAAATAATATTTGGTCTGCAGGTGCAAAAGCACCGCGGAGCCGTCGTCCAGGTCAGTAAAAACGACATCTTCCCTGGCCTTGAACTTCTTATTCGTGACTTCTTTAACCATTTTTGCAAAATTCATACCTTCTTTGGCCGGTATTTATTATCTCCTTTATTTTCCTTTAGTTATAAAACGGATCGCTTAAGACCCGATCATCCTCTTTTGTGAATATTAGCATAATTTTCCGCTCTTTAACGCTCGGCATGGAAAAAGTTGCCGACCGCGCGTACGGAAAACCACACGTATAACTCTAATAGCACACCCGGAAAATTTTGTCAATAAAAAAATGAGATTTTTTTATCTTTTCTTAATGCCGCTGTAACATATTGGAATAAAATAGCAATATTTTCAGGAAACCGTCTTTCCGAGGCGCGGGCCCCGAAAATATTCAAGGTCATTGCGCCGGCGGTTCCGCTTCGGGGGCCGGTTCGGGATTTTTGGGGGCCTTGAGCTCATTCAAGGTCTTCATGAACATGGGCTCGTCTTGCAGGGTCTTGTCTTTTTCCAGAGCTTTTTCCAGTAGTTCCAAGGCGTTGGCTTTGCGGTTATGCCGGATCAGGTATTGGGCCATTTCCTGCCAGTAAATCAGGCTCCTGTCCCCCGCGACCTCGCCGGCCCTTTCGAATTCAGCCTCGGCCAGTCCGTCCCGGCCCTGTTTCTCATAGACCAGGGCCATTCCGACGTGGCCCAGGTCGGAATCGGCCAGTCCCGGCGACTGGAAGTTGGCGATGGCTTGATTCAACTCTTCAGTCCCTCCGTCCTCGACCTGGAGGCGGCCCAGGTAATACTTGGCCGCGGGGTTGCGCGGCGCGATCTCGATGCTCCTCTTGAAGTTCTCCTTGGCCTTGGCCAGGTCTTCGTTGGCCACGCCGTCCTTGCCCTCGGTCTTGGCCACGGCGCTCATCCTGATGTAAATGGTGCCCATTTTACGGTAGGGCTTTTCCACCGTTGAGCCGTGGATTTGCAGGATCAGCTGGTAGGTGGCGATGGCCTTGTCATATTCGCCCATTCCATACAGGGCCTCGGCGCGGCTGTCCAGGGCCATCGGATTTTCCGGGTCCACCGCCATCACCTTGTCGGCCAGTTCCATCAGCTTCTTGAAGTCCTGGTCCTTGACGAATCGGTTCATGTTCTGCAGCGGCATAATGATGGATTTGTAGTCCTTGGGGTCCTTGGTCACGGCCTTTTCCAGGTTGCCGTGGAAGCCTCCGACCACGTATCCCAGGGCCTCGAGCTGGGCCTTCATCTGGGGCGAGATGTCAGCCTCCACGCTTTCCAGCTTGGCCTTGCCCCAGTTCCTTTCGAGCCCTTCCAGGCGCACCCTCATCTGGTTGGCCCTCTTGCAGTCCGGGCCTGGTTTGGTGTCATCGAGGCAATGCTGCTCCCAGAGGTTTATCAACTCTTTCTTGTCCTTGCCCAGGTCGTAGAGCTCGGGCGTGGGCGCCTTGATGTATTTGTATCGGCCGTCGGCGATTCCGGAGAGGGGGGCCCAGCCGTAATGGAGGAACGCCATCTTTGATTCCATGAAGGCGAAGCGATCGGCTTCGGGCTCGTCCGCGGACTCCATGATGGGCCGCAGGCTTGCGCCCTGGTCCTGGGGCGGGACCGGGATGCCGAGGTAGTCGAGCACGGTGGAGAGGATGTCAATCTGGCTTGCGGCCTTCTTGACCCTCTTGCCGGGGAACGGGTTGTCCGGCATGCGGATGATCAGGGGAATGTGCTGGGTCCCGTCGTAGATGAACAGGGAGTGGGTCGGCTCCGAGTGTTCGCCCAGGCTCTCGCCGTGGTCGCCCACGACGATGATCAGGGTGTTCTCATAAACGCCCAGCTCCGTCAGCTTGACCATCAGGCGCCTGATCTGGGTGTCCATGAAGGCGATCTCGCCGTCGTAGGGGATGCCGTACATGGTGTCGAACGGCGGCGGCGGGTCATACTCGGCGTGGGGGTCGTAATAATGGACCCAGGCGAAGAACGGCTTTTGGTAGTGCTCGGAGAGCCAGGCCATGGCCGCGTCGGTTGTCTTGTCGCCCTTGCGCTCGGCGACCAGGGAGCTCATCTGTTTCTGCGGCTCGATGCCGGAGTCGTCATAGGTGTCGAAGCCCTGGTTCAGGTTGAACACGCTTTTGAGCACGGCGGCGCTCAGGAAGGCCGCGGTCTGATAGCCCTTGCCCTTGAGGATCTCGGCCATGGTGTCGAGATTGTCGGGCACGCGGTAGGCCCCGTTGTCCTCGACCCCGTGATACAAGGGCACGGTGCCGGTCATGATCGAGGCGTGGGCGGGCAGCGTGAGCGGCACGCAGCTATAGGCCCGCTCGAACAGGACGCCTTGGCTGGCCAACTGGTTCAGGGTCGGGGTCTCGATCCATTGGTAGCCGTAACAGCGCAGGTGGTCGGCGCGGGTGGTGTCCATGGTCACGATGAGCACGTTCCATTTCTTGCCGCCCCGGTGGCAGCCCGAGCCGATGGCGGCGGACACCACAACGGCCGAAAGAGCCGCGCCTATTAATATCATGCGGACCCCGGACAGGCCCCTGGACTTTATTCTTTTTCCCATCAATCAGCCGACTCCCTTCATTCCCGCTCAGCATTCAAGATTATAATATAGTTCGGACAACTGCAACCGGCGCCGGTGCCGGGGAGGTTTGGGGTCTGGGGCTTGGGGCTTGAGGCTTGAGGCTTGGGGCTTGGGGCTTGAGGCTTGGGGCTTGAGGCTTGGGGCTTGAGGCTTGGGGCTTGGGGCTTGAGGATGGAGACGCGGTATCTTGGCCGCACCCCTCCCGCCTCAAACCTCACACCTCACACCTCAAACCTCATGCCTCAAGCCTCACTCCTTGACAGCTTCGCGGTGCGGATGCTAATTTTATGCTGGAGCAGGGGGACAGGCCGAGCGGGGTCAAGCGGTGGTCCATCACCGGAGCTTCTTGTCCGCTCCATCAGCATGACGGAAACCAATCAATACGGCGAAGTGTCGGAACTCGCGGGCCTTGACGAGCGTGGCCTGCTCACGGCCTGCTGGCGGCGGGATGCCGGGGCCTGGGAGCGGTTCCTGGCCCAGTACAGCCGGCTGATCTATTACAGCATCCACCGGACCTGCCTGCTCCGGCATTACCAGGCGGCGCCGGACGAGGTGGCGGACCTGTTCAACGACGTGCTGGTTCATTTTATCAAGGACGACTGCAAGAAGCTGATGCAGTTCCGGGGCGACGCCGGATGCTCGGTGGCGACCTGGATCAGGACCGTGACGGTCAGGTTCATTATAGACTATCTGCGGCGGGGGGCGCGAGGCGCCAGCTTCGTGGACGTGGATAATGAAGATGTCGCCCGGGAAATTTCTTTTTCCAACCCGGTGGCCCGGCCCGACGAGGTTTACGAGGAGCGGGAGGATGACCGCATGTTTAATCTGGCCGTCGGGAGCCTCCCGGAAAACGACAGATATTTCATTGAATTATACTACACCCGGGGGCTCAGCCCGGAGGCCGTGGCCCAAGTCCTCGGCATTTCCGTGAAAACCGTGTACAGCCGCATTAACCGGGTCAAGACCAAAATCAAGGAAGCCATGGAGGCGGATGAAAGAAAATAGGTTCCGATCCGTCTATTGTCCTTGAAACAGGGATTTGGCATTTTCTCATCGGATCACGGACATGAAGGTAACTGACGAAAAAATAAAGAGGCTTGTCCTGCAATCGGCCCGGAAAAGGCCCCGCGGGGAATGCCCGTCCGAGGAGTGCCTGGCGGTTTTTACCGAGGGGAAAATGACGGAGCCGGACAAGGAGAGCGTTCTCGGCCATCTGGCCCGCTGCGGGCACTGCCGCGAAAGCGTTTACGTGCTGCGCCACGTCCTGGCCGAGGGGCCGCGGGAGCGGGAATTCAAGGCGCCGCTCTTGCTCCTGGAACGGGCGGGGCGCCTGGACCCGGCCCGGAAGTCGCTGATGGAAGTGGTGGTCAGGTTCGTGAAGGGCGCGGCCGAGGTGGTCAGGATGAGCGCGGACGTGATCGGCGGCATGGCCCCCGCCCTGGAGAGCGTGCGCGGCGAAGAGGGCAGGGTGGTATCGGACACGCTGATCACCTTCAGCAAGGCCTTCCCGCCCTACCTGGCCGAGGTTGACGTGGAAAAGACCCGGCCGGACCGGGGAGAGATCAGCATCAAGTTCACGGATGAAACCACGAATCAGCCCGCCCTGGGCATCCGGGTCAGTCTCTTTAATAACGGCCTCGAGCTGGAAAGCGCCATGACCGAGGACGGTCATGCGGTGTTCGAGAACCTGAAGTTCGGCCAATACCGGCTGGAAATAACGAAAGTGGGTGAGCCGGTCGGACGGATCACCCTGGCAATGAAAGGAGAAGGACAATGAGTGACAATGACCAGGACAAAAAGGCTGACCTCACATCACCGAAGGCGCCGGAGCAGAAAGGGGAGCGCGATACGTCCTCATCGGTGGACGCCATCCTCACGGAGCGGCTCCGGCTGGAGCAGGAGCAGGCGGCGCTTGACCAGATGCTGAAGGACAAGTTCCAGCGGAACATCACGGTCATGTTCACGGACATCAAGGGGTCCACCTCCTACTTCGAGACCTACGGCGACGTGGAGGGCCGGGCCATGGTCCAGCGCCACAACGCCATCATGATGCCCAAGGTCGAGCAGAACGGGGGCAAGGTCATCAAGACCATCGGCGACGCCATCATGGCGACCTTTGACAATCCCGGCTCCGGGGTTCGCGCGGCCATCGCCATGCAGAAGGCGCTTGGCGAGTACAACGCCAAGATGGACCAGAAGCACAAGCGCATCCTGGTCCGCATCGGCCTTAACTTCGGGCCCGCGGTGATCGAGGAGAAGGACGTGTTCGGCGACGCCGTGAACGTGGCCGCCCGCGTCGAGTCGCAGGCCGACGCGGAGCAGATCATGGTGTCCGAGGACCTGTACAAGCAGGTGCGGGGGGAGGACGACATCCTGGTCCGTTTCTTCGGAGATGTCACGGTCAAGGGCAAGGCCGAGCCGGTCAAGCTCTACCGCGTGCTCTGGAGCGAGGAGCAGCTCGTGTCCGAGTCCGAGTTCAAGAAGGCCGCCACCAGAAGGACCGTGGACAAGCGCGGCAAGGTCAGCCGGGGACGCGTCATCGAGCTGGTGACTTCGCGCGATCAAAACGCCCTCAAGGTGAGCGTGTTCGAAAGGAAGCGCGGCGAGGAAAAGACCGTCAGCCAATACGACGTGGTCAAGATTGACGACAAGCTCATCAAGACCCAGTGCGACGAGGTCGTGAACCTCTTGAACCGCGCCAACAAGCGGGGCAAGGTCACCAAGGAGATCCTGAAGCAGCTCCAGGCCGCCGGCCAGATCCTCTTCGACCATCTCCTGTCCCCCGAGGCCAAGCAAAAGGTCCTGGCCTCCCAGGCCGAGCACCTTATCATCCGCATGGACGACCGTCTGGTCCACGTCCCCTGGGAACTCCTCTTCGACGGCAAGCAGTTCCTGTGCCAGCGCTTCTCCATGGGACGCATCGTCGCCACCCGCCAGCACGTGGCCGAGGTCCAGACCCGCCACATCTCCAAGCCGCTGCGCATGCTGGTCGTCGCCGACCCCCGCTCCGACCTCGACGCCGCCCGCCGCGAGGGAGTGCACGTCCGCGACGAGCTGGACAAGGAGCACGAGTTCATCAACGTGAACCTCAAGGCCTCCGACGTGTCCGTCAACTTCCTGAAAAGCAAGATCCGCGACTTCGACGCGATCCATTACGCCGGCCACGCCGACTATGACAGCAAGGACCCGGGAAAATCCGGATGGCTCATGGCCGACGGCAAGCTCTCCGCGAGAGACGTCACCAGCATGACCGGAAAGAAGCCCATGCCCGCTCTGGTCTTCGCCAACGGATGCCAGTCCGGACAGACCGACGAATGGAAGATCGGGAGCGATTATGAAAAGGACATCTTCGGGCTCGCCAACGCCTTCCTCGTCTCCGGCGTCCAGCACTACATCGGCACCTTCTGGGACATCCTCGACGATCCCGGACACGACTTCGCCCTGGCCTTCTACCATGAGATGATCGCCGGGGCCTCCGTCGGAGAGTCCGTCCGCCGCGCCCGGCTCCAGCTCGTGGACAAGTACGGCGAGGAGACCATCGTCTGGGCCTCGTACATGCTCTACGGCGACCCGACCTTCAACTACCTGGCCGACGTGGCCGAGGCCGAGGAGGAGGACACGGCATCCGTGGCTCCGGTTCCGCCCCAGGCCGCCGGATACGTGGCGTATCCCGGACAGCCCGTGTTCCGTGGCGCCGAGAGCGCGGCCATGCCCCGCCAGACCGGCATGAGCAAGTCCACCCTCGGCATCATCGCCGTCCTGGTCGCGGCCGTGGTCGTGGTCGGATGGCTCCTGCTGCGCGAAAAGGGAGTGACCGTGGACATCCCCGAAGACGCCGTGGCCGCCGGGTTCATGAAGCTCAACAAGGGCGACATTGACGGCGCCATCAAGCAGTTCGACCAGCTCGCCTCGAACAGCGCCACCAAGGCCCGGGGCCTGGAAGGGCTCGCCGCGGCATACCTCCAGAAAAACGACATGGTCTCCGCCGAGTCGAACGCCCGCGAGGCCGTGAGCGCCGACCCCGGCACCATCTACGCCCACGTCGTGCTCGGCAAGATCGCCTATAACAAGGGCGATTACAACACCGCCGTCTCCGAGTTCAACGCCGGCACCCAGGGCACCGGCAAGGACAAGCACAAGCAGGAGGCCTTTGCCAAGCTCGCCATGGCCTACAACGCCAGGGGCCTGGCCTCGAGCCAGTCCGGAAACAAGGCCGACGCCGCCAAGGCCTACGAGGACGCCTACAAGGCCGACCCCAAGAACAAGGACGCCGCCATCAACCTGGGCCAATCCTACCTCGCCATGGGCAAGCCCGCCGAGGCCAAGGAGGCGTTCCAGAGCGTCGCCGCGCAAAATCCCAACGACATGGTCGCCAACACCCTGCTCGCCCAGGCCGTCGCCCAGATGGCCTCCGCCCAGGACGCCCAGAAGCAGGCCGAGGTCAACCGCGTGGTCGCCGACCTCGCCTCCCGCTGGAAATCCGGGCAGATCCCCGCACCCAAGAAGGCCGACGATGAATGGACCTCGCGCCCCGTCACCGTCACCTTCCTCGACTTCGAGAGCAAGGGACGCATCACCATGGAAGGCGAGATGGACTTCCTCAAGATCGCACTGGCCCAGGCCCTCAAGGACACCGGAAGGGTCGAGGTGGTCGAGCGCGAGAAGATTGACCGCATCATGCAGGAGTTGAACCTCGCCAGCTCCGAGCTCGCCAACGAGGACACCAGGCTCCGCCTCGGAAGACTCTTCGGCGCCCGCCTCATCGCCACCGGCTCGTTCATCCGCGCCGGCCAGGAGGCCCAGGTCAACCTCCGCCTCATCGAGACCGAGACCTCGCTCACCCCCGTGGCCGTCTCCGAAATCTTCAAGGGCAAGGAAGCCCAGTCCGCCGGAGACCTGGCCAAGTCAGTGGCCGATGCCCTCGTCGCCAAGATCAAGAAGGAATACCCGGTCCAGGCCAAGCTGACCGAGGTCAAGGGAGACAATGTCAAGATCAACGTCGGCGACAAGGCCGGCGTCATGAAGGGCATGAAGCTCGATATCCTCGATAACGATCTGCTTAAAGTCGGATCCATCGAGATCACCAGCGTGGCCCCGGACATGTCCGCGGCGAAGATCATCGAAAAGCCGGCCAAGATAGCGGTCGGCGCCAAGGTCAAGGAGGTCACGGACTAAGCGGCCGCGCTTTGAGCCAAGACGAGACGATTGCCTTTGTCCCATCAATGGGCAAAGGCAATCGCTATGATAGGGGCGGGCAAACAGCGAGAATAAACCGCAGAGACGCAGAGAACACAGAGATTTCTTATTCCCTTAAATATAAAATTTTTCTCCGCGTTCTCTGCGTCTCCGCGGTAAATGAAATGCTCTCCACCAGAAGGAGGGAGTGATGAAAACACTGGCTAAGGCATCTATAATTGGGCTGTTCCTGCTCGTCATCTGCGGCCCCGTCCACAAAGCGCGGGCCAAGGCCCCCGAGTGCACCAAGAACGGCGTCAAGTACGGAGTGGTCGAAGGCAACTTCCGCGAGGAGTGGTTCTCATACCAGGAGCGCGCCGATTCCTATGTCGCCGGAGAGTGCTGGGAGCCCGCGCTCTCCGACTACAGCCACGCCGTCGAGCTCCGCACCGCCCAGGACCGGGCCGCCGAAAAGCCCGGCTGCGACCAGCGCCGCGCCCGCTCCTACGGCATGCACTTCATGGACTGGTTCGGACACCGCGGCAAGGGCATCGCGCTGTATAACCTCGGCAGGATTGACGACGCCATCTCCGAGCTCGAGCTCTCACTCCAATGCACCGAATCGTCCCAGGCCCAGTATTACCTCGACAAGGCCCGCGCCGAAAAATTGAAACAGACCGGCGCCGACACCCAGGCCCCCAAGATCAAGTCCGTCCGCTTCGTCCGCTCCGAGCCGCGAGTGGACTTCGTCAAGGCCGGATCGCCCGCACCCGCCGCCGGCTATGACCGCTTCGTGGCCATGCCCTATTACTTCACCATTGACGAGATCAACTCCCAGCTCGAAGGCATGGACAAAAAGGACCGGAAACAACTCGACCTCACCCCCGGCTGGGGCAGCCAGGTCATATCATGGAAGAGCGCCGACGAGATCCCGAACCTGACCGTCAACGAAGGCGCCTTCTACGCCATCGTCGAATCCGAGGACGACCAGGGAGTGCAGTTCGTGGACGCCGCCGGCGTGAAGAGCCCCTACACCTTTGCCCAGAAGACCAGAGCCGACGTCTTCCCCCTGCTCATCAAGGCCGCGGCCGCCGGCGACCAGGAGCAGGCCCAGATGGCCCCGGAGGACCAGGAAACCCAGGACCTCTTCGCCATTTCCTTGAACGAGGACGAGGGCAAGGCCCGCCTCGCCTTCACCGTCACGGATCTCACCGGCAAAACCGCCCAGACCGCGGTCGAGCTCGCGATTGACCGCGAAGGACCCCAGATCAGCATCCAGGACGCCAAGATGCTCCCCGGCGGAAAGGCCCAGATCAAGGGAACATGGGACGATGCCTCCGGCATCAAGGAATTCAAGATCGGAGGCGTGGCCCCGTCAAAGTCCGGCCCCAACGGCTTCGAGGTCACCGCGCCCCTCGAAACCGCCGACCGCGTCCGCTTCCAGGCCACTGACCCCGCCGGAAACACCACCACCGGAGTCATCGTCCTCGGACCCGTCAAGGGCACCATGATCCAGCCGCCCGTCCGCTGGACCAGGCTCTTCGATAAGCTCTACCGCCTGGCTTCCCTCGACGCCTTCGACGCGCCCGTCCTGGCCGTCCCGCCACGCTCGCTCCAGCTCGATCCGTGGACCATGGAGCCGCGCGGCTTTCCCCAAATCCCCGACCTCAACCAGCCGCTCCGCCTGGCCGCCGACGTCGAGCTCTACTGGAACGAGCTCCAGAACACCCTCGGGACCGCGCCCAAGCCGCCCCAGATAGTGCTCAAAACCCGGCCCCAGACCGTCTACTCCAACCAGCTCTACGTCGAAGGCTCCGTGGTCGGACAGGGCGCAAACGTCAAGACGATCCTGATCCAGAAAAAGAACGTGCTTTCCCGGCCCCGCCTGAACGCCTTCTTCAACAAGCTGGTTTACCTCCGCCCCGGCAAGAACATCATCCTGGTCCAGGCCGTGGACGAGAACGGCCTGAAATCCGACGAGACCCTTACCGTCAACCGCGTGGTGCCCCGAGTGGACTCCGTGGCCGAAAGACTCGGCGTCTCCATGCTCCCCTTTTACCAGGACCCGGCATTCATGGACATCGGATCCGTGGCCTATGACAACCTCGTCACCGCGCTCGTGCAGCAGCGCCGCTTCCGCTACGTGGACCGCTCCAAGGTGGACCAGGTCGTCCGCGAGCTCCGCCTCTCCGGCACCGGCCTCACCGATCCCGCCACCGCCGTCAGGGCCGGAAAGCAATCGTCATCCGAGGCCATCATCATCGGAGTCGTCATCGAGACCGCAACCTCCATCGAGGTCAAGGCCCAGGTCGTGGACGTCGAGACCTCAAGAATCATGGTCACCCGCGACGCCTATCACCAGGATAAGTCCCTGTCCAACCTCCAGTTCATCTGCCGGGGACTCGCCGCCAAGCTCCAGAACGCGTTCCCCATCGTCTCGGGAAACATCCAGGGTGCATCCGGCAAAAACGCCACCATCACCCTGGGCCGCAGAAACCGCATCGTCCCCGGTATGAAGCTCGTCGTCTTCAAGGTCGTCCCCAAAACCGACCCCTCCGGAGAGACCATCGGAGCCGATACCCGGAAAATCGGCGAAGCCACCGTCATGGCAATCTCCTCCTCCGCATCCACCATCCAGCTCACCCAGGGCTCGGCATCCGGAAACGACATGGTGATAACCAAGTAGGGGTATGTCGCATGTTGTAGGGCTGATGCGCCATGCCGGCGCTTAAAAAAAAATCGGGAGCGGGTTGTGAGGCCCGCTCCCGATTTTTCATTATCAGGCGGGGATCAAGGTGGCAGTGTCACGGCATTTAAGGTGAATGCCGGCAACAGGTCAACGTCATCCATCCAGCGGCCTTTTTCTTCGGCGAGCAAAAGACCGCAATGGGGGATTTGGGCGTTCACGATGATGGGGCCGGGGCCGGTGATGGCGAGGACGATGGTGGCGTGGCCGCCGTCAAGTTTGCCGTTGACGCCGGACACGTCGAAGCGGTTGCCCGCGGGGCCTCCGCTGTAGCTGCCGTCGCCGCCGAGCAGGACGGCCGTGCCGTCGAAGGCGGGATCAATGGAGAAGACCACGGAGAAGCCGCCCTGGTACAGCACGTTGATGAGGTTGGAGTTGCGCACCCGGACCGTCACGTGAGTGGTGCTACCCACCAGCACGTCTCCCGCCGGCTCGTAAACCTTTTCCAGATCGGCGGCC
>DATKZS010000044.1:0-51840 GCA_035527835.1 bacterium
CGGCGAGGGGCTCCGTGAGGCCCCTTTTCCGGAGGCCTGTGGAAATTGTGGATAACCCTTGTGCCCCCCTCGGGCGCCCCGGAGGTGCATGACTTTAACATCGAGGCGACTTGACAATTTTATTCATAGGAGACGCCAAGACCGCCAAGAAATTCTTTTATTAATACACATTTTTCTTGGCGGTCTTGGCGTTTTGGCGGTTATTCTTCGCCTGTTTCATTCCGAAGAGCTGATTTATTGATAGATGACGAGCTTCTGGCCGGGCCGGACGGAGTCGGAGGAGAGGTTGTTCCACTGTTTGATCTCGGCGACGTGGACGTCGTGGTCGCGGGCGATCTGCCACAGGGACTCGCCTTCCTTGACGGTGTGTACGGTCTTTTTCTTGCCCTTGACCGATGATGAGGATGAGCTCGAGGAGGAAGTACTCGCCGAGCTTGGGGACGAAGATTTTGATCCGGGCTTGTACTCGGAGCCGGGGCATACGGCGAGCTTCTGGCCGGGCCGGAGCGAGTCGGAGTCGAGTCCGTTCATGGTCTTGATCTGGGCGGTGTAGGCGTCGTAGCGCTTGGCGATGGCCCAGAGCGATTCTCCGGGCTGGACGGTATGGGTGATCTTACCGGAGCATTTGCCTGACGGCGCCGGGTTGGCCGCGGCCTGGTTTTTGTTGCTTTTCGGGGGAGGAGCCTGGGTCTGATTATTTTCAGGTTGCGCTGGCGCCGAGCCTCTATATTCGGAGCCGGGCTTGACCTGGATTTTCTGTCCGGGGCGGACGGAGTCGGATGAGAGGTCATTCAGGTCCTTGATGTCGGCCACGTGGGCATCGAATTTTTTGGCGATTCCCCACAAAGACTCTCCCTGCTTGACGGTGTAGATGAGCGCGCCCCTGGCGGCGGACACCGGGTCCCGGGCCGGCCGGGAGGCGGTGGAGGAGTTGGCGGCTGATGATCCTGATGACGGATCGGCGCAGGCGAGGTCCGCGGTCGGGGGCAGGGAGGTGGGCGCGTCCTTGGGCACGACCAGGGTGAGCGTCTGTCCCGGCCGGATCGAGCATTGCGGGTCGAGCTTGTTCCTGGTAATGATGTCCTGGCTGTGGATGCCGTAGTAGCGGGCGATGAAATAGCAGCGGTCGCCTTCGCGCACGGTGTATTTGACGGTGCGGGTGGGGCCGGTGATCTTGGTGACGGCGGTATTGTGAGCGGTCTTGGGCGGCTTTTTGGTGGAGCCGCAGATCCGGAGGGTGTCGCCGTAAAAGATCGCGGTCGAGCTCTTGAGGCCGTTGCATTTTTTGAGGTCGGCGGTGGAGACGCCGTAGTTCTCGGCGATTTCGGAGAGGGTCTCGCCGACGGCGATGGTGTGGACCACGCGCTTGCCTTTTGTGGAATAGTGACCGCGCCCGGTGCTCTTCGAGCCCCGGCCGCCGGAATCATAGTCATACTCACGGGAGGGCTTGAGGCGGGGGTTGAAGATCGCGTCCCTGGGCGCGGGCACGGTGATGACCTGTCCCTCCCGGAGGCCGGCGCTCACGGCGAGGTTGTTCATGGAGGCCAGCATGGTGGAGCTGGTCTGATAGCCGGCGGCGATGGAGCGGATGGACTGGCCCTTTTCCACCTTGTGCTTCCTGAAGGTCACCTTGTCCTCGGCCCGGATCAGGGCGTACTCGGTGCGGAAGCGGCTGACGGCGCCTGTCGGGATGTTGACGTTGTATCTCTTGCCGGGGGGCGTGCAGAACTGGAGCAGCTCGGGGTTGAGGCGCTGGATTTCGGAGGAGGTGGCCCCGGCGAGCCGGGCGATTACCCTGAGGTCGAGGGGCTCGTTCACGGTGACGGTGTTGTACTGGAGGGGCGGGAGGATTTCGAGGTTATAGAATCCGTAGCGCTCGGGGTTTTTGGCGATGATGGCGGCGGCGATCATCTGGGGCAGGTAGTTGCGGGTCTCGAGCTTCAGGGCCTTCTGCTCGCACAGGCACCAATAGTCGGTGCAGCCGGTATGGCGGAGCTCCTTGTCAATCTTGGCCTCGCCGGCGTTGTAGGATGCCGCGGCCAGGTGCCAGTCGCCGCCGAAAAAGTCGTGGAGGTAGGTAAGATAATCGAGGGCGGCGCGGGTGCTCTTGATCGGATCGTAGCGCTCGTCCACCCAGAAATTGATGTCGAGCCCGAACTTCTTGCCGGTGGAGCGGATGAACTGCCACAGTCCGCCGGCGCCGGCATAGCTGTTGATGGTGGGGTTGAAATTGCTCTCGATCCAGCACAGGTAAAACAGCTCTTCCGGCATGCCCCGTTTCTTGAGCTCGGTATTGATCATGTCCTCATACAGGCCCGAGCGGATCATGGCCCGCTTAAAGCCCCCGCGGCTGGACCCGGTGAAAAAAGCGATGTAGGCCGCAACGTATTCGTTGATCTGAAGGGGAAAATCGCCCAGGGACTCGATCTCCTCGGGGGCGATGTAAGTTGAGGGGGCGGAGAGCTTCTTGATCACCTCCGTCAGCGGCAGGGTCTTGTCGTACACGTGGATCTGGTCATCGGGTACGGGGAACTGATAGACGTGGTCCCATCCGTTGTCCTGGTCCTCGTCCGTGTCCGGCTGGGCCCAGGCGCGCGGTCCGGGCACGACGATCAGGGCCAAGAGCAGGCCCAGGCAGGCGCGCCACGCCCCGGGCAAAAGCTTGGTCACGGCCCGCTGTGCAATATTTCCTATCTTCATTCCCCTCTAATTCGGAATCGCAAAGCCATTGCCATGTGAGCACGGTTCTACTCCGACCTCGGGCCCTTGCATCTCATAATTATTATTGCGCTTATTGTCGTGCCGGGCAGCTTGTTTATAGATGCTCGTTTAGCTTCTCCGGTTCCACTGCTCATGGCCGCGCCTTACCAGGAAGCGGACTTACCAGGCCAATCATTGAAAGATTAACCGATTTCCCGGGATTAGTCAAAGATATTTCCATCCCCCTAAAATAAAACGATATTATGGCGCCGGCCGGTCACGGGCGGGGCCTTGGCCCCCTCCTTTAATTTGCTTCCACCACCTTTATTTGTTACCTTATTGCGGTGTTCGTGAAAATTTTTGAGTTAAATTCAGCGACAATGGAGAGAATACGCGGATGAAAAAAGACAAGGGCGGGAACAAGGAAGTTAAAGGCCAGGAACACTCGATGAGCCCTGACGGCCGGAGGTTCGCGCTGCCTCGGGAGGACGACTACGCGGCGGAGCGGGAGCGGCTGGACAGCTTTGTGCTGGAGAAGCGGCGCGAGGGTTATGAGATCGTGGTGGTGGTGGGCCTGGGCTTCGTGGGCGCGGTGATGGCGGCGGTGATCGCGGACAGCGTGGACAAAAACACGGGGATGCCGGGCAAGTTCGTGATCGGGATGCAGCGGCCCAGCACCCGGTCCTACTGGAAGACCCCGCTCATCAACCTGGGCGAGTCCCCGATCAAGGCGGAGGACCCCGAGGTTGAAGAGCTGATCCGGCGCACGGTGCTGGAGAAAAAGACCATGATCGCGACGTATTCGAACGACGCGCTCAAGTTCGCGGACGTGATCGTGGTGGACGTGCAATGCGATTACATCAAGGAGGACCTGGGAAAGCTGCGCTCCGGCCGCGTGGCCATGGAGGCCCTCGAATCCTCGATGCGCACCATCGCGGAGAACATGCGGCCGGAGGCCCTGGTCCTGATCGAGACCACCGTGGCCCCCGGGACCACCGAGCAGGTCGCGCTGCCCATCATGAAAAAGGCGTTCGCCGAGCGGGGCCTCAAGACCGAGCCCCTGCTCGCCCACTCCTATGAGCGGGTGATGCCCGGCCGCCACTACGTGAAGAGCATCCGCGATTTCTGGCGGGTCTGCTCCGGGGTGGACGAGGTCAGCAAGCGCCGGGTGAAGAAGTTCCTCTCCGAGGTCCTGAACGTCGAGGACTTCCCGCTCACCGTCTTGGACCGGCCCATCGAGAGCGAGACCGCCAAGATCGTGGAGAACAGCTTCCGGGCCTCCATCCTGGCCTTCATGGACGAGTGGACGCGCTTCGCCGAGCGTCACGGCGTGGACATCGCCAAGGTGATCGCGGCCATCAAGGTCCGGCCCACGCACTCGAACCTGATGCTGCCGGGCCCGGGCATCGGCGGCTACTGCCTGCCCAAGGACGGCGGGCTCGGACTGTGGGCGCACAAGAACATCCTGAAGGACAGCGAGGACATCTTCAAGATCACGCCGCTGGCCATTGACATCAACGACACCCGCGGGCTGCACGCCGCGGACATGATCGCGGACGCGGTCAAGGCGATGGGCAAGGACATCAAGGGCGCCAAGGTGCTGGTGGCGGGCGCGAGCTACCGCGAGGACGTGGGCGACACGCGCTACAGCGGCTCCGAGGTGGTGGCGCGGCGGCTCGCGCACCTGGGGGCCAAGGTTTACGCCCACGACCCGTACGTGGACCACTGGTGGGAGTTCGAGAACCAGGACACCTACCCCTACCCCGGCCACTCCCTGGCCCGCTTCTTCGAGAACCAGGAAGGGCTCAAGGACCTCAAGGTCCAGAACGACCTTCCTTCAGCCCTCGAAAAAATGGACGCGGTCTTCTTTGCCGTGCGCCACGAGCCTTACCTCAAGCTCCAGCCGGAAGACGTGGTCAAATGGGCCGGAGGGCCCCTCGCCGTGATTGACGGCTTCGCCATCCTCGCCGACGACGACATCCGGCGCTTCCTGGAAATGGGCTGCGAGGTCGCGGGACTCGGCCGCGGACATATCGGAAGGATCAAGCAGGAGATAAAGCTCAAGGGCAAGAAACGGTCGTGACACTTTCTTCTAACCCGGGAAAGGAGATCCCGCCATGAAAAAGACGCTGGCTTGTCTCGTACTCGTCGCAATGATCGCGCCGCTGGCGGCGTGGGCGCAGGAGATAGATTTTAAGCCGCTGTCCCTCGCCGCGGAGAATGACCGGATCGCCAAGCTCGGCTTCGCGCCCACCGGACCCGGCAATGCGGCGGACCTGTACATCCCTTATCTGAAGGGTGAGGCCAAGATCACCCAGGAGCCATGGTTCTCGCACCTTTCCCTGCTCATGCTCAACGACCCCAAGCCCGGTGACGCGGAAAAAATCCAAAAAGCTCTGGCCGCCAGCGCCGACGATCTCAAAATTATCATGGAAGCCTCCTCCCGCCGGGACTGCACCATCTGGGGGCCTTATTGGAAAGTGGACCAGACCAAGGCCTATTTCGAGCAGGACACTCCGAAATACATCAACCTGCGCCAATTAGGAGTATTGTTCATCGCCAAGGGTTATGAGCTTGCCAAAGCCGGCGACGCCAAGGGAGCGGCTGAGCAATACACCACCGTCCTGCGCATGGGAATACACCTTTCGCAAGACCCAACCGCGATCGGCAACGCGGTGGGCCTGGACATGAGAATGGCAGGCGCGAACCGCATGGCAAAGCTGATGAAAGACACCAATGATCCTTCGGCCGCCGACTGGGACGATTACATGAAGTCCTGTGAGGACATCAAAGCCGCTTGGAAAGCCTTCTATTGCCCCACGGGATTCGTGAGCTCGTGGGGAGAGGAGAAGGTCGAGTCCTTCGTGCGCGACAAGGACATGCCGTTCACGGCGCGCTTCGACTGCCTGGCTTGGAACCATTACTGCCTCCAGAGCAAGGTGGCATATCTCAAGTGCTATGCCATGGGCGTCCCGGGCTGGGTAAAAAAACTCGAGGCCGAAATCTCCCAGGAGAGCGATACGGCCAAACAGTTGGTGGACCAGCTCAACGCCCATCCGGGGTCCATCAAATGGATCGGAGAGGTGGAGGAAAACTACTAGGCACGAACTCCGCCTCAGCAGCGCGGCAGATATGGAACCATGAAGACCCGTCGCGAATTCCTTAAGACCTCCGCCGCCCTGGCCGTCGCTGGAGCGGCAACCAGGGCGTGCACCAAACCTCGCCCAAAATCCGACCGGCCTAACGTCCTTCTGATCCTCGACGACGAGGAGCGCTACCACCTCCACCTGCCCAGGCTCACGCTCCCCAACCGCCAGCGCCTCCGCCAAAGCGCCGTGGTCTTCAGCCACGCCTGTTGCACCTATCCTCTTTGCTCTCCGAGCCGCTCCACGATCTTCACCGGGCTTTGGCCCCACCAGGCCGGCATCATCACCAACGTGGACAAGTACGCAGAAAACCCGTCGCTCGACCCCGCCATCCCCAACCTCGGCAGCGTCTTCTCGCGCGCCGGCTACGAGACCGCCTACTTCGGCAAGTGGCACCTCTCCCGAAACGGCGACGCCTACGGCACGCCCCGCGCCTATGGCTTCAAGTACCCGTTCGTCTCGAACCAGGAAGTGGGGTGGCGCACCGACCATAACGTGTCCGTGCGCGCCGCGGCCTGGCTCAAAAAGAACGCGGGCCAAACGCCCTGGCTCATGGCCTATTGCCCGGTCAACCCGCACGACATCCTGGTCCCGGAGCTGGCCGGGCAATACGGCGGCCTGGAAAAATACGCGGCCGCCCTGCCCCCGAACTTCGCGGCCGAGCCCGCGCCCGGCATCAAGACCCTGGAGCAATACGGCGAGACCAGGATGATTAAAGACCTGGCGCCCAAGGACCGCGCCGGCTGGCTGGACTACATCCGCTATTACTGCCGCCTGATCGAGGACGTGGACCAGCAATTGGGCCGCGTGCTCGACGCGCTGGAAGCGTCGGGCCAATGGGACAACACCATCGTGGTCTTCACCTCCGACCACGGCGAGATGGCCGGATCCCATGGCCTGGCCTATAAGGGTCACACCATGTACGAGGAAAACATCCGCGTGCCCCTCTGGATCTCCGACCCGCGCCATGTGAACGCCCCGCGCGCCCACGACGGGCTCGTCTCCCACCTCGACCTCGTCCCCACCCTCTCGGCCCTCGCCGGAGTCCCCTGGCCCGCGCCGCTCACCGGCCTCGACCTCTCACCCATCATCGAGTCCGGAAAGGACGTGGCCCGCGACCGCGTTTTTTGCGAAGGCTCCGTCCGGGTGGTATATGGTTTCCGGGGCATCCGCACCGAACCATGGAAATACTGGCATTACAACACCGGCGAGGAGCTGCTCTTCAACCTCAAGGACGATCCCCTGGAGCTGAAAAACCTCGCCTCCGACCCAGGCTCAGCAGTCACCCTGGCCGGACTCCGGGAACAAGTCCGCCAATGGCGGCGCGACACCAACGACCCGATGAAGGAGTTCATGTAACGCCTTTACAAGAAGGTCTTATTTTGCCGCAGATGAACGCAGATGAACACAGATAAGAAAAGAAAAAAATTATTTAATTCTTATCCGCGTTCATCTGCGTTCATCTGCGGCAAAAAATCTACTATTGTATTTTCACGACCCCGACGAACGAGGGACATGAAATGAAAAAAAATCGTCGCGCTTTCCTGGCTCAATCGGCCGCGGCCGCGGCGCTCGCCGCCATGCCCGGCGCCGCCTGCGCCGCCGCGCCCATCTCCGGAGCCGACCGCCCCAACATCCTGTGGCTGGTGAGCGAGGACAACAGCCCCTGGCTCGGATGTTACGGCGACCCGCTCGCCGACACCCCGAACCTCGACCGCATGGCCCGCGAAGGCGTGCGCTTTACCAGCGCCTTTGCCAACGCCCCCGTGTGCGCGCCCGCCCGCTTCACCATCCACACCGGCGTGTACGCCTCTTCCGCCGGGACCCAGCACATGCGGAGCTGCAACCCCATCCCGCCCGGAATCAGGTTCTTCACCCAGTACCTCCGCGAGGCCGGCTACTACTGCGTGAACGGACAAAAGACCGATTACAACACCACGGGCACGCCGCCCGAGGCCTGGGACTCGCGCCGCTTCACCGCGTCACTCCGCGGCCTCAAGCGCCATCAGCCGTTTTTCCGCTTCATCAACTACATGACCACCCACGAGTCGTCCCTGCACAAGGTTAAGCCCGTGACGCATGATCCGGCCGCCATGCGTCTCGCGCCCTATCACCCCGACACCCCCGAGATCCGACACGACTACGCCCAGTACTACGATCAGATCACCAGGCTCGACGGCCAGATCGGCGAGGCCCTGGCCGAGCTCGAGCGGCAGGGACTCGCCGACGACACCATCGTCTTCTACTTCTCCGACCATGGCGGCGTGCTCCCGCGATCCAAGCGCTTCCTCTACGACTCCGGAATGCGCGTGCCCATGATCGCGCGCTTCCCGGAAAAATACCGCCACCTCGCGCCATCCGCGCCCGGTTCCACTTTTGACCAGCCCGTGAGCTTCGTGGACCTCGCGCCCACCATGATGAGCATCGCCGGCGTGCCCGTGCCCGACTACATGCAGGGCCGCGCCTTCCTGGGACCGCAGGCCGCGCCCGCGCCGCAGTACGTGTACGGCTTCAGGGGCCGCATGGACGATCGCTACGACATGAGCCGCGCCGTCCGCGACCTCAACTTCAAGTACATCCGCAACTACCACCCGTACCTGCCCTGGGGCCGCCACCTCGACTACCTCTGGCGCATGCCCGCCACCCGCTCGTGGGAAGAAATGTACCAGGCCGGAAAACTGAACGCCGTGCAAAAACGCTGGTTCGAGCCCAAGCCCGCCGAAGAGCTCTACGACCTCGCGGCCGACCCCTACGAGATCAACAACCTCGCTGGAGACCCCGCCTACCTGGAAACCATCGTGCGAATGCGCGACGCCAACCGCAGGTTCCTCCTCGATCACCACGACGCCGGATTCCTGCAGGAGGCCGAGATGGTCGCGCGCGCTCAAGGCTCCACACCCTACGACCTGGTCCGCGACCCCATACGCTACGACCTGCCCCGCGTCATGGCCGCCGCCGAGATCGCGGGCGATCCCGGACCCGGCGCCGCGGCCAAGCTTATTGAGCTCCTCAAAGACCATGACAGCGCCGTGCGCTACTGGGGCGCGGTCGGATGTCTCGCGCTCGGGCAAAAGTCCGCGGACACGATGCCGCTCCTCACTCAAGCGCTCGACGATGACTCCGCGAGCGTCAGCGTGGCCGCGGCAGCCGCCATGTTCAAGCTGGGCCGGCCCGGCCCGGCCCTGGCAGCGTTCAAGAAGGCGCTCCAGGACGACAACATGTATGCCGGCTTCTACGCCTCCGACATGATGGACTTTATCGGCGCCGACGATCCGTCCCTGAACCGCCTTAAAAACAAGGCCAAGGCCCGCGTGCGAAAAGCGACGAACCTGAATGCGCTAAAATAATTTAGGCCGCTCTGAAATCCGAGATCTGGTAGGACAGGCATTCCTGCCTGTCCACTGCTTCCTGCGGCAATCAAGGGCGGACAGACAAGAATGTCTGTCCTACCTCGCATATTGAAAGCAAACGGCTTCGCTTGGGATCGGAGGGGAGAAAACATGGACAGGAGAAGATTCATCGGGACCACGGCCGCGGCCGCCGCCATCGCCGGATGCGGCAAGGCGGGGAAAGCCCGCGCGGCCGGCCATGACCGGCCCAACGTCCTCGTCATCCTCGACGACCAGGAGCGCGCGCCCATGCACGGCCTGCCCTACCGCACCCCGAACCGCGACCGGCTCCGGCCCCATGCCGTCGAGTTCACCAGCGCCTATTGCGCCTACCCGCTCTGCTCCCCGAGCCGCGCCGCCATCTTCACCGGACGCTACCCGCACGACGTCGGCATCCTCACCAACGTGGACTTCGCCCTCAATAATCCCTCGCTCTCCCGGAGCGTCCCCAACCTGGCCTCCGTCTTCGGAAGCGCCGGCTACCGCACCGCCTACTTCGGCAAGTGGCACCTCTCCCACAAGGCCCACGGCCGCGAAAACCCCCGCCGCTACGGCTTTGCTGAGGTCCGCGTGGGAAACCAGCTCATGGCCTACGGCTCCGACCCCGACATTACCGGATACGCCTCGCGCTGGATCGAGCACAACAAGGACCAGGCGCCCTGGCTCGCCGTCTATTCGCCCATCAACCCCCACGACATCTGCTTCCAGTTCCTCGACAAGTATTACGGCGGAGCGCGCGATTACGACGTGGACCTCCCGCCCAACCTGGAGAACGGCAAGGCGCCCGCGATCAAGGCCGTGAGCGATTTCAAGGAATGGTTCTGGACCAAAAACGTGATCCCCGCTGACCGGGCCGGCTGGGAAAAATACCTGCGCTACTACTGCTTCCTGATCGAAGCGGTGGACCGCGAGGTCGGCAAGGTGCTGGGGGCGCTCGAGGTGAGCGGGCAGAGCGAGAACACCGTGGTCGTCTTCACCTCCGACCACGGCGAGATGGCCGGCTCGCACGGACTCGTGCACAAGGGCCACACCATGTACGAGGAAAACCTCCGCATCCCCCTCTGGATCGCCGACCCGCGCCACGTCTCCATGAACCGCGCCTGCGACGCCATGGTCTCCAATATTGACCTCGCCCCTACCCTATCCGGCCTCGCCGGAATCAAATGGCCCGCGCCACTGCCGGGCATTGACTTAAGCCCCGTGGTCCGCGACGAGCCCGGAAACGAGACCGGCCATGACCACATCTTCTCCGAGGGCGCGCTCCGCCTCGACACCTGCTGGCGCGGAGTCCGCACCCGCGACTGGAAATACTTCCACTACACCACCGGCGAAGAGCTCCTCTTCAACCTCAAAAACGACCCCCTGGAAATGAAAAACCTCGCCCCCGACAACAACGCCTCCGACGTCCTCGCCTCCTTCCGCGCCCAGGTCCGCAACTGGCGCCGCGAGACCAACGACCCGGTTAAGGGATTTATGGAGTGAGCTCGGAAGTTCTGCGGGGGGAATGTATCCGGTAATCTTCGGGAGGCCGGTTCACCGGCCTTCACGCCTTGATTCAGGCCCGTGCTTCAGCGCGGGTATTTGCGCGGCGCATCATATTGGAGACCCCGTTTAAACGGGGTTCTCGATAAAAAGGATTCATCCATCCGGCCGCCCCCAGATACAACAGGTGGGGGTCTTGTCTATAGTGCTCATTTTCATGGGCCGGGTGATGGACCCGAGGGGGTAAAGCCCTGCGGCATTTTGGCCGGTGCTGACGGTGATTGTCCGTTAGGCAAAGGCGGTCACTTCCACCTGCGACTTCTTCTTCCTGGCCTCGGCAACGATGGCTTCAATACGGCCTGCGGTCTCGTCGCTGATCCACTCCTCGCCGCATTGATTGCACACCAGGGCCGGGACCTTCCTCACCACCACCACGCCGAAACCAAGCTCCGCCGTGAAGGTGGTGGTTCCAGGGCGCTTATCCCCGCCGCACCAGGGACATGGGTCGGCCTTTTTCCGCCTGCTCATCGCTTCCTCATCATCTTCGCCGCGTCCTCGCCTCCGTTTAAAACATAGAGCAGGGGCAGAGGCCGGTCGGAACCCTCGATGAAGGAAGGGCGGGCGGCCCAGGGGGTGATGGAGAGGACGTTGGCCAGGTCGAGCCAGTATTGGAGCCGCGCGGGTTTTAGTTTCCAGGTCATGTGGAGGTGGTTGGCGGGCGCGTATTGCTTGTACTCGATCATGGAGGCGTACTTGGGGACCACGAAGGTGTGGGGCCAGTCGGGAGTGGAGGAGCGGCACACGGCGCGCTCGAGCTTTTCGGGCAGGTCCACGGTCACGGCCTCGTCCCAGACCAGTCCCCACATGCCGGAGAGCGCGCTCCAGGCCATGCGTCCGGCGATGCCCTCGATCCCGCCCGGCGTCACGAAGGTGATTGAGTTGCCCAGCCCCGGGAAATAATTCTTGTCCGCGAGCGGCATGGAGATGCGCTTCATCAGGGCGGCCGGCCGCTCGCCGGGCCTGCCGGCCCAGTCAAAGCTCGCGCTGCCCGAGTTGTCGCCGTCCACCAGGCCCTTTTGCTCCCACAGCGTGTCGCCCTTGAGGCCCCTGATTTTGAGGCGCGCGGCCAGCTCCTTTAATTCCCAGGCCTCCCAGACCTTCCTGAAGTCCATGAACAGCGGCGGCTCGCCGCCGGAGAGCCAGGTGAAAAAGAGCATGGTGAGCAGCGCCTGCGCGTCGGCCTCGGTGGCAAAGGGCAGCGCGGGCTTACGGCCGCGGTGGTCGAAGGTCGAGTTGAACAGGCTCTCCATGGCGTCGGCCACCGGGAGCGGCAGCCCGCGCGGGTCCGAGCCCCATTCGAGCTGGCTCATGAAGCCGCCGCCGGCCGCGTCCAGGTCCTTCATCAGGCCGCGCACGATCAAGTACATGGCCAGGCTCTGGTCAAAGCGGGCCGAGTCCGCGGCGTTCTTGATGATGAGCCGCTTGCCCAGGTGCTTGTTAAACCAGCCGCGCAGCTCCTTGAGCTCCGCTTTTTTGTACGCGCCCTTTTTGAGCATGTCGGCCAGGAGCTTCATGTCCAGCCGGGTGATTTCGAGGCCGAAGGCGTTCCTGGTCTCGATCACGTGGGCGAGCGCGGTCTCCATGCCCATGGAGTCGTGGCCGAAGACAACCACGCGCCGGCCCTTGAGGCCCGTGTACGCGAGCGCGGCGTAACACCAGTCCACCAGCGCCTCCGCGGTCTTCGCGCTCATTTGCGGACGCTCGCCCGCGTCCGGCCAGTTGCCCACGTTGATGTGCGTGAGCCGGCCCGACTGCGCCAGCGCGCCGTTGGCCGCGTGCGTGAACACCACGCCCGGCCTGGGTCCGGAGTTGCCGCAGGTGAGGTTCAGCGGCGTGTCCTCGGGGAAGTGGGAGAGAAGCGAGAGCAGGCCGAGCTGGGGAAAGGCCCAGGTGTCGGGCGCGCACACCAGCATCGTCACGCCCTCGGCCTTGAACGCGCGCGCGGCCTGGTCCGCCTGGGCCTCGCCGTCCACCAGCAGGTCCGTCCACACCACGCGCGGCCACCGGCCGTCCGGGAGCTTCACGCCCTCCGCGATTACGTCCGCCGTCATGCCGACGATGTTTTGCGCCCGCCGGCGCGAGCCCGCGTCAATCCGCGGATCGCACGTCGCAAACACCCCGAACACCGGGAGCGATTCCCGCGCCCCCGCCGACTTGCCCAACTTCACCGCCTTGGCCATGTCCTTCCCTCCTGGCATGAGTAGCGCGGGTTTATAGCCTCTGCGCCTCTTTTCTGTTTATCACACTGTCCCTTCCCCGCACAAGTACAGAACGTTTGACTTTGCTTTGTTGCCAAAGCTAAATTCATAGCAAGGGAGGGAACGGAAAGTGGGCGAGCTTCAGGGAGTGCGGGCGCTGGTGACGGGCGCGGGCCGGGGCATCGGCCGGGCGATAGCGATGAGGCTGGCGGCGGGCGGCGCCCGGGTGGCCGTGGCCGATCTTTTCAAGGACGAGCTGGAACGGACCGCGGGGCTGGTGCGGGAGGCCGGCGGCGAGGCGCTGACGATCATCGCGGACGTGACTAAACAAGATGACGTGGAGCGGATGGTGGCGGAGGCGGTCAAGGCGTTCGGCGGGCTGGACGTGCTGGTGAACAACGCGGGCGTGTCCACGGCCGGGTTCATCGAGAGCGTGAGGGACGAGGACGTGGAGCGGGTGTTGAGCGTGAACCTGGTGGGAGCTTTGCGGGTCACGCGGGCGGCGGCGCCGCACTTGAAGAAGAGCGGGCGGGGGCGGATCATTAACATGTCTTCGGTGGAGGGCATCCGGGGCTCCGGCCTGGTGCCGGTTTACAGCTCGTCAAAAGCTGGATTGCTCGGCCTTACCCGCAGTAACGCCATCGAGCTTGCGCGCTTCAACGTGACCGTGAACGCGGTCTGCCCCGGTCCCATTGATACGGACATGCTGGCGCCGCTGATGGCGGACCCGCGGTTCCGGGAGAAGGTGAGCAAGGGCGTTCCACTCAAGCGCCTGGGCAAGCCGGAGGACGTGGCGGCGGCGGTGGCCTTTTTCGCGTCGGAGGAAGCGGGGTTCATTACGGGTAACGCGCTGGTGGTTGACGGGGGGATGACGGTGAAGGCGCTATGAAGGAAAAAGTAAAAAGGAAAAAAATGGGATGGGGCGAGGGGCTTGAGCGGAGGAGGACGTTTAAGGTGCCAATTTGTCATCTTAAAAACTGTGCTTGAAATCACGGATTGTGATTTCAAGTTCAAGCTATGGCGGTCAGAACTGAGCTGGGGATGAGGGGAATGGAATGGAAGAGGTTTACGTTGTCGGCGTTGGCATGACGAAGTTCGGGAAGTGGCGGGAGGAGACGATCAAGAGCCTGGTGAAGAAGGCGGTGACGGCGGCGGTGGAGCACGCTGGGATCTCGGTCAAGGACATCGGGATGGCGGCGGTGGGGAACGCCTTCCAGGGCATCGCCACGGGTCAGGAGTCCATCCGGGGCCAGGTGGTGCTCCGGGCCATGGGCATTGGCGACATCCCGGTGATCAACGTGGAGAACGCCTGCGCCAGCTCGGCCACGGCCTTCCAGGTGGCCTGGATGCAGCTCGCGCTGGGGCTATCGGACTTCGCGCTCGCGCTCGGCTTCGAGAAGATGTACCTGGACGACCGCGAGAAGAGCCTGTCGCTGTTCTCGGCGGCCATGGACCAGGACGTGGTGCAGGCGTTCATGAAGATGGCCAGGGCGCATGAGGCGAGCTCGCAGCAGAAGCTCGAGGCCAAGGAGAAGAAAGAGGGCGAGGGAGACCAGAAGGAAAAGGTCGGGAAGAAGAGCGCGTTCATGGACCTTTACGCGATGGCGGCGCGGATGCACATGGAGAAGTACGGGACCACGCAGCGTCAGTTCGCGGCGATCTCGTCCAAGAACCACCAGAACAGCCAATATAACCCGTATGCGCAGTACCAGCAGCCGATGACGATCGAGGAGGTCCTGGCGGCGCCGCTGGTGTCGTATCCGCTCACTCGTCCGATGTGCTCGCCGGTGGGCGACGGCGCGGCGGCGGCGATCCTGGCGACGAAGGCGGGGCTTAAGAAGCTCACGGGCGCGAAGCCGGTCAAGGTGCGCACAGTGGCGCTGGGCTCAGGCAAGGACCGGCCGCTGAACGACCCTGACCTGGGCGAGCGGCTGTCGCGGAAGGCTTACGAGGCGGCGGGCCTGGGGCCGGAGGACGTGGACGTCTTGGAGGTGCACGACGCCACGGCGTTCGGGGAACTGCGCGCGCTGGAGGGCCTGGGCTTTTGCAAGATCGGGGAAGGCGGCCCGTTTTCGGAGGCGGGCAACACGGCGCTCGGCGGCAAGATCCCGACCAATCCGTCGGGCGGCCTGGAGAGCAAGGGGCATCCGGTGGGCGCGACCGGGGTTGGCCAGGTGTGCGAGATCGTGTGGCAGTTGCGCGGGGAGACGGGCAAGAGACAGGTCGAGGGCGCGCGCATCGGGATGTGTGAGAACGGCGGCGGAAACATCGGGGTGGAGGAGGCGGCGATGAATATCATTATTTTGGAAAGGGTGGGAGGTTAGATTAAGTATGTTTCAAAAAACGCAGATGAACGCAGATAGACGCAGATATTTAGAATATTTTCTCCTGGAAATTATCTGTGTTCATCTGCGTTCATCTGCGGTTTTTTCTACCACTCTTTAAATTTCCCCAAATAGATAAGCGAGGTGGGTACATGGGCGCGGAGATGACGAGGGATGATTGGGCGGCGTTTCAGGAGATGGCGTCTGGGTTCGCGAAGCGGAGTATCCGTCCGATCCTGGAACATGAGTCCCCGGACGGGGACCTGGATCGCGTGCCGGCGGTGCTCAAGGAGGCTCATGAGACCGGACTACTGGCTTCGCCTGATCCTGATGCGCCGGGGTTCGAGACGGGGGTCTGGGGCCGGCATGCTCTCAGCGATGGGCCGTTGTTGTCGCTTCGGCTGCTCTCCGAGCTGGCTCATGCGTGCGGGGGCGTGGCCATGAGCATTCACGCCGCGGGGCTCGCGGCCCTGGTCATCGGGATGGCGGAGAACGCGGCGGGGCTGAAGGCGGGGCGGGCGGCGGTGGCGCTTTCGGAGAACGGGTTTCCGCCCGGGTTCGGGACGATCCTTGATCCGTCGCGGGCGGAGCCGGCCAGGATCGAGACGGTGGCGGAGCATAAGGACGGGTGGACGCTCCGGGGCCGGAAGGATTTTGTGTACCTGGCGCCGGAGACGGACGCGTTCGTGGTGTTCGCGCGGGAGGGAAGCGAGTGGCGGGCGTTCCTGGTCCCGGCCTCCGGCGAGGGCGTGAGGGTGGAGGACGCGGGCCATCGCATGGGCCTGCGCGCGTGCGGGCTGAAGCACGTAATTCTTAACCGGGCGCGGGCCGGGGATGACGCGCTGCTCAAATTCGCGCGGCCGGCTCCCGAGGCGGTGATGGAATATTTGCGGACGTGGTGGCTGGGCATGGCGGCGATAGGTTCGGGGATCGCGAAGAGCGCGGAGGAAGCGGCGCGGGGGTACGCGGAGGAGCGTTACCAGGGCACGACCGAGATTATCCATCATCCGGCGGTAAACGCGCTGATGCTGGCTCAGGCTAGGGCGCGGACGGAGTCGTGCGCGGCGGTGACGGAGCGGGCGGCGCTCGCTGACGGCGGGGCGCGGCGGTCGCTGCTGGCGGCGGCCCAGGCCAAGCTCACGGGACTCTCGGACGCGGCGCAGGCGGTGACGGACTCGCTGCAGGTGTTCGGCGGTTACGGTTACATGGAGGACTACCGCATGGAAAAGCGCTACCGGGACGTGAACACTTTAAAGGGCGCGGGCGGGTCCGCGCGCGACCTGTCGCTGCTGATCGCGCGGATCGCGGAGGAGGGCTCCCGATGAAGGCGCTCACGCATCTGGACGTGGCCAAGCGGCACCTTCCCATGATCGGCCGGCTCATGGTCAGGAAGCGCTACGGCGATTTCTGGGAGGAAGAGACGCGGACGCTGCCGTGGCCGTTCGGGGGGCTTAGGCGGAAGTACAAGGCATTCGCGGACGAGTACATCCGGCCGCGCGCGCTGGGGGTTGACCAGGACGTGAGCGCGCTGGACAAGGAGTGGTTGTTCACCGAGTACGCGCGGCGCGGCTGGGCGTCGGAGCTTTTGCCGTGGCCGATCGGGGGCATGAAGGTCGCGGCGCTCCGGAGCTATGGGCTGCACGCGGCGTTGAAGATGGAGGAGTTATGCGCGGCGTGCGGGGGCATCGCGCTGATGCTGGGGGCGCACGACCTGGGGATGGCGCCGCTCTTGATGTCTGGTGACTTGAAGGTACTGTGGGACTGGACCATCCCGATTTACAAGCGGCTGAACAAGGGGGAGCGTGCGGTCTGGGCGTTCGCGATCACGGAGCCGGGCGCGGGCTCGGACGTTGAGGAGACGGAGGGCGCGCTCAAGGCCCGGGTGGTGACGCGGGCGAAGAGGGCCGAGGGCGGATACGTGCTCAACGGGCGCAAGGTTTTCATCTCGGACGGGGGCATCGCGGATTACGTTACGGTGTTCGCGTGCCTGGGCGACGAGGGGGTGGAGAGCTGGACCTGCTTCGTGGTGGAGAGCGGGATGAAGGGGTTTACGAAGGGGCGGCGCGAGAAGAAGATGGGCCAGAAGGCGGGCGACGCCACGGAACTGATTTTCGAGGACGTGTTCGTGCCGGACCGGAACCGGGTCGGCCCGGAGCGGTCAGGCTGGGCGTTGAACCGAAACGTGCTGAATTTTTCGCGGCCGGTGGTGGGGGCGATCGCGCTGGGCATAGCGCGGGGCGCGTTCGAGCATTGCCTGGAGTTTTGCCAGAATACGCGGCAGGGACCCCGGCGGCTGGTGGAGTACCAGGAGGTGCAGCTCGCGCTGGCGGAAATGATGATCCGGCTGATGGCGGGCCGGTCGCTGATCTGGCACGCGGGCCGGTTCATGCCTCCGCTGCCGCTGACCTCGGCCGCGGCCAAGGTGTTCTGCTCGGACACGGCGGTTACGGTCTGCGCGAGCGCCATGGACATCATGGGCGACCACGCTTACATGCACGGGAACTACGTGGAGAAGGCGCTCCGTGACGCGCGGCTGACGCAGATTTACGAGGGCACGAACCAGATCAACCGGCTGGGGATCATCGAGGACATGTGGGAGCATGAATTAAGAGAGGTTTGAGGTTTGGGGTTTGAGGTTTGAGGGAAGAGGCCGGCCGGCTGGCGCCTATTCCTCAAGCCTCACGCCTTTATTCGCCTCACGCCTTCTTCATTCCATCCATTGCTTGGCCGTTGTCATGCGGTCAACATAGCCTTTGATCGCGGCTTCGGGTTCCTCGATCGCGAGCATCCGGGCGTAGCTCTTGAGCATGCCCTTGAGAAAGACCGCGGCCGGGAGCTTGGCGTAGTCCTCTTTTTCGATCGCCTCCAGGATTGGCTTCCGGATTTTGGTGGTTTCCCACACCTGGTTCAGCGTGATGCCCTTGGCCTCCCTGCGCTCCTTGAAGAATCTTCCCGAGCCCCCGGACTCGACGTTATCCATGGGGCGGGCCTTGGCGGGCGGAGACGGGACGTCATAGACCGTGTCCTCGAAGGGCTCGCGGCCGCGGGCGGAGAGCGGCGGCTTCAGGTCCGCCCGCTTCACCCCGGCCGGGGTGATCGGAGCGGCGCCGGGCAGGGGCTTGCGCTCCCTTTCCCCGAACCGGCCCGGGTGAACGGGCGGCCCGGCCGGCTTCGCGGCCGCCAGCGCGGGCGTTTTATCCCGGGCCGGCGCGGGCGCAGGCGTTTTATCCTTGGCCGGCATGGGCGGCGGCGTTTTATCCCGGGCGGGCGCCGCTGCTTCCTCCCCCTTCCCGGCCATTAAAGGACCGGGTGCTTTCATGCCGCTTTTCTCGCCGGACGGCGGGCCAGGGGCCGCGGTCGCGCCGGCCCCTTTACCGGTCAATGCGCTGGCCGGGGCCTCGGGAGCGGGCTTGGGCTGCATTGCCTCCGGCGCGGCTGCATCCGGCCGGGATGGCGGAGCGACCGGGGGAGCTGACACCTCTGCTTTCACTGGGCCCGCGGTTGCCGGCCCCTCCAACATTTTATCGCGCTCCTCCCTCCCCAGGGCGACGGCTTCCTCGATGTCCTCCTCCTTGTCCTCGGCGGAGGTGATGCGTCCGGTCCTGGGCTGCGGCGGCGGGGTCTCGGCTACCTTGTGTTCCGCGCCGGTCTCTTGTTTTTCGGTCACATCCTGCTTTTCGTTTTCATCGGGTGTCGGCTGTTCCGCTTGCAATGACTCGCGGTCCGTGCCTTGCTCCGCGTCCGCCGGCGGGGCTTCTTCGTCGGCGCCGGGTTCCATCTGCCCGGCGGCCTCGCGGGGCATGAGCGGCAGGGCCTCCTGTCGGGCCTTGCCGGCCTTGATGCTCTTCACGCGCTCCAGGTGCAGATGGCGGTCATATTCCCCCCTTGACTTCTCGTCAATCAGGGTGCGATAGGCGTCCTCGATGACGCGCAGTATTTCCTCGCGCTCCGGAGCGGTGTAGAGCGAATAGCTGGCCAGGGCGTTCTTGGCGAAGATCTCGCGCACGCGGTAATATCCTTCCTGGATTTCCTTGGCCTCGGCGCCGGGGGAGATGTCGAGGATCTCGTAGCAGGAGAGGTCGTTGAATCCGGCGATCATGTGGGCCTCCGGGAAAGGGAGAGCATGGACTCGGTGAGCTGGCGGATCGAGCGGCTCGGCCGCGAATGCGGATAGTCCAGGATCACCGGCTTCTTGTGCCGCACCGACTGCCACACGCTCTCGTCAAATTCCACGGCCCCCAGAAAGGGCAGGTCGAGCCCGAAGAACCTCTTGCAGACCAGGCGGGCCTCGGGCCCCAGGTCCCGGTCCTCCTTGGTCTTGACCTGGTTGATGATGAGGCCGGGGCTGAAGTTCTCCATCCTTTTGCGGATCATCTGGCCCCATTTCTCATCGAGCTTCTCGACCTCGGCCAGGAAGGCCGCGGGGGACACGCGGTTATCGTTCAGTTCGGGCGGCAGCTTTTTTTCGAGCTTTTTAAAGCCGGGAATCTCGCGGACCATGTAGAAGTAGAGCATGCGGAGCAGGCGGTACGCGTTTTCGACGGAGGTGGGCTCGGGGAGCATGACCAGCGCTCCGGTGTCGGCGGCGCAGAAGAGCTCGACCTCGGTGAGCGACGCTCCGGTGGCGAGGTCCAAGATGACCACGTCGGCCTCCAGGGTATTGAGCTGGCGCATGATCCTTTTTTTCTGCTGGTAGCGGATGTGGGCGGCGTCCACGGGATCGAGCGCGCCGCTGATCAGGCGGAGCCTCGGGATGTCGGTGTCAATGGCCACTTCCTCGATGTGCTCGGTGCGGCGCTCGATGAAGTCGGCCAGGGTGGCCCGGGGTTTTTCGATGCCCAGGTTGGTGTGAAGATTGGCGCAGCCCAGGTCGGCGTCCACCAGGACGACGCGGAAGCCCAGGTCGGCCAGATGCGCGCCCATGCTGGCGGCGAGCACGGACTTGCCGGTTCCGCCCTTGCCGCTGGCCAGGGCCCAGATTTTACGGTCGAGGATCACTCTCACCTGCCGCGGATGATTCTTCGCCGGGCGCGCCGGCGGGAATGAGCTCGAGCGTGGCCTCCTTGGCCTGCTCGATCTCTTTCCTGTCCATCATCATAGGATGACTTTTCCCCCGAAGCCAGAGGGGAAGAATGTCGCTGTAATGCGCGGAGAAGGGCTGGCCGCACTGGCCGCCGGGATAGGCCATGCCGGCGTTTTCCAGGTCGCCGAAGTCCACGATCTGGCGCATGGATGCGCCGACCACGACGTCAAAGCCGTTGCCCAAAAGATAAAAGCCGTTGTTCACCGTCTCGCGTCCGCCGGGCCGGGGAATGGGCCGGATGTTCACGTTAAACAGGTCGGCCACGCCCTTGAGCCGGGGCGCACGGCCCAGAGGGTGAGTGAGGCGCAGCTTGTGCAACTCGCCCCACTTCCACGTGGTCATCCGGGGCCCTTTGAGGTCGGTCAGCGACCGGATGGCCTCGCGCCACGCCATCAGGATGATGTCGTCGCGGGTCTCCTTTTGCGGGGTCCGGCGGTCGTCGAACAGGACCAGATCGCCCGAATCGAGCAGGTTCTCGAAGGCGTTGGTCCCCGACTGGATCTCCAGGAACCATTGCAGCAGCTCCGGGCTCATCTCGTCCTCGTAAGTGAGCCGGAGCGCCTGCCACCAGGTCTCGGCGAAGATGGTGGGCGCGCTGGAAGAGACGGCCATGTCCAGGTCCCAGTCCTTGACCTGGAGCCAGGCCCGCTCCAGCGTGTCGTCGCCGGCGCGGTTCAAGTCCAGGACTTCAAGGAACAGGGGCATGAGCCGGCGCGCGCGCATCGAGTAGGTGTCACTCTGGATCGCGGCCATGTCCGCGGCGCTGAATTTTTTTCCGGACTCGGCGGCGAGCAGCTCCGTGATCCGCGCGGCGCGATAGGGAGGGCCATAGCTATAGGAGATGACGTAGGGCACCTGGTCCGGCGGCATCACCCGGTTGTTGGCCGTGACGATGTAATGGCTCTTGGGGTTGATGAACTGGGGCAGCTCGTCGAGCGGCACGAAGCCCTGCCACTCGTGCAGGCCGTCTTGGCCGGACACGGGCACGGTCCCGTTGCTCCGGGCCCGCACCGGATAGAGCCCGGCCGCGATGTAGGCGATGTTGCCCGCGCCGTCCGCGTAAATCCAGTTCTGCACCGGACACCCCAGCCGCTGGATGCCGCCGCGGAACGTCTCCCAGTCGCGGGCCTGGTTCACCGCCGCGAACGCGCCGATCGGGTCCGTGACCTCGAAGCCGGTCCAGGAAAGCGCGAGCGCCTTGTCGGCACGCACCGGCGGATCGAGCACGCCGTTAATGATCGGTCCGTGCCGCCCCACCCTCACCTCCAGGACTTCGTCCTTGAAGCCACCGTCCTTGTCCTGCTTGACCCGGATCTTCTCCTTCTCCACCCGGAACGGCACCCAGCGGCCCTGGAACTGATACTGATGAGCGTCAGCGGGATTGATGTCCTCGATGAAGATGTCCTCGGTGTCCGCCTGCGTGGTGGTGGCGCCCCAGGCGATCTCGCGGTTATGGCCCAGCACCACGAGCGGGATGCCGGGAAAGGTCACGCCGATCACGTCAAATCCGGCGCCCGCGAGGTGGAGCTCGTACCATACCGATGGGAGCGTGAGCTCGAGGTGCGGGTCGTTGGCAAGGATGGGCTTGCCGGACCCGGTCATGCTCCCGTCCACCGCCCAGGAATTGGAGCAGAGCGGCCGCGCCATGCCGCCGCTGAAAAAGCGGCGCAGCGCGGCGTCGGCCGCGAACAGCGACGCGATGGCATGAGGGCTGACCACCTGCCCGAGCCCATGAATCGCCGGGGCGCGCGCGCCCTCCTCCTGTTTTTTGTTGAGGGCCTTTCCCGGCCAGTACTCGGGCGGCACGATGTCCGGCCCTTTGGCCTCGTAGAGCGGGACGATCTCCCACATGTTCTTTTCGTCGCGCTCCTCCATGATGCCGAGCCGGAGGACCTCGTTCTTCCAGTCGTTGGCCAGGCCCCATCCGATGTAAAGCGCGATGGCCAGCGTGTCGGCCGGCTCCCACGGCTCGACCGCGCTCTTCAGGGCCTTGTATTCAAGGGGAAGGTTGCTGGAGTGCCGCTCGATGTAAGCGTTGACGCCCGCGGCATAAGCGTCCAGCGCCTCCGCGGACTCGGGCGGCGCCGCGGCCAGGTTCCTCGCCGCCTGCCGGTGGAAGCCGATGGTCCGGGCCAGGCGGTCGGAGGGAAGGGCGGATTGGCCGACCCATTCCGCGAGCCGGCCCTCGCACACCCGGCGCAGGAGGTCCATCTGGAACAGCCGGTCCTGCGCCTGCACGAACCCGGAGGCGAAAAAGAGGTCGCGCCGGGTCCGGGCGTAGATGTGCGGCACGTCCCACTTGTCGCGCACCACTCTCACCGGCGAATCAAGGCCGGCGACCACGACCTTGCCCGCTACCTGCGGCAGCGGCTTGCGGGTAAAGATGTAAAAGAAGCTCAAGCCCAGCACGAGCAGCGCCAGGAAAAACGCCGCCACCGCCGCCCCGATCCCCCGGTAAATACGAAAAATAATACGCTTCGCCATTACCCGTCGAATTATAACACATCACCGCGCCCGGCAAAAAACGCGGGGCCTGCCGCGGTTGACAAGGCGCTCCCCGCCGGAATATAGTCTTGCTGAAATTGCGATGAGGAGGGACCTTAAATGACTCGCAAGATTTTCGCGGCGTTGATCCTGGCCGTTATGCTCACCGGCACTTCCGCCTGCTACCGCATCATGGGCAGCTACCTCGAGCTGACGCCCCCCGAGCACCGGGTCAAGGCCACGGCCAATATCATGGTGCCCATGCGCGACGGGGTCAGGCTGGCCACCGATGTTTACGAGCCCGCGGACCGGGTGGGCCCGCTCCCGGTGGTGATGACGCGGCTGCCGTACAACAAGGACTACATCCGGTCGGTGGGCGAGCTGATGGCGCAGCGCGGGTACGTGTTCGTGGCGCAGGACTGCCGCGCCACCTTCCATTCGGAGGGCGACGTTTTCGTGCCCATGGTGTACGAGCGCGAGGACGGGATGGACACGGTGAAGTGGATGGCGGACCAGGAGTGGTTCAACGGGAGCCTGGGCACGTGGGGGCCGAGCTACCTGGGCCTCACCCAGTGGGCGGTGGCCGCGGACAATCCGTATCTGAAGGCCATGTATCCGCAGATCACCACCGCCAGCCTGAGCAATGCCATCTTCCTGGGCGGCGCCTTCTCCTACCGCCTCTCCACCGGCTGGTCCGCGGGCGTGGGCAAGCAGAACGACAAGGCCCTGCCCATCCCCTCCGGCAAGCTCGACCTGGCGAACGAGGGCTTTTTCAACGCGCCCCTTCAGCCCGACCTCAACCTCAAGTGGGAAGAGCTCTCCGGCCTGTCCATTGCACAGCTCAACGCGAAAATGGCCGAGGCCATGGGCATCGGGCAGGGCCAGGTCCCGCCCGACTTCGTGCAGAAGATGATCGGCTACATGAACTACCCGGCGTTCGCCGAGTACGCCGACGCCTTCAACTTCCACGACCAGTATAATAAAGTCGGCGCGCCCGCCCTCATGATCTCCGGCTGGTACGACATCTTCGTGGAGGGCCAGCTCCACGACTTCAGCCGCATGAGACAGTCCGCTCCCGGCGACGCGGGCAAGTACACCCGCATCATCATCGGGCCGTGGGGCCACGTCTCGGGCGTGAGAAAGGACGCGGTTCAAGGCGCCAAGCTCAGCACCATGATCAAGGACCTCCTGGTCCTCAAATGGTACGACCGCTGGCTCAAGGGCATTGACAACGGCATCGAGAAGGAGGCCCCGGTCAAGCTCTACGTCATGGGCAAGAACGTGTGGCGCGACGAGAACGAGTGGCCGCTGGCGCGCACGCAATACGTCAAGTGGTTCCTCCATAGCCAGGGCCGCGCCAACTCCGTTACGGGGAACGGGTCGCTCTCGACCCGGGAGCCGGCCGCCGAGCAAAGCGACCGCTTCACCTATGATCCGAAAAACCCGGTGCTCACGGCGGGCGGCAACAACCTGTTGGAGGACGTGGGAGCGCGCGACCAGAAAGACGTGGAGAAGCGCGACGACGTTCTCATCTTCACCTCGGCCCCCATGACCCAGGACTACGAGGCCACCGGGCCGGTAACGGCGGTCATCTACGCGGCCAGCTCCGCGGTGGACACCGACTTCACCGTCAAGCTTTGCGACGTCTTCCCCGACGGAATGTCGCTGAACCTGACCGAGGGCATCATCCGCGCCCGCTACCGCGACTCCATCACCGAGCCGTCCCTCCTCGAACCCGGCATGGTCTACGAGTACCGCATCAAGCTCTGGCCCACCTCGAACTGCTTCCGGAAGGGCCACCGGATCCGCATCCAGGTGGCGTCGTCATCCTTCCCCCGCTTCGACCGCAATGCCAACGCCGGCGGAGAGGGCGGAGCGATGAACGTCATCGTGGCCGAGCAGACCATCTACCACGACGCGCGGCACCCGTCATACATTTTGCTGCCGGAGATTCCGTGAGGAATCGTCATGAAAACAACGTCCAGATATTGTAACGACTGGTGGAGAGCACGATTACCTGTTAAAATAAAGTGCAGAAAGTATCGGAGAAAAGAATGAAGAGAAAATTCACCGCGGTTTTCGAGAAGAGGGCCAAGTTCTGGATCGCTTATATCGAGGAGCTGCCGGGGGCCAACACCCAGGGCCGCACTCTGAAAGAAGCCCGGGGAAATCTGGCCGAGGCCGCCAGGCTCATCATCAAAACGAACCGGGAATTGGCGCTTTAAGTTTTACCTCGCCTTCAGTTCACCGCCGCATGGTGAGCGCCGCGAGTATTCTCACTCCCTCCGCGATCTCGTCCACCACGCAGATGCCGCGGGACTCGAGCTCCTGCCGGATCTCGGCGGCCACCTCGCCGCGGCCCATGGTCCAGGCCACCATCGGCTTCTTGTGCTTCTTCACCACGGACTCCAGGAAATCGTAATCGTAGAGCTTGATCTTGACGAACGGCGCGAAAAAGTGGACATACACCGCGTCCACCCCCGGGTCCGCCATCGCCGCCTCCACCGTCACGTTGATGACCTCGGTCGGGCCGCGCTTCTCGATCGCCGGGTACGTGTCCACCGGGTTCGACGGCTCCATCCACGCCGGAAACACGCTCTTCATCTTCGCGAGCGTCTCATCGCTGAAGCGGGCGAGCTCCATGCCGTAGTCGGCCACGTCGTCGGAGCACACCACGCCCGCGCCCCCGGAAAACGACAGCACCGCCACCCGGGCCTTCTTGACCGGCTCCCGCTCGGTGACCGCGAAGCTCCGCGCCACGTCCATCATCTCATTCATGCCGTACACCCGGACCACGCCCGCCTGCCGAAGAGCATGGTCCAGCACCGCGTCGTCCTGACTTAGAGCCGCCGTGTGCGACGCCGCGGCCTTGTGGCCAAAGGAAGTGCGCCCGCTCTTCAGCACCACCATCGGCTTGGAGGTGGACTTGGCAAGCTCGAAAAACCTCCGGCCGCGGTTGATGGATTCGAGGTACATCGCGATCACTCCGGTCTCCGGGTCATTCACCAGGTACTCGAGCACGTCCACCTCGTCCACGTCCATCTTGTTGCCGATGGAGCAGACCTTGGACAGCCCGAACGGCGTCTTGGAGAGAATGTGGAGCAGGAAGCCCGCCGAGAGCATCCCGCTCTGCACCACCAGCGAGACCTTGCCCGCGATGAACCGGCCCTTCCACATCATCGGGCCCATGAACGAGAGCACCTTCATCCGACTCACGTTGATCAGGCCCATGCAGTTCGGTCCCCACAGCCGCATTCCGTACTTTTTGGAGATGGCCAGGCAGCGCTCGTGCAGCGCGAGGCCCTCGGCCCCGGCCTCCGCGAACCCGCCCGACTCGATGATTACCCGCTTGATCCCCTTGATCCCGCACTGCTCCAGGGCCTCCGGCACCGCCGCCGCCGGGATGAACACCACCGCCACGTCAATGTCCGCCGGCACGTCCAGGATGCCGCGGTAACATTGCTTGTTCCCGATCACGTCGAGCTTCGGGTTCACCGGAAAAAAATTTTCGCCGAAGGTCTCCTGCAAACTCTGGAACAGCGAATACCCCGGCTTCATCGGGCCCGCGGTCGCTCCGATCTCCGCCACCGTTTCCGGCTCAAAGAACAACTTCATCGCATTTTTTCCTTTACTGCTTTTTGTCCATTGTACCAGTATCCCGCGCCGGACTCCACAGTTAGACGATGGCCATTATCTTTTCGCGCAGCGCGGCGAGGGCCCGTCCGCGGTGGGAGACCTGGAGCTTTTGCTCGCGGGTGATCTCGGCAAAGGTGGCGCCAAGCGGCGGGTAGCAGAAGAGGGGGTCGTAGCCGAAGCCGTGATGGCCGCGGGGGGCATCGAGGATCTCGCCCGGGCACCGGCCCTCCGCGGTGATGATGTCGCCGGCGGGAGAAGCCAGGCAGAGCACGCAAACGAATTGGGCGGTGCGCGGAGCAGGGGTGCGGGCCAGCGCGGCAAGCAGCTTATTGTTGTTCATGTCGTCGCTCGCGCCCACTCCGGCGAAGCGGGCGGAAAAGACGCCCGGCGCTCCGCCCAGCGCGTCCACCGCGAGGCCGGAGTCGTCGGCCAGGGCATGCTTTTTGGCGTGCGCCGCGGTGGCGCGGGCCTTCTTGACGGCGTTTTCCAGAAAGGTCTCGCCGTCCTCGACCACCTCCGGCGCGCCGGGGAATTCGGCGAGGGAGAGGAGCTTCACGGGGAGGCCCGCGAGCGCGTGCGCGATCTCGTCGAGCTTGCCCTGGTTTCCGGTGGCGACGACAATTTCAAGCATCAGTGCCTCTCTTAGCATATCTATCGGATGAGCGGGAGGAGAATGGATGCTATGTGCGTCACAGATCGAGTAGAGCGTAGAGCGAAGGGCGAAGGGCGTAAATCAAATCACCGAGAAAGCAGCGGTCTTTCACGCCCTACGCCCTGCGCTCTACGCTCTACCCGCCTCCGGTCCCCATCCAATGTTATTTCTCAGATCCACTCTGGAAGGTGAAGAACCTTATTATTAGATGCGCAGGACTTTTTTCTGGACGGCGAAGAGCCCGCGGATGCCCTGCTCGGCGAGCGCGATCATTTTGGCGAGCTGGGCCTTGGTAAAGGGCTTGCCCTCGGCCGTTCCCTGGACCTCGATCAGCTTGCCGGCGCCGGTCATGACCACGTTCATGTCCACGTCGGCCGCGGAGTCGCGCTCGTAATCGAGGTCGAGCACCAGCTCGTTTTGGAAATAGCCCACGCTCACGGCGGCCACCTGGTCGTTGATGGGGAAGGCACTGACCAGGTTCTCGTGCTGCATTTTGCGGCAGGCCTCGTAGAGGGCGACGTATCCGCCGGTGATGGAAGCGGTGCGGGTCCCGCCGTCGGCCTGCAGCACGTCGCAGTCCACGGTGATGGTGTGGTTGCCGATGGCGGCGAGCTCGGCGACCGCGCGGAGCGAGCGTCCGATCAGGCGCTGGATTTCCTGGGTGCGTCCGGAGACGGTTCCGCGCTCGCGGCGGGTTCGGGTCTTGGTCGAGCGGGGCAGCAGGCTGTACTCGGCGGTGATCCATCCCCTCTGGTCCTTCTGCTTTTCCATCCACTTGGGCCGGCCGGGCTCGACGGTGGCCGCGCACAGCACGCGGGTCCGGCCCACGCTGATGAGCGCGCTGCCCTCGGCGTAATCGAGCGGGTTGATCTCGATCTTGACGGGCCGAAGCGTCAGCTCCGGGCTTTTTTTCACGGGCACCGGTTCACTCCTTGGGGCCGAGGCCGAGCCGGGCGTTGGTCTGGCCGCGGTATTTGAGGATGGCGGAGGCCAGGGCCTCGACGATCCGGTCCTGCATGGCCGGGTTGGTGATCAGGCTGGCCTCCTCGGGACTGGTCAAGAAACCGACCTCCACCAGCACCGCCGGCGTGGTCGAGTCCATCAACACCCGAAACGGGGCCTGCTTCACCCCGCGGTTATCGGACTTGAGCACATGGGCCAGCGCGTCCTGGATGGTCTCGGCCAGTTGCTGCGACGCGGCCAGGCTCTCGGTCTGGGCCATGTTGCCGAGGATCATGCCGATGTCGGTGGTGACCTCGTCAGAGGCCGGCGCCGAGGAGGTCTCCTCGGCCTGGTTCTCCCATTCGGCCAGGTCCATGGCCGCCTTGTCGGTGGCGGTGAGGCTGGCGAAGAAGGTCTCGAACCCCTGTGCGCTCATCATCTTGTAGGCGTTGGCGTGGACCGAGATGAACACGTCGGCGTTAAGCTCGCGCGCCTTTTTAGGGCGATCGGAGAGCGGGATGAAGGTGTCGTCGTTGCGGGTGAGGTAAACGATGAGCCCGGTCTCCTTTTGCAGCCGGTCGCGCAGGCGTTTGGCGATGGAAAGGGTCACGTCCTTTTCCAGGATGCCGCCTGGGCCCTTGGCCCCCGCGTCGTGCCCGCCATGACCCGGATCGAGCACGATCACGTCCACCGGATTGCGCAACGCCGTGCCGTTGCCCGAAAGCGGCGGATACGCCACCCGCACCGCCTCGCCCAGCACCAGCGGCAGCGCGTCCGTGAACACTGCCGCCGGAATGAAAACGTCCTTGCCCGTCCAGATCGGAGCGTATTTCAGCGGCGTCACGTGCTCGCCCGCCTTGGCTTCCTTGCGGTTCGAGTCAATCACCACCAAGGCCCGGCCCTTGCGAAAAAAGGCGAGCCCGCTCTGCGGGTCGGCAAAGCCCTCGATCCCGAGCGCCTTGGCCGAGGCCTGGAGCGGGAGGAAGACCACGTCGTCAATGACCTGGAACTCGGTGAAGGTCCCGGCCAACTTGTCGCCGAGATAGAGCTTGACCGGCTCGGCGTCGGCGGCGATGAGCAGGACGGCGGCGATCAGGGCGGCGGATGCGGCGATCCGGCGGTATAGATACGATTTTTTCATATCTTGATTATTTTAACACGGCGAGAGGGAACAATAAAAAAAGCGGGAGGCTCCGGGGCCTCCCGCTTCCCGGTTAAGCTGTTCAATTATGGCGAGGGGTCAATTAAGATTCCGTCAATCCAGAGCTGGCCTTCGAGGCCGGGAGTGTCGGCGCTGCCGCCGAGAATGTTGTAGGAGCCCTGGAAGATGGAGATGATGTCCTCCCCCTCGGATAAGAGCTCAATGACGCCGCCATCGCCGCCGACGCCCGGGTTGAGCGGGTCGGCGCCGGCGTCGCCTCCGGACACGTCCAGGTTACCGACCATGGTGGTGGCGCGGCCGGCAATAAGCCCAAAGTAGCCGCCAAGGCCGCCGGTCCCGGCGCCGGTGCCGTTGCCGCCGGAGAGGTTGGCGTTGCCGGTGAAGTTAAGGTCACAGGTGGATATAATTTGAATCCCGACGGCGTCGCCGCCCGAGACATCGGCGCCGGTGCCGTTGCCGCCGGAGAGATCGAGGCTGCCGTTGAAGGTGACGCCGTCATGGCCGTAGATTTCGACGATACCGCCGAAGCCGCCGCCGAGGTTGCCGTTTCCGCCGGAGACGTCAATGCTGCCCTTGTGGCGGTAGATGGTGGTCCCGATGTATGCCTCGCCCTCCTCGGCCTCAGCGTAATAAGCAGGTTCTTCTTCACCAATGTAGCCGCTGCCGCCGTAGCCGAGTTCGCCGTCTCCGCCTCTGGCCAGGAAGTTGGTTTCGTCAATAATGGGACCGGTGGGGAGGGCCACCAAGCCGTCGAACGACCATGGGGTATGAGTGTAAGCCTCGAAATAACCGCCCACTCCGCCATTATCGCCGCCGTTACCGCCCATGGCGCGGATGTCGGCGTAGCCCAGGAAGAAGATTCCGCAGTCGGTGGGAACGTCCCAGGAATGATAGAGCAGCGTCTGGAAGAGGCCACCGGCGCCGCCGATGTCGCCGTTGCCGCCGTTCAGGTTGACGTTGGCCGCGAGGATAATGTTGCCGGTCATGGCGCCTTGGCCATAACCAAGGTCCAGCACTCCTTGCTCCATAATTAAGAGGCCGCCGGCGTCTCCGCCCTTGCGTCCGGGGCCGTCGCCGTCGCCGCCGGAGAGGTCAATGGGGGCGGTGATGCGGATGTCTCCGGAGCCGGAATTATTGAGTTCCACGGTGTCGCCGTCGCCGCCCACGCCGAAGAGGAATGAGGTCCCGCCCTTGGACTGGATCGAGCCGGAGAGGAAAAGCTCGCCCATGGAATCGCCGTCAGTCGCGGACAGGCTGATACCGCCGCCGTTCCCCGCGTCGCCGTAGGTGGCGTTGCCGCCGTTGGCGAGCATGGCGCCCGCATAGTAAATGCTTCCGAAGTGGGAAACTATCACGATGGCGTTGGCGTGGCCGCCGTAGCCGTCGGCGCCGTCGCCGCCATTGGCGAGCAGGGAGCCGATGCCGTAGAAGTTGCTAAAGAGATCAATGTAAATCTTGCCGGCGGACCCGCCGCGTTTTCCTTTTCCGCCGGAGGCATTGACGTTGCCGGCGACGGCCACCATCCCCTGTTCGCTGATGATGTCAAGTTCCGCCGCGGCGCCTGACCAGGCGGCCCCGGCCCCGCCGTCTCCGACGCCGTCGCCGGTTCCGCCGGAGGCGTCCACGTTGCCCAGGATGAAGATCGAGCTAAAGGCATAGAGCACGGTTGCGCCGCCGTCGCCGCCGTCCTCCCCCGTGTGGCGCGCGCCGTCGGCGCCGGACTGGTCAATCGCGCCCCTGATGATCATGGTCCCGCCGCACTCCAGGATGAGCCATGCCTTGTCCTTGTCTGTGCCGGGCATGCCATGACTGTTAATATCAACCGGGGCGTCTCCCACGTTTCCCGTGTCCAGGGTCTTGGTCTTGATGACGCCCTCGACCATCACGTCGAATTCAAAAAAGATCTCGGCTGAGTCCTGGCCGTCATTATTGCCCTCATTAACATTGAGGCCCAAAGTCAGGGTCCGGCCGGGGAGCACGTGAAGGCCGGTCACGGCCACGTCGTCGAGCTCGGAGTCGCGCAGCCAGATGTTGCCATCGTCCAGGAACATGTAGTAGCCGCCGTCCTCCACCGCGTCCTGGGCCGCGGGCTGGTCCTCGTATACGTCAATGGCCATATTGGCGGCCACGACCAGCGGCACGTCCCCGAAGTCGAGCGCCGGCAATCCCTGGGGCAGGTCGAACGACATGTCAACCACCGAAGCGGCGCCCAGGATGTTGATCCCGAGGCTCCCGTCGGTGTCTAAAAAGATGCCGCCGCCCATGCCGCCGTCGCCGGTATCGCCCCTGCCGCCGTTCAGGTTGATGTTATACCTGTTGGCCGCCTTTACCCGGGCCTTGGAGAGGTCGCTGCGGCCGCCCAGGACCCCTTTGCACCCGGAAATCAGTCCCGCCAGTGCGAGCATCAGCACGCAATACTTGATGCCCGTTTTCGCCATCCCTTTCATTAACCCCTCTCCTTTGTCAATCTTTGCTTATTGAAAATTTGCTGGATACGTATTCAGCGGTTTCAATGCTACCAAGCTTTTCTTGTCAATTGCAACCGGGCAAGGCAATACCCTCTGCGCCCATGAATTTGAGGCCGAATTCGCCACAACACCATGCCCCCCTGGGCGCCTGGGGCAATCAAAACCGCCCCAATAGTAAAGGTTGGAATCGAACGTCCCGCTGCCCCGCGTTCTTATCTTAATAGCGCAGTTGATTTCATTTTTCAAGAGGCGGGCCTGACCCGGTTCCCGGCCGGGGCCGAGGCCTGAAAAAAGCGGGAGGCCCCGCGGCCTCCCGCTTTTCGGTCCAGCCGTTCAGTTATGGCGGTGGCATGACGCCGTCAATTAAGGTCCCGTCAATGCAGAGCTGGCCGTCGAGGCGGTCGGTGTCGGCGCTGCCGCCGAGTATGTTGTAGGCGCCCTGGAAGATGGCGCCCTTCCACTCGGAGAACAGGTCAATGCCGCCGCCGATGCCGTCCGCGCCGGGCACGTCGCCGCCGGAGAGGTCGGCGTTGCCGGTGAAGTTGAGGTCAAAGGTTCTATGCATTCGAGAGTGGATCATCCTCCGGCGGGGTTTAAGAATTTACACGGATGAACACGGATGAGACGGATGACACGGATCGGAGAATGGCCGGAAATTTCTTGATCCGTGAGATCAGTTTCCATCCGTGGGCTTGGAAAAGATCGCTGATCTCGATGACTTGAAGGGGCACGTTTTAACTTGACGCCGACGGATGGAATACGGATCGCACGGATATTCTGATCCGATCCGTGAAATCCGTTCGAATCCGTTCCATCCGTGTAAAACTTTTAAAAAAACGCATGGAGGCGGGCTTATCAAGTCAGGCCGGGACAATAAGCGAAGGACAAGGGCCGTGGCGCGGGCCTCCGGCCGGAGCCCCGAGATCAGGGGGCAGGCCGCCCGCGCCACCAGGCAACCACTATTTTTTTCGCGCAGCCTTTGCCCCCGAAGTCTTGCCCCCGAAGTCCTTGACACCGACCGCTCGGTCTGGCATACTTTGTTAGTAGGCGTCGGCCAAGACGCGGCCCATCGCCGTACTTTTTGCTTCGGAGCAGTTCCAGGTACAAGTTAAACGTATCATCAATCCAAGGAGGTAAGTTTCATGTCCTTGATGCCGGGAAGCGGGTTATTTTTCGCGGCCCTGGAGGTGGTGCTGGGCGTCGCCGCGGTGACTAGCTTTTTCTGGCTGGTCTACGAGCGGATTTTCAAGCTCCTGGGCCAGGGCAAGCCGGAAGTCCGGTGGGACCGGATCAACGAGCGGGTGATGAACGTGGTCGTGAACGTGCTCGGCCAGAGGAAGCTGTTGCTGCGCCCCCTGGCGGGCGTGGTCCACTTCGGGATCTTCTGGGGCTTCATGCTCCTGGGGCTGACCATCGCCAATTTCCTCCTGAGCGGAATTCCCAACTTCCTGCCCTTTCTTCATGGAGAGGTGTTGTATATCCCTCTCACCATAGGCTATGCCTGGTACCACTTCACCATGGACACCTTCATCCTGATCGTGCTCTTGGCCATGGCCTGGGCCTTTTACCGCAGGCTGATCATCAAGCCCAAGGAGATGGAGCTCTCGAGCCAGGCGCTCATGATCCTGGGCCTTATCGCCGCCATGATGGTCACGGACCTGATGATCTCGGGCGCGGAGATCCGAATGGGCGAGGAGATGCCCGGCGGGTATCTCAGCCACCTCTTCGCCTCGATCTGGGGCGCGCTCGGCGTTGACCGCGGCATGGACTCGAAGGCCCCGCTGGCCTATGCCTTTTCCTGGTGGCTCCATTTCTTCGTCTTCTTCGGGTTCCTCAACTTCCTGCCCCTCTCCAAGCACCAGCACATCATGACCGCGCCGTTCAACGTGTTCTTCTCCACCCTCGAGCTCAAGGGCCGGGTCCAGTACATCAAGGACCTGGAGGAGCAGGAGAAGTGGGGCGTCAACTCGGTCCCGGAATTCACCTGGAAACAGCTCCTCGACGGCGTCACCTGCCAGGAATGCGGCCGCTGCGACAAGGTCTGCCCCGCCAACTTCACCGGCAAGCCGCTCTCGCCCAAGAAGCTCCACCTCGCCATCAAGCACACCATGATCCACGAGGGCCTCGCGGCCGCGGACGCGGAGCGGCTCCCCATCATCGGCGACGGGCCGGACCAGGTGTCGCAGGACGAGCTGTGGTCGTGCACGACGTGCCGGGCGTGCATGTACGAGTGCCCGGTCATGAACGAGCACATCCAGAAGTTCGTGGACCTGCGCCGGTATCTGACGCTGATGGAAGGCAACCTGCCGACCGAGGGCCAGACGGCCTTGCAGAACATGGAGAAGAACTCGAACCCGTGGGGCTTGGGCTTTGACAAGCGCGCGGAATGGGCGCAGGGCCTGGAGATCCCGGTTTACGGGGAGGGCGTTGCGGAGGACACGGAGTACTGCTTCTACGTGGGCTGCTCCGGCTCGTTCGACGACCGCAACAAGAAGATCGCCCGGGGCATGGCCAAGATCTTGAAGGCCGCGGGCGTGAAGTTCGCGATCCTGGGCGTCGAGGAGCAGTGTTGCGGCGACTCGGCGCGCCGGCTGGGCAACGAGTACCTCTACCAGATCCTGGCCACCACCAACATGCAGACCATGAAGGGCTACGGCGTGAAAAAGATCGTGACCTGCTGCCCGCACGGCTTCAACACCATGAAAAACGAGTACGCGCAGTTCGAGGACCTGATCCGGAAGGAGAGCCCGGAGTTCAAGTGGGACGTCGAAGTCAAGCACGGCACGGAGCTGATCTGGGAGCTGATTGAGGCGGGCAAGCTCAAGATCCCGGCCAAGCTCAACATGACGGTGGCGTTCCACGACTCGTGCTACCTCGGCCGCCACAACGACGTTTACGACGCGCCGCGCAACATTTTGAAGGCGCTCGGCGTCACGGTCAAGGAGATGGAGCGGAGCCTGGGCCGGAGCTTCTGCTGCGGCGCCGGCGGCGGACGGATGTGGCTCGAAGAGCACCTGGGCCACGAGAAGATTTTCAAGGAGAGGACCCGCGAGGCCATCAACACCGGGGCCAAGGACCTGGCGGTGGCCTGCCCCTTCTGCATGACCATGTTCGAGGACGGCGTGAAGCAGCTTGAGAAGGAAGACGTCAAGACCTACGACGTGGTCGAGCTCGCGGCCATGGCCCTGGAAAAGGCAGGGGCCAAGGAAGCGGCGGCCTGATTCCGGATTAATGCTTTGCCGAGAGGGCGGTCTTCGGGCCGCCCTCTTTGTTTGCAAGCGATCTCATAACCCTTGCAAGAAATTTTCAACAAGGATACTCAGGATGTTCAGGATTAAAAAACAGAAATCATCCCGGGAATCCCGAACATCCTTGTTAATGATCTTTTCTAGTCCTTGCCCGCGATCACGGCCTTGATCCCGGCCGCGGTAAATACCTGTTTGATGCTTTCCATGGCCTCCGCGGATGGCGGCTTGAGGTCGGGGACCGAATATTTTTTCCCGAGGTGGCGGTACTTGGGCTCGGCCATGCGGTGATAGGGGAGCAGGTCAATCAGTTGGAGGTGTTCAAGGGTGCGGGCGAACTCGGCCATGGCCGAGATGTTGGCCGGATCGTCGGTATAGCCCGGGACCACCGGCACGCGGATGAGCATGGCGGTCCCGGAATCGTCAATCTCGCGGATGTGGGCAAGGATCGGGGAGAGCTCCACCCCGATCACCGCCCGGTGCCGCTCCGGGTCCATGATCTTGAGGTCCACCAGAGCGAGGTCCGTGTGTTCGAGCACGGCCTTGAGCCTCTCTCCTCCCACCACCCCACTGGTGTCGAGCGCGGTGTGGATGCCCTCGGCCTTGAGACGCTTGAAGAACCCGGCCAGGAACTCGGCCCAGATCATGGCCTCGCCGCCTGACGCCGTGACGCCGCCGCCGGAGGTCTCGTAATACACGCGGTCGCGCAGCACCTGGGCCGCGAGCCTCTCCACGCTGTACCATTCGCCCATCTTGCGCCGCGCCGTGGCCGGGCAGGCCTCCACGCACTTGAAACAGCGCTCGCACTCCTCGAAGCGCGGTCCGCCGGGAACCGGCGCGCCGTGGCCGCACACCTTCACGCACTCCTTGCACCCGATGCACTTTTCCGCGTAGAAAATCAGCTCCTCTTTCGCTGCCAGCCCTTCCGGGTTATGGCACCACGGGCAGGCCAGAGGGCAGCCCTTGAAAAAGACGGTCGTCCTGATCCCGGGCCCGTCCTCCGTGGAAAAGCCCTGGATGTTCGTCACCAGGGCGCGAAGCGGTTCAGTTTGCGGCGTCGTCATTGGTCCTCGGTTTTAAGAGAAGAATTATTAACAAGGATATACAGGATGTTCAGGATAAAAAAGACCGGAAATTATCCTGGTAATCCTGTACATCCCTGTTGAAATTCTTTTCTTCTATGCCCGGAGCAGGGCATCCACCGTGCTTTTGAGGCGCTGCTCGATCACCGACGACAATTCCTCCAGCATCGGCGAGTGGATGGCCAGAAGCTCCATGAACACCGGACGCCCCAGCCGGAACAGCACGCACCGGCTCGACGTCACCACGTCCGCGGTGTTGAGCTTGCTCTGGATCAGCGAGATCTCGCCGCAGTATTCGCCGGGTCCCAAGGTGGCGAGCTTGACCGGTCCCTTGTCCTCGTGCTGGGTCGTGACCTCGGCCTCCCCCGAGAAGATCACCCACAGGTACTGCCCCTCCTCGCCCTCCTGGATCAACTGCGTGCCCGGCTCCGCCGCCACCATGTCGAACTTCTCCGCCAGCACCAACCGCTCCGCGTCCTCCAGGCTCGCGAACAGGCCCATGGTCTTGAAAAGCTGGTCCAGGGCGCGCTTCTTGAAAAAGTCGTACATCACCGACCGGATGTTCGGGTACTCTCTCATCAACTGTTCCAGGTCCTTCCTGCTGATCCGGAGCAGCACCGTCTCCGCCGCCGTCTCGCACGAGGCCGACCGCACCGAGTCCAGAAAAAACGCCATCTCCCCGAAAAACGCGCCATCCTTGAGGTGCGCCAGCGTGATCTTCTTGTCCGACTTCGGGTGCGTGCGGAACACCCGCACGTCCCCCTGCGACACGATGAAGAACGCGTCGCCCTTGGTCCCCTCCTTGATCACCATCGTGCCCTTGGGGATCGTCCCCACCTGGAACTTGGACACCACCTGCGTGAATTCCTCCTCCCCCAGCTTGCCGAACAGCGGCGTCTCCGGGAAGCGCCAGTCGGCGCCCTTGTCCTTGGCCCGCGCCTTCTCCCGGTGCTTGGCCTCCTCGATCTCGTCCTTGAGGCTCTTCCCTTCTTCGGCCGGCGCGGCCGGCATCACGGCTTCCAGTCCCGGCTCCGCGTCGGGCGGCGCCGCCTCGGGCTGGGGAGCGGCGGGCGCCCTGCCCCGCGCGCGGTTCAACTGTTCCAGCTTCTCCGCGATCTCCGGCCGCACCGGGTCGAGCTGCTGCATCAGCTTGTACACCGACACGGCCTGGATCAGGAACCCGCCCTTGCTATAGGCCTCGGCCACGTCGCCATAGGTCCGAAAGGCGTCGTCCACCCTTTTCAGCTTGACCAGGATGTCGCCCTGCTTCATCTTCTGACGGAGGTCCTTGGGCTGAGCCTTGACCAGGACCTCGTATTTTTCCAGGGCCTTGTCCCACTCGCCCTTCTTCAGGGCGCGCGCGGCCTGGTCCTTCACCTTCCGGAGATCAACTTTTTCCGCCATGGTCAAGAGCTCCCCTCTTTAGCCGATGATTGGGCCGCCAGGGCCCGGTCGAATTCGGGAATGCGGGCGCGATACCCCTTGAGCTCATTCCATACCACCCCGGAAAGCAGGATCAGGGCGATCAGGTTGGGGATGGCCATGCCGCCGTTCATCACGTCGCACAGGTTCCAGACCAGGTCTATCTTGATGGTCGCGCCCACCACCAGGAAGACGCAAAACACGTAGCGGTAAGGCTTGATGGCCTTTAAGCCGAACAGGTAGCCCACGCACCGGTCGCCGTAATAAGACCACGAGATGGCGGTCGAGTACGCGAACAGGATCACGCCGATGGTGACGATGACGCGGCCGAGCCGGGCCTGCGCCGCGATATTGTGCAGGTCCGCGAGACCGGCCTGGAAAGCGAACGCCGTCAGGTCCGCGCCCCCGATGCCGCTCGTCTCCGTCCACGCCCCCGTCACCACGATCACCAGGCCCGTGATCGAGCAGATGATGATCGTGTCAATGAACGGCTCCAACAGCGCCACGTACCCCTCCCGCACCGGGTACTGGGTCTTGGCCGTGGCGTGCGCGATCGGCGCGCTGCCCTGACCCGACTCATTCGAGAACAGCCCGCGCCGCACCCCCATCTGCATCGTGTACAGAAAGAACGAGCCCGTGAACCCGCCCGCCGCCGCCGTGCCCGTAAAGGCGTCGTGCACGATCAGATACACGGCCTGTGGCAGCTCCGTGACGTTCATCAGCAGGATGATGATACCCGCGCCCACGTAAAAAATGGCCATCAACGGCACCAGCCGGCTCGCCACCTCGCCGATCCGGTGGATGCCGCCGATGATCACGACCCCCACCATCACCGCCACCAGAATGCCGACCCCCATCTGACCCAGATCAATGCCCGTGCCCGCGATGGGGTGCGACAGCCCGGGCACGAGCGACATGAACGCCCGCGTCAGCTCGCCCGCCTGCGCCATGCACCCCGCCCCGAACGACGCGAGGGCCGCGAGAGCCGCAAACGCCACCGCCAGCCACTTCCATTTCGGCCCCAGCCCGTGCTCGATGAAGTACATGGGACCGCCCGACACGCTGCCGTCCGGGTTGATCTCCCGGTACTTCAGAGCCAGCGTGCACGACGTGAACTTGGTGGCCATGCCCACCGCCGCCGTCACCCACATCCAGAACAGCGCGCCCGGCCCGCCCAGCCGGATGGCGATCGCCACCCCCGCGATGTTCCCCACCCCCACCGTCGCCGCCAGCGCCGTGGAAAGAGCCTGGAAATGCGACAGGTCGCCCTGATCTTCCTTCTGGTCGTAAAGACCGCGCGTCAGCCTGATCCCGTGCCGCAGCCCGAAAATCTGGATGCCCCGCATCCGGAAACTCAGATAGATGCCCGTGCCCACCAGCAGGAACACCAGCAACTTTCCCCATAAAAAATTGTCAGCGCTTTCAACCAAAGCGTTCAACGATTCCATCATGACAAGCCAATCTCTTTCGGTGCCCACACGGTTTGGGCCGCCGCTCAATCAACTTTACATAGTATCATCGCCCGCGAGGCGGTTCAATAAGCTGCGGATCGCCGGGAACAGGTCCTTGGGCTCCTTGGCCGCGAACCGCTGGAAAATGCGCCGGTCCGGAGTGATCCGCCACGTCTTCGGCTCCTTGATCGCCAGCGCGATCACGCCGTCCACCTGCGCCTTGGTGTCATCCGCCAACGCCACCGCCAGCTCCGTCCCCGTATAGGCCAGCTCGAGCGCCCGGATGGCAACCAGCGCCGCCTTGATCTTCGTGATCTCGATCAGCGACTGCGCCGGCTCCGGCAGCGCCCCGTAGCGGTCAATCAGCTCCTCTTTCAGGTCCGCAATCTCCCGGTCATCCCTGGCCTTGCCCAGGCGCTTGTACCAGGCCAGCCGCTGGTTCTGGTCCGGCATGTACTCGTCCGGCAAATACGCCGGCACCGGCAGCTTGATCTCCGGCTCGATCGGGGCCTCCACCGCCTCGCCCCGCTGCCGCTGGATCTCCTCCTCCAGCATCTGCATGTACAGCTCCAGCCCGATCTTGTAAATATGGCCCGACTGCTCCGCGCCCAAGAGGTTGCCCGCGCCCCGGATCTCCAGGTCGTGAGCCGCCACCCGGAAGCCCGAGCCCAGCTCCGTGAACTCCTTGAGCGCCCGGAGCCGCTGCGCCGCTTCCTTGGTCAATATCCCCTTGGCCGGCACTATGAGGAAGCAGTAGCCGCGCTCCTTGCTCCGCCCGATCCGGCCGCGCAACTGGTAGAGCTGCGCCAGCCCGAACTGGTCCGCCCGGTCTATCAGCATCGTGTTCACCGTCGGGATGTCCAGGCCCGACTCGATGATCGCCGTGCACACCAGCACGTCAAAGCGCCGGCCCACGAAATCGTGCATCACCTTGGCCAACGCCTTCTCGTCCATCTGCCCGTGCGCCACCGCCACCCGCGCGGACGGCGTGAGCCGCATCACCTTGTTCGCCGCGGCCTCGATCGTCTGCACCCGGTTGTGAACGTAAAACACCTGGCCCTGACGCCGAAGCTCACGCTCGATCGCCTCCCGGATGATGCGGTCGTCCGCCCGCACCAGCTCCGTGTGCACCGCCAGCCGGTCCGGCGGAGGGGTGTCAATGATGGAAAGGTCGCGAAGACCAGCCAGCGCCATGTGCAGCGTGCGGGGAATCGGCGTCGCCGTCAGCGTCAGCGTGTCCACCGTGGCCTTCAGCTCCCGGAGCCGCTCCTTGTGACGCACCCCGAACCGGTGCTCCTCGTCAATCACCAACAGACCCAGGTCCCTGAATTTAACGTCCTTGGAAAGCAGACGGTGCGTCCCGATCACGATGTCAATCGTGCCCGCCGCGAGACCCGCCACCACCGCCTTCTGCTCCTTTACCGACTCGAACCGCGAGATCGTCCGCACCAGAAGCGGATACTTCGCGAGCCGCTTCGTGAACGTCTCGTAATGCTGCTGCGCCAGGATCGTCGTCGGCACCAGCACCGCCACCTGCCCGCCCGCCATCCCCGCCAGAAACGCCGCCCGCAGCGCCACCTCCGTCTTGCCGTAACCCACGTCCCCGCACACCACCCGGTCCATGGGCTTCTCCTCTCCCATGTCGTCCAGCACTTCCCCGATCGCCCGGAGCTGGTCCGGCGTCTCCTCGTAATCGAACGTCTCCTCGAACTCCCGGAAAACATGGTCCGGCGCCGGGAACGCGACCCCCGGGTGCGACTGCCGCTCGGCGTGGATGCGGACCAGGTACTCCGCGAACTCCCGGACCGCCCGCTTCACCCGCTTCTTGACCCGCTCCCAGGTGTTGCCGCCCAGCGTGTCCAGCGCCGGCGGGACCTCGGTCGGACCGCTGTACTTCGAAATCTGGTTGATGCGGTGCACCGGCACGTAAAGCATCGAGCCTTGCGCGTACGCGATCCGCGCGCTGTCCACCCGGATCTTCGGACGCTCGCGCAGGTTCACGAAGTCCCATTCCCCGACCCACTGCACCGAAAGCGACGTGAGCCCCCGGTAGATGCCCACTCCATGCTCCACGTGCACCACGAAGTCGCCCTCTCCCAGGTCCGACAGGTCGGAAATAAATTGCGTGAGCGCCCGAGGCTTCTTGCCCGGCCGGATCTTCTCCCCGAAAATCTCCGCTTCCGGCACCACCGCCAGCTTGCCCGCCACGTCCGCGAACCCGCGCTGCAGGCCCCCCACCGCGATCAGCGCGCCGCCCCCGGAAACCAGCGCGCCCGCCGCGTCGCCCGCGAGCGGCAAATCAATGCCGTGCCCGGAGAGCAGCTCTTTCATCCGGTCGGCCTTGCCCGGCATCGGGCTCACGATCAACGCGCGCACTCCCATGTCCGCAAAGTCCCGGAGCGCGGAAATGAACGGGCCGATCGGCTCCGTGAGCTCCGGCCGCGCCCGGAACGGCGCCAGGTCCGAGCTCACGCCGGCAACGGGTCCGGCATCTGCGGCCGGCGGCGCGGGCGCCCGATAATTTTCCGCGCCGCTCTCCGGATGGCCGGCGTCCATGACCGGCCCCGCCGCCGGCTCCGGCCCCGCCGCCACCGCCGCGCACTCGGCCAGGCCCCGCTCGACCTCCGGCCCGTTCAGAAAATGCCGGGACGGCGGCAGCGCGAACAGGCCGCGGGCCAGCTCGTCGCGCCACTGCTCGTCAAGCAGCTCCAGGCGCCGCCGGAAGGCCTGGTCGCACAGGAACGGCTCGTGATACACGACCACCCAGGAAGGGTCGAGGAAATCGAAGGCGCACGATCGGCCGGGAAAGAACGCGGGCAGCATCGCCTCGATGCCCGGGAAGTGGTCCTGACGGGAGAGGCGCGAGACCACGTCGCCGAAGTCCTTGATCACGTCGGTCCCGGACCCGTCCGTCAGCCGCCCCTCCTTGAGCTCCATCATCTGCTCGTTGAGCACGGCCACGGCGCGGGCCGCGGACTCGTCCGTCAGGATCACCTCCTTGAGCGGCGGGATGAGAACGCGCTCGATCGGGCCCGTGGACTTCTGGGTCTCCGGGTCGAACGCCCGGAGCGACTCGACCTCGTCGCCGAACAGCTCGATCCGCGCCGGCAATTCCGCCCCCGGCGCGAACACGTCAATAATGCCGCCGCGCACGGAAAAATCTCCCGGCTCCATTACCGACGACACCGCGGTGTAGCCGGAACGGATCAGCGCTTCCAGGAACCTCTCGCGCATGAGCCGGCTCCCCGGCCGAAGCTCGTGCAGATGGTCGCTGAAGATCTCGGGCGGCGCCGTCACCAGGAGCGCGGAATCCAGCGACGCCGCGATCATTGCCGGCCGTTCCGGGGTGGAGGCAATCATGGCGGCCAGCGCCGCCGTCCGTTGCCCGCCCGCCTGTCCCGGCATCGTCCGTAACAGGTCCCGGCCCCCGAGGTGGCGGACCAGGGCCCGGGCATCCAGGGCCCGCGCGTAAAACTCCATCTCCGCCGCCGCCCGCCCGGCCTCGCTCTCCTCCGCCTCCACGAAAAACACCGGGCGCCTAAGCTCCCGCACCATCAGCGCCGCCAGGAACGACCCCGAGGACCCGGCCAGCGACATGACCCGGAGGCTCCGCTTCCCCTGCCGGAGCAGCTCGATCACCGGGTATAAGCTGCTGTCACTTAATTTCATGAGAGTTGATTAGAGGCGGTTTCATAACCCCGCCAAGAATTTTTTAACAAGGATATTCAGGATGTTCAGGATTAAGAAAACCAGAAATCATCCTGGAAATCCTGAATATCCTTGTTAATAATCTTTTCATCTGAGATGGTTGTCCTGGTTATGAAACCAGTTCTAAGAAATATAAAGACCATTTGTAATGCTGGGTAGCGACATCATGGGTTCATGAAAAATTTTTTGACAGGATTAACGGGATTTACCGGATTGCCCGAATAAGTTGATTGATTGCTCTTTCATCCTGTAAATCCTGTTAATCCTGTCAAAAGACATTTTCCGGAAGGATAAAGAAGATCTATCGCGGCCCCCGCTCCGGCCCCCAGGCCTCAAGCCTCACGCCCCAAGCCTCACGCCTCAAGCCCCATGCCCCCACGCCCCTCCTCACGACAGGAACTGGGCCAGGATGCGCTCGCCCTCCTCCGCGCCGAAGGGCATGTCATGGAGCTCGGCGCGGTTGTTGATGTTGGCCAGCGTGGTTTCGAGGAACATCTTGAAGCCGTGGATCTCCCGCTTGAACTCGGCCCGCTTCTCCGCGACCTCCAGGTCCGCCATCTGGAAGACGTCCACCTTCTCGAAAAACTTCTGGAAGTGCTCGCGGTCATAGGCCCGCACGAACTGGAAGCTGATGTTCTGATAGTAAAAGATGAAGTTGCGCAGCGTCTTCACCGACTCCATCATCGGGATGGTCTCGTTCTTGAGCTCGCCGTCCTCCATCACCCGCTCCGTGTTCTCGATGACCTTGTGGAACAGCCAGATGTCGCGCCGGAGCTTCAGCGACTCCTCCAAACGCGAGATGAAGTCCGGGAACACGTCCTTGCCGGAAAGCTCCGGGTCCACGATCAGCCCCATCTGGATGATGCCCTGCTGGAAAATGTTGGTGAGCAGGCCGCGCGACCGGATCACCCCGATCCGGAACGGATTGAGCTCCGTGACCTGCGCCGCGTCCTTGAGCTCCAGCTCGAACATCTTCCGGATCTCCACCGTGATCTGGTACGCCAGCGCGTCCATGTTTTCCAATAGCGCCGTCCGCGTCTCCCGCGGCAGGTATTCCCGCTTCTTGATCACCGGCGGGAGCTCGCGCTCCAACAGGTCCACCAGCATTCGGCACTCCGAATGCACCAGCGCGAAAATCAGCAGGCAGTCCTTGAGCCGCTCGATGTCCTTGGCCTTTACGTCTACGAAGGAAAGGTAGCGCAGCAGCTTGAACATGAGCAGGAAAATCACCGACAGGTGTTTCCGGAGCACCGGGTCGCCGATGGCGCGGGCCAGCCGCGTGAAGCGCGGGCTCTTGATCACGTCGTAGTGCGGCGCGAACCCCGCCGCCTTGAACGGGTTGAAGAACCGGTTTCCCGCGATCTCCCGCCCGATCAACTGCTCGATGTTATAGAAGATGGCGTAGGAGTTCTTGGGCTGGACCAGCACGGCCTGCAAAATTTCCTGGAAATTGATGAACGCCCCGCACAGAACGTAAAGCGATTCCTCCGGCGTCCGCTGCAACAGCGCCCGCTCGATGTGCCGCGCCCGATGGAAGTCCGAGAGCAGACGCCCCTCGATGTAGCTCTGGAAGTGCAGCGCCTTGTTCTCTTCCTCCGTGAGCAGCCCCTGCGTCAGCTTCACCACCCGCGCCACCGCGTTCCGGATGATGCGCAGCTCCCGCGAAAAATCGCGGTTCACCACGCCCTCCCGCTGGCTGATCGGCTGGTTCGCCAGGTTGAAAAAACGGTCCAGGCCCTTTAAAAACACCTCCAGCTCGAAGAGCTTCTCCTGCTTGCGCACAACCGTGAGCGAGTAGAACCACCGGTTGCGCTCGCGGATCAGCTCCTCCCGCCCCGGCTCGCTTTTATCGCCGGCGCCGCGGGCCGGAAGGGACGTGACTTTATCTTTCGGAATACTCATAGCGGAATGGTTTGTGGTTTGTAGTTTGTGGTTTGTGGTTAAAAGACATCCGCGGCTTCGAACCACAAACCATAAACCATAAACCCCCAACCCCTCTCTTCCCCGTTCCGGATGCCATTATGCTCCGAGTATAACAAATGAGCAACAAGAATCAATAAGGTTCTCAAACGGGTTTGTGGTTTGCAGTTTGTGGTTTGTGGTTAAAAGACATCCGCGGCTTCGAACCACAAACCACAAACTGCAAACCACAAACCCTTCCTCAAATTTGAACTTCGTACACGTCCTCGATCCCGGCAAGCGACACGTCGTCGCAAAAGCGCCACGCCATCATGTTGACCGCCCGCGGGTAAGGCACGAACCGCGACGCGTAAAGCGCCGCCATGGGGTAAACGCTCTTCGACCATTCCACCACCCCGGCGCAGCCCTCCTGCTTCACCTTCAATAAAAAACTCCGGATGAGGCCGCGCCGCTCCTTGAACGTGAGCCCGTCCCACGCCACGTGATTGATCCACGCCCACGGCACCTTTTGCCGCCCGATGTGATCAATCACCACGTACGCCAGCGCGCCCGCCGCCTTCCCCGCCTTCTCGTAAACCAGCGTCCGGGCGATGGGCGGCGCCATCAGCTCGCGCGCCATCTCCTCGCGCTCGAACACGCGGGCCAGCCGGACCTGGTGCTGGAAAGCGTTCATGAGCGCGAGCAACTGATTCACGTCCTCCGCCCCGGCCTCCCGCACCGCCGGGTCCGGCGCTCCCGCCGGCGGCCGGTGCGCGCCCAAAAGCTTCATCGCCGCCACCTCGTAGCCCTTCACGTTCTCGGAGGCGCGGATGGCGGGAAGGTCCAGCACGCGGCCGATTACGTGCATCCGCTTCACCTTCTCGATCGGCTGACCCGCCATCTGAAGCTTGGCGAACAATTTACTCGAGCGGTGCCCGGTCTCCAGGTAAAAAAGAGTAAAGTCAAACTTGAGCTCCTGGTTGCGCCTGAGTCCCTCCGCGATCATGGCCTGCGCCAGGCCCTGCCGGAAGCTCTCCTTCCTCACCACCAGCAGGCACGACAGCGCCGCCCGGTAAACCTTGCCGCCAAGCGCCATCCGGCGCGGCAGGTTGAGGAGGAAGCCCACGATCTCATCGCCCCGGTACGCGGCCATGGCCAGCCGCTTGTCGGGAACGCCCCGCATCAGATAGGCCAGGTAATCCGGACGGTACAGGTTCGGGTACGAGTCCACGTGGTACTCGTCCCGCCACGCCGTGTGCGCCATTTTCTCCAGCGCCTCGGCGTCGCCCCGGAAATCCTCGATGGATATGTCTTGCATGCCGGCGCCTCCTTCAAGTCATGGCGAATTATGGCAAGAAAAAGGGGCTGGTTTCAATCCAGCCCCCGGGGTTGCTGTTTCGGCGCGGATCAAGAGAGAGCTTCTTGCAAGAGTCCAGGGCTTGGCGTGGGAGCGCCCTTCTGGGCGCGATCCGTTTTTCCAGCCCCGCGAAGAATCGCGCCCAGAAGGGCGCTCCCACGCCAAGTCCCATGCCGGCGTCGGCCTTTTGCAAGCAGCTTGAGAGTTTCCCTTTCCCTACACCGCCTCGATGGTTGAGGGCGGCTTGCGGGTGATGTTATAAGTTACGCTGACCACGCCCTTGACCTCGGTGACGATGCGGTCGGCGAGCTTTTGCAGGGTCCTGAAAGGGAGCGGGGTCGGAGAGGCCACGACGGCATCGGCGCTCTCCCAGCAGCGGACCTCGATCTGGAGGCCGAACTCGCGTTTGTTGTTCCTGATGCCGGTGACCTTGTCCTCGTGGAGGATAGCCAGGTACTGGAAGGCGCCCGAGCTTTTAAGCTCGTCCTCCACGATTTTAGTGGCGGCGCGGACCACGACGATCTTCTCGGGCGTTACGGCGCCGATGACGCGGGCGGAGAGGGCCGGTCCGGGAAAGGGAAACCGGTCGTAGATTTCCTGAGGCAGGCCCAGCGCCCTGGCGACCCGGCGGACGCCGGTCTTGCGCAGCTCGATGATGGGTTCGAGCACCACGTAGCCGAAGGCCTTTTCCGTGTCAATGCCGAGCTGGGCCAGGATGTTGTGCTGGCGCTTGATGCCGGCCACGGTCTCCTCCACGTCCGTGTAGTTGGTTCCCTGCAGCAAGAAGCGGGTGCCGCTCTTTTTCACGAGCGGCCCGAACACGGTCTTGTAAAAAGTCTGGGTGATGGCCTCCCGCTTCAGCTCGGGATCGGTGACGCCCTTGAGCGCGGCAAAGAACTGCTTCTTGGCGTCAATGATCTCGACCTTGACCCCGAGCTTCCTGAAGACCGCGGCCACGAGCTGGGGCTCGCCCTGGCGCATGATCCCGTTCTCGATGAAGTAGCTCTTGAGCCTTTTTCCCAGGGCCTTGTGTCCGAGCATGGTGACCGCCGAAGAGTCCACCCCTCCGGAAAGGGCGTTCACCGCGAGCCCCGGGCCCACGGTCTCGGCAATCTCAGCGACCTTGTCATTGATGAACTTTTTCGGATCGAGATCCTCCAGCCTGATTTCCCTGATTTTCATGGCCAACCCTCCTTCTTGGCAAGTTTTTGTTTCGCACAGAGGCACAGAGTTCACAGAGAAAAATATTTTTTGAATTTATATTTAATTTCTCCGCGCCGCCGGGCGAAAAAGTCCTTATAAGTCCTTATCCTTATTTAATGTCCGCATGATAACTTTGGAGCGACTTGACCTCCCCGCGTCCCTTGCGGAAGGCGGCGATACCCTTGGCCGCGGCAATGGCCGCGGCCAGGGTGGTGATGTAGGGGACCTTGTACTTGATGGCGGCCTTGCGGATGTAGGAGTCGTCGTGCTGGCTCTGCTTGCCGCTCGGGGTGTTGATGACGAGCTGGATTTCCTTGTTGGTGATGGCGTCCACGATGTTGGGCCTGCCCTCGTGCATTTTGAGGATCGGTTCCGCCTCGATCCCGTTTTGGGAGAGGACTTCGTGCGTGCCCCTGGTGGCCCTGATTTTGAAGCCCAGCTCCCGAAACAGCCGCGCCACCTCGACCACGGCCCGCTTATCGCCATCGGCCACGCTCAGCAATACCGCGCCTTGGGCGGGCAGCCGCGAGTTGGCGGCCTCCTCGGCCTTGTAGAAAGCGAGGCCGAACGAGTCGGCGAGTCCGAGGACCTCGCCGGTGCTGCGCATCTCGGGGCCGAGCAGAGGGTCCACCTCCGGGAACATGTTGAAGGGGAAAACGGATTCCTTGACCCCGTAATGGGGAATGTGCTTCCGGGAGAGGCCGAGCTCGGAGAGCCTGGCCCCGAGCATGATCCGGGTGGCGATGCGCGCCATCTGCACGTTGCAGACCTTGGACACCAGCGGCACGGTGCGCGACGCCCGGGGGTTGGCCTCCAAGACGTACACCACGTCGTTGCAGATGGCGTACTGCATGTTCATGAGGCCCACCACCTTGAGCTCGACCGCGATCTTTTTGGTGTACTCGATGATGGTGTCGAGGTGCTTGCCGGGAATGGAGACGGGCGGGATCACGCAGGCCGAGTCGCCGGAGTGGATGCCGGCCAGCTCGATGTGCTCCATGACCGCGGGCACGAAGGCGTCGGTGCCGTCGCAGATGGCGTCGGCCTCCGCCTCGATGGCGTTTTCCAGGAACTTGTCAATCAGGATGGGCCGCTCCGGCGTGACGTCCACCGCCTTCGCCACGTAGTGCGTGAGCATGTCCTCGTCGTGCACCACCTCCATGCCCCGGCCGCCCAGGACGTAGGAGGGACGGACCATCAGCGGGTAGCCGATCCGCCGCGCGATCTCCAGCGCTTGATCGAGCGTGCTCGCCATGCCCGACTCCGGCTCCGGGATGCCCAGCTTTTCCATCTTGTTGCGGAAACGGTCCCGGTCCTCCGCAAGGTCTATGGTCTCGGACGTGGTCCCCAGGATCCGCACCCCCGCCGCCTCCAGCTCGCCCGCGATATTGAGCGGCGTCTGCCCGCCGAACTGCACGATCACGCCCTCCGGCTTCTCCTTTTCGTAAATGCTCAGCACGTCCTCCACCGTCAGCGGCTCGAAATAGAGCTTGTCCGAAGTGTCGTAGTCCGTGGACACGGTCTCCGGGTTGCAGTTCACCATGATGGACTCATAGCCCAGGTCCCGGAGCGCAAAGGCCACGTGCACGCAGCAGTAGTCAAACTCAATGCCCTGGCCGATGCGGTTGGGCCCGCCGCCCAGGATCATGATCTTCTTCAAGCCGCTCGACCCGGCCGCGTCCGGCGCGTTATAGGTCGAGTAATAATAGGCCGCGTTCTCGACGCCCGAGACCGGCACCGCGTGCCAGCCCTCGACCACCCCAAGCTTCTTGCGCCTCTCCCGTATCTCCCGCTCCGGAGTGCCCAGCAGCTTGGCCAGGTACTTGTCCGCGAACCCGTCCTGCTTGGCCCGGATCAGGAGCTCTTCCGGGAGCTCTTTGCCCTTGTGCTTCAGGATCTCTTCCTCCAGCTCGACCAGCTCCTTCATCTGCTCGATGAAGTAAGGCTTGATGTAGGTCTTTTCATATAGCGCCTCTACGCTCGCGCCCTTGCGCAGGGCCTCGTACATGATGAACTGCCGCTCCGAGGTCGGGTAGTTGAGCATGGCCATCAGCTCGTCCAGCGTTTTTTCGTTGAAGTCCCTGGCAAAGCCCAGACCGTAGCGGCCGATCTCGAGCGAGCGGATGGACTTCTGAAACGCCTCCTTGTAGGTCTTGCCGATGCTCATGACCTCGCCCACCGCCCGCATCTGCGTGCCCAGCTTGTCCTGTGACCCTTTGAACTTCTCGAACGCCCAGCGCGCGAACTTTACCACCACGTAGTCGCCGGAAGGCGTGTACTTCTCCAGCGTGCCGTCGCGCCAGTACGGGATTTCATCCATGGCGAGCCCGCCCGCGAGCATGGACGACACCATGGCGATGGGAAAGCCCGTGGCCTTGGAGGCGAGCGCGGAGGACCGCGAGGTGCGCGGGTTGATCTCGATCACCACCACGCGGCCGGTCGCGGGGTCGTGCGCGAACTGGATGTTGGTCCCGCCGATCACCTGGATGGCCTCGACAATGTCATACGAATATTTCTGCAGCTTTTGCTGCAGCTCCGGCGCGATGGTAAGCATGGGCGCGGTGCAGTAGGAATCGCCGGTGTGGACCCCCATCGCGTCCACGTTCTCGATGAAACACACCGTGATCATCTGGTTCTTGTGGTCGCGCACGACCTCAAGCTCCAGCTCCTCCCACCCCAGAACCGACTCCTCCACCAGCACCTGCCCCACCAGGCTCACCGAAAGGCCACGGCTCGCCACCACCCGCAACTCCTCCTCGTTATAGCACAGCCCGCCGCCGGTCCCGCCCATCGTATAAGCCGGCCGGATCACCACGGGATAGCCCAGCTCGGATGCGATCGCTTCCGCCTCCGCCACGGTGAGCGCGATCTTGCTCTTCGGCATCTCGATCCCCAGGCGGTTCATCGTGTCCTTGAAGGCCTGCCGGTCCTCCCCACGCTCGATGGCGTCAGCCTGCACCCCGATGATCCGGACCCCGTACTTGGCCAGCACCCCCGCCCGATGCAGCTCCGACGACAGATTTAAGCCGGTCTGGCCTCCCAGGTTAGGCAGCAGAGCGTCCGGCCGCTCCTTCTCGATGATCTTGGTCATGGTCTCGAGGTTCAAAGGCTCGATGTAAGTTGCGTCGGCCGTTCCCGGGTCGGTCATGATGGTGGCCGGGTTCGAGTTCACCAGCACGATCTGGTAACCGAGCTTCCGGAGCGCCTTGCAAGCCTGCGTCCCCGAATAATCAAACTCGCACGCCTGACCGATAATGATCGGACCCGAGCCGATTATCATCACCTTTTTTATATCACTTCTTCTCGGCATTATTGACTCCCTTTTTATGGCATGTGCTTGCCGGATTAATTGGGCGAAAATCATACTCCTTGGGCGTAAGAATAGCAACAGAAAAAATGCAGGCCTTTGCTTGCGGCGACAACTTCATGTTTTTTATGGTTCTGTGCACTCGAGAGTGGATCATCCTCCGGCGGGCTTTAAGAATTTACACGGATGAAAACGGATGAAACGGATGACACGGATCAGAAAAATGGCCGGAAATTTCTTGATCCGCGAGATCAGTTCCCATCCGGAGGCTGGGAAAAGACCGCTGATCCCGATGACTTGAAGGGGTGCGATTTAACTTGACGCCGACGGATGGAATACGGATCGCACGGATATCCTGGTCCGATCCGTGAAATCCGTTCAAATCCGTTCCATCCGTGTAAAAGTCTTGGCTGATCATGCTGCAAGTATCATCCACTCTAAAATGCACAGAGCCTTTTTTATAAAGTAATACTGACGGGCAAACTTAGGGACTCTTGGCCAGGTCTTTAAAAAAGGGCAATATCTTGCGGCAACCTTTTACCGTTTTTTCTCCTTGATTGGATCAGTCAAGATAAATCCTGTTTTTTTGCTGTTGGATGCCGCCGGGCCGTATGCTAATCTGTCCTGGTCGGTTCGGTAGGACGATTGGCAAGGAGGTGGCGCCATGGATCAACTGAAAATCGAACACATTCTCACCCCCGTGGATTTCCTCGACATGACCGGGGAGGTCGTCAACTACGCGACCAACCTGGCGCGCATCTTCGGCGCCAAGATGACCATCCTCCACGTCGTGCACGTGCCTCCGCTGGCCGAGGCCAGTACCTGGCTCGAACCCGTGATCACGCCGAGCGTCGAGCAGGACATGAGGCTGCATCTGAAAGCCGCCGCCGAGGCCAAGCTAAAGGAACTGGCCGGGCAGTGCAAGGACGCGGGCGTGGAAACCGGTTTCGCGGTCCGGGAGGGCGTGCCCTTCGCCGAGATCATCGCGCTGGCGGAAGAGCAAAAAGCCGACCTTATCGTCATGGGCAGCCAGGGCCGGCGCGGGCTGTCGCACTTCCTGGTCGGCTCCGTGGCCGAGCGCGTCGTCCGCCGCGCCCACTGCAACGTGCTGTGCATCAAGCCGAAGCCGGAGGATCAAGGGGAGAAGTAAGGGACTTTTTATTTCGCACAGTCATTCATGCCGCGAGGCGGCACCCTAAGTTCATGAAAAGAAGATTGTCGGACAGGATTAACAGGATTTACCGGATTAACACACTCTTGTCCAAAATAGGCCGGAAGAAAACCGCCAAGACGCCAAGAACGCCAAGGATCGCCAAGTAAATCATGATGTTTCTTTGCGGCCCGGCAAAGAACAGCTCCGGAGCGTTGGCCCCAACCGGCTTGGCGAACCGGCCGACGGGAGCGCCAAGCAAAAAACATTCGCACCCCAGCCCTCTTAAA
>DATKZS010000045.1:0-19570 GCA_035527835.1 bacterium
GTCGGTTGGAGTCACTGCCCTGTAGTTGTTTTTTATTGGGCCGCCAAGAAATATCATGATTTACTTGGCGATCCTTGGCGCTCTTGGCGCCTTGGCGGTTTTCTTACGGCCTATTTTGGACAAGAGTGATCTTGGAGGTAACAATGGAATACAAAACGATTATGTATGAAAGCCGGGGCCCGGTGGGGGTGTTGACGCTGAGCCGGCCGGAATGCTTGAACGCCGTCAACCAGGCCATGAGCCGCGAGCTGCGCCGGTTTTTGCTGGAGCGGCTCGATGATCTCGAAACGCGGGTGCTGATCATGACTGGCGCGGGCCGGGGCTTTTGCGCGGGTCTGGACATGAAGGAGACCATGGCCGAGATCCCGCCGGGCGGGTACCGTCCCAAGCTGGCCTACGAGAGGCAGCGGGCGTTTTCCGAGCTCATCCTGCTTCTGCGCCGGATCCCTCAGCCGATCATCGGCGCCGTCAACGGCGCCGCGGCCGGGGCCGGCTTCTCTTTTGCCCTGGCCTGCGACGTGCGCCTGGCCGCGCCGGAAGCGAAGTTCTCCGCGGCCTATATCAACATCGGAGTGGGCGGCGCCGACATGGGATCGTCATGGCTCTTCCCCCGGGCGGTGGGAACGGCCAACGCATCCCGCTACCTCATGACCGGCGACCTCTTCGACGCCAACGAGGCCCTGCGGATCGGCATGGTCCAGGCCGTCTTGGCCAAGGACAAGCTCATGGAGGAGGCCGGGAAGATGGCCTCGGTCATGGCCGGCAAGTCGCCGCTCGGGCTGCGCGTTACCAAGGAGGCGATCAACCGCAACACCGGGGGCATGACCCTGGAGGACGCCATCCTGTTTGAAGACCGGAACCAGGCCATGTGCATCTCCCAATTGACCGCGCCCGGCGGCTGAAGATGAAAAAACCCGTTTCCCATTCCCGGTCCCGGCTGCCGGCGTCCGTTTTGGCGGGCGCCGTGCTCTTGTGCGCCGCCACCAGCGCCGACGATTTCCTGGAGCAGAGAAGGGAATTCCGGAAAGAGATCGAGAACAAGGTTGAACAAGAGCTGAGCCCGGAGGGCAACTACCTTTCGGTCATCTTCCAGGATGAGGTGAAAAAGTACGATTTCAGGATCACGCCCCGGGACGGGAACCGGCTTCAGTCGCACCTGGGCTCATTTTTCGCTTGCGATGATCGCGCCCTGCTGGCGAGGATGGTGGAGGATCTCGACCGCGGCCGCTACATCATTTACAAGGAGTATCACGATGACGGCGTGCTCCTCAAAGTGGTCTTCCTGGTTCCCGAGGCCAAGTACTGGGAATGGCTCACTGACGCCAACGGGATCGAGAAGATGTTCCACGTTTACAACTTCTCGGTGGGCTTGTATCAGCCGGACCCGGACAGCAGGTCGGTGATCCTGCAAACCGAAGGCGCGTTCTTCGGGATCACCCAGGCGGTGAACCTGCCGATAATCTTTTACCGGGACCTGAAACAGCGCACCTCCCTGTGCCGCATGCCCACCCAGGATGAGATGATGACCCATCTGCGCAAGATGCCGGCGATCAAGCCGGGCCGGGACCAGCCGGAAGAAAAGTTCATTGACGCCTGCCGGACCCATCCCTATTTTCAGCAGGTTGATCCCAGCGGCGTCTTCAAGGTCAGCGACGAGGATATCTTGGAGCTTTACCGGACGGTGGTTACGAACAAGGACGAGGATTGCCCGATCAGGGACATCTCGGGCGGCTGGCGGGTCCACGAGGACTACCCGTACCTGGTGGTGGATTACTCGCTCAAGACCACGGTCAACGTCGAGGCGATCATCCCCAGGTCAATGCGCTTCCTGGCCGGCGCGACCGCGCCCGTGGTGCAGAGGATATCCGACGAGGTCAGCGTCAAGTATCTGCCGCTCTCCATGAAGAACTTCCGCGACCACGCCCAGCAATGGACCCGTCATGGCGCACCCGAGTAAACCTGTCCTGAAAGCCCGTAACCGGGCGGGGCGGGAATTCATCAATAATGTAAGGGTCTCTAACCGGCGGCCTGATATTCCGTGCGCTCGATCAATTCGATTTGCATGTTTCGGTTGAGCTTCGTGAAGTAGGCGTTATACCCGGAGATCCTGACGATGAGCCAGCGGTAATCATCGGGATTTTCCATGGCGTCCCTCATAGTGTCGGTCGAGACCACGTTGAACTGCCATTGCATCCCGCCCAGATCGAAATAGCTCTTCAGGCAACTCGTGAAATAATCAAGCGTCTGTTCGTGCGAATCGTTGCCGGAGGGAATGAGTTTCACGTTAAAGGCGATGTTGTTGGGCATCTTTAAATGATCGAGGGAAGCGATCGTGTGGATGTTCGGGATCAACTGGTCGGACGCTCCGGGCGCGGGCGTCAACCCCGGGGTAAAGGCCTGGCCTTTTTTCCGGCCCGAGGGCAGCGCTCCGGAGAGCATGCCGAAGCCGACGTGATAGCTGATGGACCAATAGCCCGGCCAGTACCTGCCTCCCCGGTAGTTTTCATGGGCCTGATAAACGTCATAGCAAAAGGCGATGAGGTCCCGCGCGATTCTCCTCGTTTCCTCGTCATCGGAGCCGAACTTGGGAATCTTTTTTAATTTCGCCAGCAGCACGTCATCGCCTTCAAAATTCCGGTCCAGCGCCCGGAGCAGGGTTTTGAAGTCCACTTCCTTTTTTTCGTAGATCAGGCTTTTCATGGCCATCAGGCTGTCCACGACGTCGGTCAACGACACCAGGGCCACGCCGGAAGAATTATAGAGCGCGCCGCCGTTGATGATGTCGGCGCCTTTATCCATCGCGCCTTCAATCAGCGAGGACAGCAGCGGCGTGGGATGGATGTACTGGTGCGCCCGGCCCAGATAATCGTTTATTTCAATGGATTTTTCCGCCAGGAACTTTAGCTGGACCTTATAGGCCCGGACCAGGTCGTCAAAAGTCTTAAAGGCCGTCTCCGCCTCGCCCGTCTCGGGCCCGATCTTTTCGCCCATCACCGGATGCACGCCGTTATTCAAGGCCATTTCCAGGGGCGCCACCAGGTTCAGCAACATGCAGTTGGTATGTCCATAATGCTTGCCGGCAATGGTCGGCTCGACGCAACCGGTGGCGGCCCATTCGCGGGCGTGCTCCAGGGGAATGCCCTGGTTGACCAGGCTCTCGATCATCTTCTGGTCATTATGAATGATGGGGGAGGCCCCCATATTGACGTTGACCTCGCACAGCCGCCTTAAATATTCTTTCGAGTTGACGCCGGGATAATACCTCGCGTTCAGGTTCGGGTCCTGGAAACAAAGCATCTCCGCGGCCTTCAAAACGATATAGGTCATGTCGCAAACCGCGTTTTTGCCTTCCCGGTCAACTCCCCCGACCGTTACCGTGTCATCGGACGAGCTGCCCCCGAACAACTTGTTGCCCACGTCCGGCACCAGGGGATCATGGTCGTTGAACTTGAGGAACAGGCTCCCCACCAGCTCGATGGTCTTCTTGATGACCTCTTCCTTGTCCGCCGGGCTTTTGACTTTTGAAATATCCTTGAGGAACAGGGGCTGCAGGAGTTGGTCCAGCCTGCCGATGGAAAGGGCCGAGTTCGCGTTTTCAACGTGCAGACAGACAAAGCTGATCCAGACGGCCATGACCGCTTCGTGGACGGTCTCGGCCGGGCGGGCCGGCACTTTGGCGCAAATGCGGGCCATCTCCTTTAATTCCTCTAATCGCTTTGCCTGCCCGGGAATCGCGGGGTCCAGCGTGCCCGCGATCCGCAGGGCCTCCGCGCTCAAGTTCCGGGCATATTCCAGCACGCCCTCAATGGCCTGATGCACCGAATGATAGAAGTTCTTCCGGTCCAAAGAGGCGTTTTGCTCCTCCTTTTCCCGCGCCAGGCCCCTGGTTTTTTCCAGGCCTTCATAAATGACCTTTTTAAAGTCGGGAATGGTGTGCGAGATGGCGTTGTTCTTCATCATGAAATAAAGCACGAAGCGCTCCTCGAGCCGCTGCGAGACCGGGTTCCCGTGCTGCTTCCGGCAATACTCGCGCACGTTCCGGTCCATCCAGTAGGGGAACACCTCGTGGTTCAGGACCGCGGCGTCGGCTTCCGAGAGGTCGTTCGGATTGAGCTTGCGGTCCCCGATGGTCTTCAACTCCGGCCAGATCAGGGTCCCGATAAACTCAGGATAGATGGGAACACCGACCTCCCTCGAAGTGGTCGAGCCCGCGAGAAGATGGCGGTCGTGGATCACCGGACGCTTGTGACTCATGATATATCGGACCGCCCCGGCCTGGCGCAGCCCCGGGTCAAGCGGGCGCCCGGAATTGTCAGCCTCGAAGCCGTTCGCCTTATGATACTCGGTCAGCAGCCGGGCCCGCTCCACGCAGATCGCGGGCTTCAAAGAAAAACGCCGGTTCTTCAAATATTTCAGGCGCGGAAAATCGTCAATCGAGTATTTTCCCAGGTACGGATCATCCAGGGCCTGGACTGCATCCACTTTTTGGTTCAGGATTTCATTGTGATATTTTCTCTTCTTCCCATTTTTGTCAATGTCGCCGATAGGATGAACCATCCGGTTTTCAGGCCCCTCCCAGGCTTTGGTCCTTCTTCCCTTGAGCACGCCGGAAAGGTAGGAAAACTTCATCAGGCAGGAAATGTTTCCGGTATAGGACATGTCATTCGTCAACAAGTAATCCAGGGATTCCTCGGGGCTTTTCGAGTAAATCCGGGCCAGCGTCTCCTTGTCCTTGTAGTAGATGGTGACGTCCGGATCGGAAATGACTCCGAAGCCCGACCTCATCCGGCCGTCCGCGAAAATCACGAAAACATGGACCCGGCCATCGCGGGTCTGGAATTGATACCTCGCGTTTAAAATGAAACCCGTGTCTTTATTGTATATTTCCCGGCGCAGGGTTGGGCTGAGCCGAAGCAGAAGCCCGAGCGCTTTCAGCGACAACAAAAACATGTAGATGGAAATTTCCGTTTTTATTTTTGTCAAGTCAGTGTGCCTCCCCGGAGGACTTGGCCGCCCGAGATCCATAGTCTATCATTGATATTAAGAGAGTAAAACATTGCGGAGGAGAATCAAGCCGGTTGTCTCGATATTGGGAATGTAGTCAGTGCTGTCCAAAATAAACGGACCGGAGAACCGCCAAGACGCCAAGAGCGCCAAGGATTATTTTTTAACACGATTTTAAGAGGGCTTTGGTGCAAATGTTTCTTGCTTGGCGCTCCCGTCGGCCGGTTCGCCAAGCCGGTTGGGGCCAACGCTCCGGAGCTGTTTTTTGCTGGGCCGCAAAGGAACATCATGATTTACTTGGCGATTCCTGGCGCTCTTGGCGTCTTGGCGGTTTTCTTACGGCCTATTTTGGACAAGAGTGGAATGTAGTATAAGATGATCCTTATGCAAGCTTCAAGCAACGTCCGGATCAAGGTTTTAACCTGGCTGATGGAGTTTCTGGAGAGGCGTCCATTCATCATTACCCCTTTGCTGCGGCTCATAGCCAACGCGCCCTTCATTTCTAAAAAGCTGATGGTGCTGCCTCGGGCCTTTATGGGCGCTACCGCCTTCGAGATCCACGATGTGGACCGGGAAAACGGCCGCATCGGTATTGGCGGGGTGGAGGAGATCATGGCCGGGTCGAAAATCATTCATCTATTACATACGGCCCTGGCGGAGCGGATGGGGGACGAGAAAAAGAACGAGGCCCTTTATGACATGGGCATGAACCTTTGCAAGTGGGAGGTGAGCCAGGCCCTGGAACACGGGAGGTGGGCCCCTGCCGTTTTGGTTCCCTTGATTTTCAACGGCCGGATCCTGGACGATATTCAGACGGATCCCGTCATGAGAAGGTTTTTTCAGAGCGTCATGAACATGATGTCCCGCCTGATTACCGATGAGGGAGGATGGGGGCGCCTGGAGTTCGATTTCGACTCGCTTCCGTTAAGGGTCATTCTATCCAATTCCCAAGAGGCCCGGTGGCTGGGGAAGTCCGAGAAGCCGGTATGCCACTTTTACGCGGGCATCGTGGCCGGATACGCCAGTACCATTTCCGGAGAGCCTTTCGAGTCGCGGGAGATAGCTTGCAAGGCCGCGGGGCAACCCCACTGCATATTCGAACTGCATCGCTTGGCCTCGCGTTCATCCGATGTTTGAATCCGTCCGTTGGTGCAGGGGCATGGACTGACCATCAGATTGCTGAACTCCAGCCCCACGATGAGCGGGCACGACAAGCAATCGGAATGCACTTTAAGGAGTTGATGGGTGGGCCCCACGAACCCACGCACTTCGGCATATTTCAGTTCCGCCCCCTGCATATTTTCCATGCAAAAATCACTCTTGTCCAAGATAGGCGCCAAGAAAAACGCCAATGGGTTTCAGGGCAGGGCGCCGCTCGAGGGCAGGTCCGCGGCTTGATCCTGGAGATCGGCCTTTTCCCGGATCAGAGCTGTTTCCCTCCTCCGGCCCCACCACACTCCCAGGAAGCAACCCGGGACCACCGCCGCCATGACCACAACGGCCTTGATCACGGCCGCCGGCGCGGGGTCCAGGGATTCCAGTCCGGCCAGGGAGAGCGCGGCCCAGACCACGGCCCCGACCGCGGTGAAGCCCGTGCAGATGACGAGCATGATGAGGATGGAGGGGGCGCGGCCGGGGTCTTGGGCCACTCGTCCGAGATGCACGTCGGGCCGGACCTGGACCTGGGCCGAGAACCAGCAAATGAAGACGATCAGGAAGCAGACAAAGCCGGCGTCGAGGGCCACGGTGCGGATGGGCACGGCGGCGCCGAGTTTTTCGGCCTCGTGGCCGAACTGCTTGAGGCCGACCGCGAAATTGATACATCCCTGGATGGGGATCCACGGCAGGATGTGTTCGAGCCAGAGGTAACGTCCGGGCGGCGCGGCGGGCGGGCGGGTCTTGGGGAGCGCGGCGGCGAAGGCCGCCTGGTCGCGGGGCAGGATGATCCCGATCATGACGGTTGACGCCACGAAGAGCGGGATCCCGGAGATCAGGGTGATGTTAAGGAAGCTGAACGGCTCCGGCGCCAGCCGGGGGACGGCCAGGGCGGCCGCGCCGGCGGCGATGAAGCCGGAGGCCAGGCCCAGCGGCAGGATCAGCCGCCACGGGTTTGCGACGTAGCGGCCGGGCGCTGTTTCCGGCGGCGCCGGCATCACCCATTTGTCCCGGAGAAAGTCGCGCCGCGTGTTGGCCACCGCGCCCCAGCATTGGATCACGGTGAAGAAAAACACCATCAGGAAGACGAAGCTCTGGACCCAGGCCAATTCTCCGGCGCCGTTGCCGAAGTTGACGAAGAAGATCCAGGCCAGGGCGGTGGTGGCGAAGATGACCCCTCCCAGGTTGAAGGCGAGCTGGCCCAGGAAATATATTTTCCCGGGGAGCCCGGGCTTGGGGTTTTTCTTTTGTTTTTTTTTAGCCGCAGATGAACGCAGATGGACGCAGATAAATTCTGAATAAAATTTATATTGATCCGCGTTCATCTGCGTTCATCTGCGTTCATCTGCGGCTAATAAAAATCTTCACTCCCCATCGCCACCGGAAAATCCAGGATGTACGCCCCTCCCCTTCCCGGCCTCGCCCCTTGCATGCACCTGAAAAGATATGACCGCCCCGCGTCCACCGCCTCGATCAGCCCCGAGCCCCGCGCCAGACCCGCCGCGATGGCCGACGCCAGCGCGCAGCCCGTGCCGTGATACTCGTGCGGCAATCGCTCTCCCTCCCACTCCCTGGTCCCGCCTTCGTAAACCAGCACGTCGCGCGGCTCATACTTGAGATGTCCGCCCTTCACCAGCGCCGCCTTGGCGCCCAGCCCGCGCAACTCCTCCCCGGCCCGGACCATCGCCGCAACGTCCGCGACCTCATGGCCCGTGAGCAGCCCCGCCTCGATCAGGTTCGGCGTGACCAGCGCGACCAAGGGCAGCAGCGAGCGCAACAGCTCCACGCCGCCCTCATCGAGCAGCGCCGCGCCGGAACTCGCCCGCACCACCGGGTCCAGCACCACCGGCGGCAGCGGCCGCAGCGCATCCAGAAACGCCCGCACCGCTTCCACGTTCTCCCCCGCGCCCAGCGCCCCGATCTTCACCGCGCTGATCGCCTGGTCGTCAAGGTGCAGCGCCAGCACCCGCCGGAACGTATCCCCGTCCACCGGCTTCACGTCGCGCAACCCCCGGCTGTCCTGCACCGTCACCGCCGTCACCGCCGTCACCGCGAAAACACCGTGCGCGGCCATCACCTTGAGGTCCGCCTCCAGACCCGCTCCGCCCGATGGGTCAGAAGCCGCGATGATCAGAGCGTTCTTCGTCATGAGCGGATTATAAGTCCCGGGAACGCCCCCGCGCAAACGGCGTCTAAATTGAAGGCCGCGCGCCAAGGGCTTATAATATGATGAGAGCACAATGAACGAATCCGACAAAAAAAGCCTCCGTAAAAGGCTCATGCGCCTGTATTCCGAGATTTTATGGACCGGCTTCGCCCTGGCCGTGCTGGGCACAGGCGCCATGATCGCCGGCTATTACTACCTGGCCAGCGACCTGCCCCCCCTGACCTCCCTGCGTAACTACCGGCCGCCCATCATCACCGAGGTTTACGCCGACGACGGCACGCTCATCGCCGAGTTCGCTGATGAGCGGCGCATCTTGGTCCCGGCCAATGAGATTCCCGAGGAAGTCATTAAAGCCTTTTTATCCACTGAGGATCACCGCTTCCTGGATCATCAGGGCGTGGACTGGTACAGCGTAGTAAGGACCATAATAACCAATTTGAAAAGCGGGGAACCAACCGGAGGAGGCGCCAGCACAATAACAATGCAGGTTGCCAGGACATTTTTCCTCTCTCGCGAGAAAACCTTCACGCGCAAACTCAAGGAGGCCATCCTGGCCGTCCGTATCGAGCGCTACTTGACAAAGAATGAAATCCTTTTCTTGTATCTATCACAGGTGGAATTCGGCAGGAGTTGTTTTGGCATCGGCGCCGCGTCCGAATACTATTTCGGCAAGCCCGCTCAGGAGCTGACCCTGGCCGAGGCCGCCATGCTCGCCGGCATCCTGCCCGCGCCCTCACGCCTCAACCCCGTGACCAGTTTTTCCAAAGCCAAGAACAAGCAATGGCACGTCCTCAACCGCATGGCCTCCGACGAGGTCCACTTCATAACCCAGCAGCAGGCCGACGAGGCCTATAAGCAGCCGATCAAGGTCATCGGCGACGTCGGCCCCCGCGGAGAGGCCGCGCCGTATTTCGTAGAGCAGGTCCGCCGCACCCTGATTGATCAGTACGGCCGCGACGCCGTTTACAAGCAGGGCCTCAAGGTCTTCACCACCGTGAACCTCAAGGCCGACCAGGCCGCGCACCAGGCCGTGCGCCACATCATCATCGGCAAGGACGGCATTGACCGCAACCTCGGCTTCCGCCGCGACAAGATTGTCCGCCTCCCCGCCCCGGCGGCCCAGGCCCTGCTCGACCAGCAGGAGCAGGAATTCGGACGCGACTGGCTGCGCGCCCAGTGGAGCGCGGCCCTGGCCGACGGCGAGACCGCCGGCGCCGACTACGCAAAACTCAAGGCATCCATCCCCGATCCCGCGCCGCTCGACCCGGATGCCATCCATCAGGCCATCGTGGTCAAGGTTGACGACAATTCCCGCGAGGTCCGCGTCAAGATCGGCCACAGCGACGGCATGATTGACAAGAAGGGCATGGCCTGGGTACAGACCTATCTGACCGAGGACGATAAGGGAGAGCTGAACAGCGTGAAGTTCTCCAAGCCCTCCCAGCTCTTCGCAGCTAACGACCAGATCGAGGTCAAGGTTCTAAGTAGAAAAGAGGCCGCGGACGGAAAGGCCTTTTACCGGCTGATGCTGGAGGAAGACCCGGAGATCCAGGGCGCGCTCTTCTCCATGGCCGTGCGCACCGGTCACGTCAAGGCCCTGGTCGGCGGGCTCGACTACTCGAAGAGCGAGTTCATCCGCGCCGTCCAGGCCAGGCGCCAGCCCGGCTCCGCCTTCAAGCCCATCGTCTACGCCGCCGCCCTCGACGCCGAGCCGCCCGGAAGATACACCGCCGCCACCATCGTGGTGGATGCGCCCATCATTTTCGACAAGGGAATGAAGAACAGGAACTGCCCCGACGACCCGCCCATCCTCGAAAGCTACAAGCCCAAGAACTACGACGGCACCTTTAAGGGAGAGATGACGCTGCGCGACGCGATTGCCTACTCCCGCAACACCATCGCCGTCAAGACCGCCTGGGACGTATGCCTGTCAAACGTCGTGGACTACGCCCACAAGATCGGCGTCAAGACCCGGCTCGACATGCTCCCCTGCCTCGGGCTCGGCTGCTCCGAGGTCACCCTCGACGAGCTCGCCGCCGTCTACAACGTCTTTGCCTCCGGAGGCTACTACCTCGAGCCCATCTACATCGCCCGCGTCTATGACCGCGACGGCAACCTGCTCGAATATGAGAACAAGGTATCGGAGGAGGAGCTCGCCGCCGGCGACGCCGGCGCCGTCCCCGCCATGGCCATGGCCGACGATCCGCCCGGCGATTCGCTGAGCGACGCCGGACCCGCCGGACTCGCCGCCGACACCATCACCGAGGAGGACATCACCGACGGAGAGACCATCACCGACCGCCGCGCCGCCGGACATTACCGCCTCAAGCAGCCCACGCCGCCCCAGCAGCTCGGCGAGCCCGAATGGCGGGACTACCTGGCCCTGATCAAGTCCGACGGCCGCGACTGGATCGAGCCCGCCAACTTCCCCGTCTTTGAAAACGCCGAAAAAGCCATGGGGCCGCAGACCGCGTTCATCATCACCGACCTCTTGCGCTCCGTCGTCGCCTATGGCACCGCCACCCGGGCCAATGTCCTCAAGCGACCCGTCGCCGGAAAGACCGGCACCACCAACAACTACCGCGACGCCTGGTTCCTGGGCTATACCCCCGAGCTCATCACCGGAGTCTGGGTCGGACCCGACAACTACGCCTATTCCCTGGGCCGAGGCGAGAGCGGCTCCAAGGCCGCACTCCCCATATGGGTGGATTACATGCAGCGCATAATCGGCGGACGCGCCCCCGTGGACTTTGCCGTGCCCCGGGGCATCCAGTGGGTACGCATTGACGAGTCCGACGGACTCCGAGCCTCCGAGTGCACCCTCCCCGAAAACCGCAGGACCGATCCCTTCATCAAGGGAACCGCCCCCGAAGACGTCCACCCCTGCACCGGCATCACCACCACCGGGCAGCCATCCGACACGATGAGGCGGCTCGAAGAAAGCGGATCAGACCACACCCCTGCGAACGGAGAAAAATAATAAAACGCGGATGAACGCGGATATTAAGACCGGAAAAATTATCTGCGTTCATCCGCGTTCATCTGCGGCAAAAAAATATCTTCTCTAAAGAATTCTCTCCCCCTTCAATCCCTCCAAATATTTCTCCCGGCACCCCTCCGAGCAGAACCACACCTTCTTATCGTCCCGGATAATGAAAATCGCGCTCTGGGCCTCCACGTAAGTCCCGCAAACCGGGTCCTGCTTCATCTCCCCCGTGTCCCCGAAATCATGCTTCTTGGGGCCCGCCGGCCGCCCCTCCCGACGCGGCGACGACGTCGGGCCCCTGAGCCACGATTTCAGCGTGAAATAAGCAATCATGAAAAACGCGAGCAGCTCGATGATCCGGCCCATGATCCTATCCCTGACCCGCGGCAAGCTTTTCCACCGATGACCGATCACCAAGCTCCGCCAGCAGCTCCCGGACCCGCTTCCCCAGCACCGGATGCCGGGCCTCCGGAGCGATCTCCGCGAGCGGCTCCAGCACGAACCGGCGCTCGTGCATCCTGGGGTGCGGAACCGTGAGCGCGGCGCTCTCGATCACCCGCTCCCCCATCAACAGCACGTCCAGGTCCAGCGGACGCGGACCATTCTTCACCCGCTCCTCCTCCCGACCCAGCTCACGCTCAATCTCACGCAGCCCCGCCCGCAATTCTTCCGCCGCAACCCCCGTCTCGATCTCCGCCGCCGCGTTCACGAACCACGGCTGCTCCACAAGCCCCACCGGCTCCGTCCGGTAAAACGACGACACCCGCGCGACCCGGCCCAGGCCCCGCTCCTCGATCAGACGCAGCGCCTGCCTCATCGCCACAATCGGCTCGCCTACATTTCCACCGAGCCCGATATAAACCTTTTCTTCGCTCATGAAAAGTATCGTCCCATTAAACGCTCTTTTAAACACAACGGCACAACGCTTTTAATGGAATCGTTCCCCCGTCGTGCCGTTGTGCCGTTGTGTTTGGGCCATGCCTCACCGCCCGTCCCGGCTTATATTTAAGGTTCTTCGCACTGGAGAATGGATAATATGTGCGGCGCGGATCGCGTCGAGCGTAGAGCGAAGGGCGAAGGGCGTAAATCAAATCGGCGCCAACCTAGAGGTCTTTCACGCCCTCCGCCCTGCGCTCTACGCTCTACTCGCCTCCGGTTCCGCTCCCATGTTATGTTTCGGATCCACTCTGGAAGGTGAAGAACCATATTTAATTCCTCAGCTCCTCACGCCTTCATCTTCTTCATCCGCTCCACTGCCTCCCCCATCCGCTTCTCGTCCACGATCAGCGCCATCCGGAAAAAGCCCTCCCCCAGGGCTCCGTATCCGCTCCCCGGGCTCGTCATGATTCCCGCCTGCTCCAAGAGCGTCGCCACCCACTCGCTCGAATTCATGCCCCCCGGCGTCCGCGCCCACACGTAAAAGCTGCCCCGCGGCTTTTTGTACTTGATCCCCAGAGCGTCCAGCCCGCCCAGAAGCACGTCCCGCCGCCTCTGATACGTCTCCCGCATCGCCCGGATGTCCGACTCCCCATGCTCCATCGCCTCCACCGCCGCCGCCTGCACCGCCTCGAACGCCCCCGAGTCAAGGTTGCTCTTCACCTTCCCCAGCGCCGCCACCGCCTCCGCGCAGCCCGCCGCGAAACCGATCCGCCAACCTGTCATGTTATAGCTCTTGCTCAGCGAGTGCAGCTCGATCGCGCAATCCATCGCGCCCGGAACCTGCAATATGCTCGGCGACTCATAACCGTCGAACGCCAGCTCCGAGTAAGCGTTGTCGTGAACGATGATGATCTCGTGCCTTTTCGCGAACGCCACCGCCCGCTCGAAAAAACCGAGATCGCAAGTCGCCGCCGTCGGGTTGTTCGGGTAATTCAGGAACATCAGCTTCGCCTTGTCCGCAACGTCCCCCGGAACCGCATCCAGGTCCGGCAGGAAATCACGCTCCTCCAAAAGCGGCATGATGAACGGCACGCCCCCCGCGAACATCGTCCCGATCCGGTAAACCGGATACGCCGGACTAGGGCACAGCGCGATGTCGCCCGGGTTCAAATACGCCAGCGGGAAATGGCCGATCCCCTCCTTCGACCCGATCAGGCTTACAACGTCCCGCGCCGCGACCTCCACCTCGAACCGTTTCTCCATCCAGGCAGACGCCGCCGCCCGGAACCGCATCATGCCGTAGCTCGAAGGATAGTGGTGATGCGCGGGATTGCGCATGGCATTGACCGCGGAGTCCACGATATGATGCGGCGTCGCCTGGTCAGGGTCCCCGATCCCAAGATCAATCACGTCAACGCCCCGAGCCAACGCCTCTGACTTCATCTGGTCCAGCCGCACGAACAAATACGGCGGCAGCGCCTTGATCCTCTCCGCCACTTCAACCCTTACCATCTTCCTCTCTCTCCTTATCCTTCCTTTCCGGCATGGTAACTGATGGGTGGCAGTGAATCAAGCATTAGATGAGTTGCCGGCGGCCCGTATCCTTGCTCGTCGCAACAAACCGGCGCTGGAACTTCCCTTCCAGCGCCGGCCGCGAATACAGTTGATGTTCCCGCCTCTTGCCCCGGGATGGTGATGTCGGGGGTGTTACGGCGCGGTCATGGGGGAGTCACCGCGTTCAGGGTGAAGGCCGGAGACAGGTCAACGTCTTCCATCCATCGGCCTTTTTGTTGGGCAAGATAAGGCCCGCAATGGGGGATTTGGGCGTTGATTACGATGGCAACCCCAGAGCCAACTTTCCAGGCAGGCATCAGGCGCAGGCTTCATCAATCACGTCGGCTACATCTGCGGGATCTTTGGATACCGCCCATTTCCATTGCCCGAACCCGCCGTGCTCATTCACGGCCCGGACCCACTCATCCAGGAATTTCCGCTTGGTCTTGTCCTGGTCGGTGTCTTTGCCCTTGGTCTCAAGTACCAGGAAACTTCCCGTGGTCAACTTGATCAGGAAGTCGGGGCGGTATTTGTGATGCTCGCCCCTGTAGATGTAAGGGATTTCAAAATTGAGATGATCGTTTTTCGCCCAGGCCTCTACATAAGAATTGTGGTCCAGGTGAAAAGCCTCCGCCGCCTCCCAGGTGCTGTCATAAACGCACATGTTGATATGGCTTTTCTTGGTATGCTCGCACGGCTTGCCCGTGTACCACGAAATCATGTCCCCGGTCGAGCGGATGGGCCGGTCGCGGTCAAATTGCGGCTCGATCTTTTCGGCGTTCTCGAACCTGATGGCCTCCCATATGTGCTTCACGATTGCGGACATATGGAGGGTCAGCATCAATCGCCTTCTCAACTCGTCGCGGTTGAACAAGAGCGGCGTGATCGAAATCTTGTCGGATTCAATGAATCGTTCGACCAGCCTGATCAACTGGGCCAGCAGCACCTCCTTGGTCCCTTTGGCCTTCCACGTCGCCTGCATTTGGTCAAAGATGTCTCTGGATGCCTCGAAAATGATCTTCTGCGTCCTGAACTTCTTAGCCAGCTCGATAAGATTGATCTCGGAAATCTTGGTGGTGTCCGGCCTGCCATCGAGCATCGGCGCCACCTCGGCCAGGGTGGGGGTGTCTGATGCATTCAATTCAAGGGTCTCGACCTTTTCCATGTCCAGAGTAAGGGTCGGCCGGTAAACATACTCGATCCGAATCACGTTCGGCCAGGTGATCTCGAATTGTCTTTTCTCGGGATCAGGCTGGATCAACCACTTGGGTTTGGGCGGTGGCGGCACCACACCTTCATCCGACTCATGGGGAAGGAACGTGAAGGGCACCCCGAAGATATTTACGTACTCAGCGTCATACAGCCCGCTATCCTGGTTGAGCTCGTAGCTGGTCCGGCGCAGCCCGCGACCCACCACCTGCTCGCAAAGAAGCTGGCTCGTGAAGGCCCGCAGACCCATGATGTGAGTAACGGTCTTGGCGTCCCATCCCTCCGAAAGCATCCCCACTGAGATCACCGCCTGTATCTTTTCCCCAGGCTCTCCGATTTTTCCTACCGTGTCCACTTGCCGCCGGAGTTCTTCAGCCCGAATCTTCTTATTGCTCCGCTTCTTGGGCTTGGCCTCTCCGTTCTCTTCCTCGCCTTCTTCGCCGTTCTCCTCGATTTCCGCCGCCTCTTCCAAGGATTCCGCGAAATCCAGGACCTTCGAGTCTATATGCAGCAGCCGCTCCGGATCGCAAAGCTCATCAATATGGACTTTGTTGTGTTCCAACGCATAGCGCACCCGGGCCGCCGTCTCCGTCCTGTTCCCTACCGTAATCATCACCGGCGGCGTCTTATGCCCTTCCTTTGCCCATGCCTCGACTGCATCACGCCAGTCTATCCCCAGCAGATGATACGCATTGAGCACCAGGTCCGGCAGCGGATCGTGTTCCTCCGCCCGCCGGTTGAGGTCGTCTTTCACATGCTCATAGATGTGATAGAGCTTGGACTTGTAGTCCTTGGCGCTGGGCACTGCATCGTCGCGCACCACGACCCGCGGCGTCTTGACCAGCCCGGATTCAATCGCATCATTCAAGCTGAAGTCCGAGACAATCCAGCCGAACAACGCCTCCTCCTCCGCCCGCTTCCCCGACGGCGCAAAAGGCGTGGCCGAAAAATCATAGCAATTGAGTATCCCCCTCGCCTTGTTGATCCGGTCCAGACCGCCCACCCATTTGGTCGCTTCCTCGATCTCGTCCTTCTTTAATCCTTTGCCGTGCTCCTTCGGATTGTACCGCCAGGCATGGTGCCCCTCGTCATTGATGACCAGGATGTTCCTGGCACCGGCCATGTCCTCAAGAACCTCACGCACGTAAGCCTCGTCGCTTTTCGCGCCCCTCTTATCCACGCTCCGCTTCTTTCTTAGTTGCTCATAGCTCTCCCAATTCAGAGCGTGCCAGTTCTTGACCATGATCCTGCCTTGCCGAAGCTTCTCCCGCAGGCCTCCCGGAACCACGTTGAACTCGTCGTAGTAATTCCCGTTAGCAGTCGGCATCAATACCTCAAGCCTGCTCTTTACCGTGAGGCCGGGAGCTACCGCGAACACGTTCTTTGAAAACCGCGTGTCTGTTGGATAGGTCACCTTGTTCAATATCTGCCACGCAATCAGCATGGCCATGACCACGGTCTTGCCCGAGCCTGTGGCCATCTTGCAGCAAAGCCTCCTAAAAGGCCCTCCGTCGCCCGGTATCTCAATGCCCGTCCTGGCGGTGGCCGGGGCCTCGGTAAGCCAGATCAGCGTCTCCATGGCCTCAAGCTGGCAAAAAAAGAACTGCTTGTCCTCGCGCTGGCTGATGTCGTTCCAGTGTTCGAGGAGCCTCCTGGTAATCCCGCTGATGCCCGGATACTTAGCTTCCCGCCAGGCCTTTACCCGGATACGGATCTGGTTGACCAAGGGGATCTTTACGAAACGGCCGGGGTCGTCAAAAGTCTTTGAACTCTGTGTTGCAATCACGTACCCCGCCGGCCTCCGCCCTTCCTCCAGCTTGAACCTTTTTGTCTCGGACTCATAGTGCCAATGATACGATGGCTCCGTGAAAGGCGAATTGATAATCAGCCGGTCTATTTTCCCTTTGTCCATGAAAGCCTCTTTAAAAGTTTTTCACCACAAAGACACAAAGTGCACTAAGTTTAAGAAAACAATATTATTCTTCTTTGTGTTCTTCGTGTCTTCGTGGTTAATAAATCTTATCTTACAATCCTCTTGATCCCATCCTTGATCAAAGGCACATTGAAATTGATCAAAAATCCAAGCCTCAACCCCGTCAGCTTCAGATACGTCAAAAGCTGCGCGTCATAAAGAGGTATCATCTTTTCCACCGCCTTCAACTCGAAAATCACCCTCTCCGCGACCAGAAGATCAAGCCTCAGCCCCGCATCCAGACTGGTCCCGTCATACACCACCGGCAAAGACACCTGGCTTTGAAAAAGAACATTCAATTTGCTCAGTTCATGGCAGAGGCAAACCTCGTATACTGACTCCAAAAGGCCTGGACCTAAATTTTTATGCACCCGGAAGCAGGCGTCAATCACCTGCGACGCGATTTCCTCTATCTCCTGAGGTATGGGATCGTATTTTTTCATAAAGATTTTTCACCACGAAGGCACAAAGAGCACTAAGCAAGAAAAGAAATATTTCTTCTTTGTGTCCTTCGTGTCTTTGTGGTTTTTTAATCCCCTATCTCCAGGATCTTCAAGCTCTCAATTCCCCGGTCATCAACTATTTTCACCGCCACCTGTTTGTTATCTCCTGCTTCGAACGGCAGACTGACCGTACCCCGGTAAGCTTCGATCAGCTCCTCATCTATCTCCGCTTTCAAATTCCGCGCAAGACGTGCCCATCCCTCTTTATCGCCGGCCATGGGGAAGAAGAATTGCCGTGGGAAAACGCTCCTGTCGTCATAATCCGGATCAAGCATCCACATCGAAATTTTATCAGTACCCCCGGATTCGATCATGCCGGTTACCGGATTGTAGTAATCAAAACCCATGACTTCAACCTGATATTTGCCCTTATGCTCTCCTTTTTCTATCTTGGTCAGCTTGACGTCCGGCTGCCCGATCAGCCAGAAACTTTGATTGGAGGACCTTTTCTTCTTTAAATCAGAAGTCAGAAGATCCGTGTTCATCTGCACCTTGATTAGAGTCACTCCCGGCCATTCCGTCTCATCTATGTCTTTAGCAGCCTCCGGATCAAAATGAAATGCCGCAAAGGCCACTATCCTGGGACGGGGAACGAGTTTTTGAGCTTCATTAATTGCCAATTGCACCTGCCGCTGCTCCAGCGGCGCGCTCTCCGGACCGAAAGAAACCACCACCCGCTCCGGCTCCTTGCCCTTGGTCTCCGCGTCGGCATGGAGCCAACGGGTCCCGGATAAAGCCTCCACCCGCGAGAAATCAATCATCCTGCCGCCCTTGGCCCGGATGCCCGCGTTCAACAGCTCGCTCCGCCAATCCGACTGCCGCGCCGTCTCCCCCGAACGAGCCACCGACTGGTCCGATACCCGTCCCGCTTCAACCTCCGAAAGCGCCTTCACCACCGGCGCCGGCACCGCCTCCACCGTGAACGGTCCCGTCACCCGCATTTTCTTATTGTCCACGAAAGGCTGATCGTACAAGGTCTCCTGCCCCGGTGGCTCGTTGTTGGCGATGGACTTGAGCGTGACGTGTGGCACCGTCTTGTATTTGAATCCGCTCCCCACCCCCTCAGCCGGCCGCGCCAGCTCATAATAATCAAAAGGCGCCGTCATCAGACGCTGCTTGGCCAAAGCAATAGCCACCCGCGAGGTGTCGCACGTGATCCAACGCCGGCCCCATTGCTCGGCGACGAAGGCTGTGGTCCCGCTGCCGCAGGTCGGGTCGAAAACGAGGTCGCCGGGGTCGGTGGTCATGAGGAGGCAACGAGCAATAATAGATGGAGTTGTCTGAACGGCGTATATCTTTTCATAAGACATTGCGGTCTCTAACCAGAAGTTGGTTACTTTTTTATATGGGAAGTCATCATAAAAAAGCCTATAGCTCAGGCTTTTCCCTTCTGGCTGAAGACGTTGTTTTGAAGCTAACAATTGAAGTTTTGGCAAATCAACTACCCAAGAACCCTTGCTGGGCGGTGAATATAGCTTTCCTTCAAATTCGAACTGAAAGTCAGTTGTTGAACTGTATGAAGGAGCTATTAACGAAAACAATCTATAATATTTTGTATCTTTAGGATGGCTTTCGCTTTTAAACTCAGAATGAGATATTTTCTCCCATGAGCCGTCTGGGAAAAGCGCATAAGGGCCATGAGAAGAAATTTGCGAAACATCGTTTAGTTCGTACAAATGTCTATACTTCAGGCTTTGTTTGTCTTTTGCGTAAAAAAGTATATGGTCGTGCATCGTCTCAAGATGCTTTGCTCCTAAAGGCAGACTTTTTTTGCGAAAAATTATATTGGCAATAAAATTGTTGCAGCCAAATATTTCATCCAAAATACAAGACACCATGCTGCTATTTTCAGAATTTATTTGTAAAAGGATGCTTCCTGATTCGGTGAGTAGTTCTCGGGCGAGGCGGAGTCGGTCGCGGAGATAGGAGAGGTACGAGTGGATGCCTAGTTCCCAGGTGTCGCGGAACGCCCTGATTTGCTCGGGTTCCTGGGTGAGGTCGTCGTCCTTGCCGTCTTTGACGTCTCTTTTGTTGACAAAGGGCTGGAAGTTGGAGCCGTACTTGATTCCGTAGGGCGGGTCGAGGTAGATCATCTGGACCTTTCCGGCCATGCCTTCTTTTTCCAGGAGCGAGTTCATGAC
>DATKZS010000046.1:0-48198 GCA_035527835.1 bacterium
ACGCGTCCCTGCTCGCCGAGTTCGCGGACCTGTACACGCCCGCGGTCTCCGACGCCATTGACAACCTGAAGCTCCGGCCCGGCTTCATGGACATGGGCATCAAGCCCATGTGGCCGGGCGCGCGCTTCGCGGGCTATGCCGCCACCGTGGAGTTCGTGCCCTCCGTGACTTTCGACGAGAAAGGCGTGCAGAACATGCTCGGGATGTTCAGCAAGGTCGGCAGGAACCGCGCCGTGGTCATGAGCATGTCGGGTCTGAACGTGGCCGCGGGCCTCGGCCAGGTCACCTCCATGATGGCCCAGCGCCTGGGCTGCGCGGGAGGAGTGGTGGACGGCCCGGTCCGCGACCTGGCCCAGGTCAACGCCCTGCGCTTCCCCCTCTTCGGACGCGGCTGCATACCCAGCTCCGTGCGCGGCCGCATGACCCTGGGCTCACTCATGGAGCCGATCAAGTGCGGAGGCGTGCTGGTCAATCCCGGTGACCTGGTGTTCGGAGACATCAGCGGAGTGGTTGTCGTGCCGGGAAACAAGATCAAAGAGGTGCTCGCCGAGGCCAATAAAATCATTTCCGCCGACCTCTTCTGGCAGGACCAGCTCAACAAGGGAAAGAGTCCGGCCGACATCGAAAAGGAAGTGCCATTGCCATGAGAAAGCATTTTTCTAAAGCGCGGAGACGCAAAGAACGCAAAGAATAAAATGTTCTTCTTCACTTTGCGCTCTTTGCGTCTTTGCGCTTAAAAGATCTTTTCGAGGTCATGAAAATGAAAAAACCGAAAAGCCGCCTCATCTTCGAGGACCTGGACGTTCCCATCGGCATCGTCCGCCTCTCCGTGCTCAAGGGCCTGGGCATTGATGTGGACGAGCTCAAGCAAAAGCCCATGATCGCCGTGGTCAACTCTCACACCGAGCTGAACCCCGGACACGCGCACCTGAAGTTCCTGGCCGAGCGGGTCAAGGAAGGCGTGCACGCCGCCGGCGGCATCCCCTTCGAGTTCAACGTGCCCGCGCCCTGCGACGGCGTGGCCAACGGCAACGAGGGCATGAGCTTCATCCTGCCCCAGCGCGAGCTGATCGCCGATATGATCGAGACCCACGTCCGGAGCCAGCTCTACGATGGGCTCGTCCTCATCTCCTCCTGCGACAAGATCAATCCCGGCATGATCATGGCCGCGGCCCGGCTCGACCTGCCCACCATCTTCCTCCCCGGCGGACCCGGCGCCTGGCAAATCCGCTTCACCGCCGGCCGCGAGAAGAGCGTTGACCACAAGGACTACCACGACATCCCGCGGAAACTCGCCACCTTCACCTGCGCCACCTGCGGCGCCTGCGAGATCATGGGCACCGCCAACACCTTCCAATGCCTGGCCGAGGCCATGGGACTCACTCTGCCCGGCTCCGCCAACGTGCCCGCTTTTCACTCCGAAAAACTTTTATGGGCGCGCCGGGCCGGAATGCGGATCGTGCGGATGATCGAGGAGGGACTGACCGCGAAAAAAATCCTCACCCGCCAAGCCCTCGAGAACGCGCTCATGGTGGACCTCGCCATCTGCGGCTCGACCAATTCCGCGCTCCACCTCCCCGCCATCGCCCACGAGCTCGGCTTCACGCTCCCCCTTTCCGCCTTCAACGACTACAACCGGAAAATTCCCACCCTCTGCGCCATCAGCCCGAGCGGTCCGTTCGGCATGGTGGACCTCTATGCCGCCGGCGGCGTGCCCGCCGTCATGAAAAGGCTTGCGGCCGACCTGCACCTGGAAGCGCTGACGGTTTCTGGCAAGACCATTGGTGAAGTGGCCGCGGAGGCGAGCGTGCTCGATGCGGAGGTCATTCCCCCACGCGACCGGCCGCACCTCGCCGAGGGCGGCACCGTCGCGCTGTTCGGGAACCTGGCGCCGGAGGGCGCCGTGGTCAAGCAGTCCGCGGTCCGGCCGGACATGATGAAGTTCACGGGAAGGGCGCGGGTACTGGACTCGGAGGCCGAGGCCATCAAGTCGCTCAAGGAGAAAAAGGTTAAGGAAGGCGAGGTCCTGGTAATCCGTTACGAAGGGCCCAGGGGCGGACCGGGAATGCCGGAAATCCTGTCCGTCACCACCATGCTCGAGCTCATGCTCATGAAGAACGTCGCCCTCGTTACCGACGGACGCTTCTCCGGCGCCACCTCCGGCCCCTGCATCGGCCACGTCTCGCCCGAGACCTATGACGCGGGGCCCATCGCCGCCCTGCGCGATGGAGACGTGATCGAGATTGACATTCCCGGCCGGCGGCTCGAGGTCAAGCTCTCCGGCCGCGAAATCGAGGAGAGGCTCCGCGGCTTCAAGCCCATCGAGCGACCGGCGCCGGCCGGATACCTCCAGCGCTACCGCCGCCACGTCAGCTCCGCGGCGACAGGAGCCATCCTTAAATAACCAAGGGCAGGCGCGCATGAAAATTCTGTTCATAGGCCATGACACATTCCGCATCACGCTCGCCGGCGGGACCACGCTCCTCACCGACCCCTGGTTCAAGAACAGCCCGATCTGGCGCAAGGTCGCGCCGGCGCTCGGTCCTCATCAAATCGGCAAGATTGATTACATGCTCTCCTCCCACAACCATCTCGACCACATTGACGCGCCGAGCCTCGCGCTGGCCAAAGAGCAGGGATCGGTCGTGATCGGATCCAAGCGCGTTGCCCGCCGCGCCCTCCGTTCCGGCATCAGTAATACCGTCGCCCTTGCGCCGGGTGAAGAAGAAAACTTCCCCGCCTTTTTAGTCCAGGCCACGCCCGCGTTCCACCCGCTCGCCAAAGACGCCATCGGCTTTCTGATACGGGCGGACGGCAAACAGATCTATTTCAGCGGCGACACCCGCCAGGGCCCCGCGCTCGTGAAATTTATCCAGCAGGCCGGCGCCATTGACATCGCATTCCTGCAAGTCGAATGCGCGCGTTACTTCGGCAAGGACGACGGGCTGGACCAGGATACCGCCGCCGAGCTGGCGATCTCGGTTCAGCCACGGCTGGTAATACCCATGCACTTGCATGCAACATTCAAGAAGCCGGCTGACCTCTCCCGGTTTCAACAATCTCTGGCCGCGCATAACATCGAATCCCTGATCATGAAACCCGGCGAGCAAACGGAGGTTTAGCGATGCGTTTTTCCGGGCCGAGGCATACTGCGATAATACTTATTCCTCTCATTTTCCTTCTTGCTCTTATGATCGCTTTCCCCGGACTGACCGCTTCGAATGGACCGATTCCCGCAATTGAAAGCAGGCCCACGGTCTTGATGATTGAAAAGGACGGCCGCATGTATCAAAAGTTTAACCTGAGCTTGCCCCTTCCTGATGACTGCAAGGTCGAGATGGAATCAAGCTGGGGTCATATCGAGGCCGAATGCAAGCTCAATAAGGAGTCACAGCCTTGCGCGGTCTTTGCTCCGGCCTGCGAGGAAGACCTGTGCAAGGTAAGCGTCACCATCACCACATTGCATCAGTTAAGTGTTTCAAGATTGATAATCAATCAGCCGCGCCAGCGCCATTGGACCATCTTCATGTCGCCCTTCTCCCACATTGACATCGGCTTCACCAACTCGCAGCAGAACATCCTGGCCCGGAACCTCGACAACCTCCGCGCCGCGCTCGACCTGATCGAGCGGACGCGGGACTATCCGGAGGGAGCGCGGTTCCGTTTCTTCACCGAGGTGAGCTATCCGCTCTCCGAGTTCCTTTTTTCCGACGCGATGACGCAGGAGGAAAAGGACCGGATGGTCGCCGCGCTGAAATCCGGCGCGGTCGAGGCGGGAGGCTTCTACATCTCGCACCAGGACAAGTTCATGCCCGCGGAGGCGCTGTTCCGCTCGACCGATCCCGCGCTCAGGATCAGCCGCGAGTACGGAGTGCCCATCAACACCGCGTGCCTCAACGACCTCACCGACGCCTCCGCCGTGACCAAGCCGCTCTCCGCCGCCGGCATCACCTACTTCATCGCCGGGACCAACACCACCCACTACATTGCGCCGCCGCTTTTTTATCTTCAGCCGCCGGCCGGCAACGAGAAAATCCTGGTCTGGCTCGGCCCGAACCTGAACGGCTACGGCGAGAACTTCGACTTCCTCATGCGCCCCGAACTTCCCATCTCCGACGCGGCCATCTCCGCGATTGAATCGCGCCTGGGCCCGTATCTGAAATCGCTGGAGACCGACGGCGCTCCGCCCGCGATCGTGCGCGAGCATTACGACTTCTTCGGCGCTAAGTTCCCCTACCCTTACGACTTTTATTTCCTGCCCTACTACCCGGCGCACGCCGTTGACAACGGCCCGCAGGACATCACGCCCTCCGAGCTGGCCCGCGCCTGGAACCAGCGCTACGCCTGGCCTCGCCTGGTTATCGCCAATCCCTCCGAATTCTTCGCGCACGCCCAAGCCAAGTCCAATAACGACATCCCCACCCTCCGCGGCGACCTCCCCGGCTTCTGGGGCGAGCAGATCTTCTTCGCCTTCGCCCAGGTGGACCCGCAAAAGGAAGCGGCCCAGCGCGAGTTCGAGCGTGACGCGCTCACATATGAAATGGCCTCAGCCTATGAGCTGCTCCAGGCCCAAATGCCTCTCGCTGATCTTTCGCATGAGATCGCGTACGGCTTCAAGCTCACCGCCTTGAACAACGACCACAACCCCGGGCCCGTTCCCTTCGGCAACACCAAGTACACCAAGCAGGACACGGCCGATTGGAAACAGACCCGCCGGGACTGGATCGCGGCCGGGCAAAAGACCGCCGCCTCCGCCTTTGACCAGGCTCGGCAAACGGTGAAGCGCTATGGCCTGGAGCCGATACCACCGGTCGGCCAGGCGCGGGCGGTTGAACGAGACGACGCGGTCGTTCTGGAGAATGAGTTTTACCGGGTTGAGGTTGACAAAAAGACCGGCGGCGTCCGAAGCCTCTTTGACAAGGAGCTTAATCGGGAACTCGCCGCGAAGGACGGCGCATATTTTTTAAACCAATATGTGGTGGTGGCGCGGGGCGAGGACGCCGGCATTCGCGGCAATGTTTTCTCGCGGCCCGGGTTTGCGATGGTCAAGGTGCAAGCTAAATCGCAAGGGCCGGAGAACGCCGTGGCGCTGGTGACCGGCCGGCCCGTCCGTAATCCCGACGAGGTCAAGACGCTGACGCGGTTTATCAAGGACACCTTCGGCATCCCGGTGCCCGGCTTCCTGATCCGCACCGTGACGCCGCTTTTGAAAGTGAAACTCGGCCCGGTGGACGAGGTCACGCAGGAGATCGAGCTGCGGGCCGGAGAGAAAGCCGTGTACTTCACCCAGCACATCAAGACGACCCGCGACCAGGCCATTGACCACACCTTTGCGTATCCGCTGAACGTGCCCCGCGACCGGCCATTGATCGTGGAAGGGCCGTACAACCCTTATACGTTCGCGCCCGGACCGCCAATAGCAGACGGCGATCTGGTGCCGGCCGCGCGCATGACCGATCCCAAATTTCCGGGCATCAACGCGCTGACGCAGGTGTTCGGATGGATTTACGGAATGCCCGCGGACGCGGTGTTCCGCTCGTACGTTCTGGCCATGGGTGACGGCTTCGGCGTGGCGTTTTCATCGCGAGACTCCGGCGCCATCCTGCCCGGCCCTCTGGACAAGGACCCGGTGCGCGGTCCGTTCGGCGGCGGGTTCCATCATCTGGTCCTGGGCTGGACCGCTTACGGCCACGCTTTTCTCGGCGCGCCGCGCGAGGGCGATTACTCGTTTACGAGCGCGCTGACCAGCTTCCCGGCCCATAATGCTGACGAGGCCAAGGCCAAGGCCGCGCGCTTCGGACGGGACTTCATTATGCCTCTGCCTTTTTCTGGCCTCTTTCAATCATCCAATTCCGCGGTGCTTGCGGCCGCAGTCAAGCCCCTTGACGACGACACTCTCATGATGCGGCTCTACGAAACTTCCGGCGCGGGCGCGGAGACCACGATCACGATTCCGGGCACGCGGCTATTGTATTCAGCCTCCCGGGCCCGTTCGGATGGAGAGCCGCTGGCCGGCGGCGAGCTCAGCTCCGATATGCATTCCTTTCCCATTCTGCTCGCGCCGGGGGAGATAGCCACGGTCAGGCTCGGGCTGGTGAAATGCCCGTTTTTCAACCAGGGACCGAACTAAGAGGAGGCATTAATGAGCGCTCAGGCGGACACGGTCATCATCGGCGGCGGAATCGGCGGCGTCGCGCTGGGAGCACTGCTGGCGGCGGCGGGAGAGCGGGTGGTCCTGGTTGAGAAGAACAAGATCATCGGCGGGCGCTGCCTGTCTTATGAGCGGGACGGGTTCACGGTTGACCTGGGGGTGCACCTGTTCGGGCTGGGCGGCAAGGGGCCGCTGGGCGAGGTGTGCCGGCGGGCGGGCGAGCCGGACGCCATCGAGTGGGTGCTGGCCCGGAACCCGCGGGTGGCGGTCCACTTCCGCGGCGTGACCCGGCCCTTCTCCCGCGAGCTGATGATGGAGAACGTGGACAAGAAGAACCTGGGGCCCCTCGCCAACATCTTCGTCAAGGTCATGCAGATGAAAAACGACGAGCTGAACGGGCTGTGGTACGTCCCGCTCCTGGACTGGCTCTCGCGCTTCACCACCGAGGAGTCGGTGTACGCCAACTTCGCCATGCTCTGCGGCATCTACCTGTGCATCACCCCGGACCAGGCCAGCGCCGCCGAGTTCATCCTGTGCCTGCGCGGCGTCATGCAGGCGAAAAGCTCGTCATACCCGCGCGGCGGCTGCGTAGCCATACCCCGCGCGTACCAGCGCATCATCGAGAAGCACGGAGGCGAGGTCCGGCTCGGCTGTCCCGCGCAAAAGATCATCATCGAGGAGGGACGTGCCCGGGGCGTGACCGCCGGCGGAGAGACCATCATGGCCCGCCGCGTCGTGTCCAACGCCGACATCAAAGCCACCGTCGGCGGGCTCGCCGCGGCCGAGCATTTCCCCGCCGACTACGTGAAGCGCGTCCAGGGCCTTACCTACACCGCGCACGTGGTCGCGCTCAAGGTCGCGCTCGATACCAGGATCACGGACCAGAAGATGATCATGTACATGCCCGACCTCTCGGACGAGGAGATCGAGGAGCTCAAAAAGAATTACCTGGAAGGCCGGCCCATGCCCTACGTTGCCGGCGGCATGTTGAACTCGCCCACCAACTTCGACCCCGAGCTCGCGCCGCCCGGGCATCAACTCCTCTTCTTCGGCACCCGCTGCGAGCGCGGCCAGGACTGGGGAAGATGGGAGACCATCATGATGGAGGCGCTGGAGAAGATGTTCCCGGGCGTGGGCCGGCACGTGCTCTGGACCACGGTGGACTCGCCGGACGTGATTGACGGGTTCGCCGGGGAGGACGGCAACGTCATCGGCGTGGGCCAGTCCGTTGACCAGGTCCACGAGCGCCGTCCCGCGCACGAGACCCCGGTCCCCGGCCTCTACCTCTGCTCGGCCGAAGCCGGCGGCCACGGCATCGGCACCGAGCTGGCCGCGTCGTCGGCGCTGGAGCTGGCCGACAAACTGATCCGAAAGGCTTGAGGCGTGAGGCCTGGGGCTTGAGGGCTATCGGCTTATGGGACGCGGCTCGATGAAGTTGGCGATGATGAACTCCGCGATGCCATCCACGTCGTTCAATTCATACCTGGGGCAATCCACTTCCACCTCGTCGTCGGTGACGATGGCCACGCGGTTGTCCTGGGGCCCGCAGAGCGGAGAGGGGCTGCGCTCCCTGCGGAAGACCTCGATCTTGGGCTTGTCCGAGGACTTGTAGCCCTCGGTCAAGATGATATCCACGCCGTCAATGTAGCGCGCTGCGATCTCATCAATCGTGAGCGGCGCGGGCAGGCGTTTCTGGAACGCGAGCTTTTCCGGGGAGGCGATGAGCACGGTGCGCGCGCCCGCGGCAAAGTGGCGGTAGGTGTCCTTGCCCGGCCGGTCCATCTCGAAGCCGTGAACGTCGTGCTTGATCGTCGCCACCCGAAAACCCCTGCGCTCCAGCGCCGGGATCAGCTTCTCGATCAGCGTGGTCTTGCCGCTCCCCGACTTGCCCACGATGGAAAGAATTTTTACGGACACCTCGCCTCCTCACTGTTTAGAAAATAATTTTTGACAGGATTAACAGGATGAAAGAAAATAAGCATCTACTCGCTCTGGAGAATCCTGTAAATCCTGTTAATCCTGTCAAAAATCTTTTCATTATTTCAGGGCACCGCCTCGCGGCATGCGCAACCTTCCACGAGATTAATCTTCGGCCCGATCCAAGTCAACCGCCTCTTGACCCATTCAATGTTGAAAACATATAATCAGGCCAGGAGATTGGAGCAAAGCCATGGGAAACAAGAACGAGATCCTGGTGGTCGGCGCCGGGCCGGCCGGGCTGGTGGCCTCCATTGACCTGGCGCGGCAAGGCTTCGAGGTCACGGTGCGGGAGAAAGAGGACCGGGTGGGCGGTGATCCCGGCTGGCACCCTTCGGCCCACGCCACGCCCCTCAAAGGCCCCGAGACCTGGGAGTACATCGGCATTGACTGCTCGCCCTGCTTCGCGGACGTTTCGGACCGCTGCGACATCTATATGAACGAGAAAAAGCTCAACGTGCCGCGCGTCCCCACCGGCCTGTGGGTGTGCGAGCGGGGCGGACGGGAGAGCTCGCTCGATTACCACCTTTACCAGATCGCTCTTCATGAGGGCGTGCGGTTCGAGTTCGGCCGGTCCTTTGGAAACAAGGACCTCACGAGCGCGCCGGAGAACACCATCCTGGCCTCCGGCCTCACCGCGAGCATGTATCCGCTTTTGGGCAAGCCGTTCGGACGTTACGCCGGCTATCACGCCTTCTGCGATTTTCCTCCGGGCGAGGCTCACGCCTCCATCTATTTCGGCGGACTGGGCAAGGAGTACGGCTACACCAGCGCCTTGAACGGCATCTGGTACGTGCTCCTGTTCTCGCGCGGCGACCTGCCGCAGGAAAACCTTGACTACTTCAGGAACATGATGGAAAAATACGAGGGCAAGAAAATCACGGATTGGCGCCAGTTCTTCGGGGCCGCTCCCAAGGACAGCCCGCGGTTGTTTTACCGGGACCGTTTCATCCTGGCCGGGACGCTCGCCGGTTTCATCGAGACCAATCTCGGCTTCGGCATCACCGGAGCGCTCATTTCCGGCAAGATCGCGGCGCTGGCCGTGACCGACCGCAACCGGGCGCGGGCCGAGTTCGATTCCTTCACCAGCGGCATCGCCAAGCGCATCGCGGAGAAGAAAAAGGGGCAGGCGGGGATCGGGTTCCAGATGGGAAAGATCTGGTTCAAAATTTGATTGAGAACTGATTACATTACGGCAAAAAGGTGAAGAGCGTCCTTATTGTGTTTTTCACCACGTCTGACCGAAACTGAAGCCGTTAACACGGGGAGGAGTCATGGGAACCAAGCATAAGGGCAAGACCGCGCTGGTCACGGGCGCGGCGCGGGGTCTGGGGAGGCTGATCGCGCTGGACCTGGCGCGGGAGGGCGCGGACGTGGCGGTGGCGGACCTCCGGGAGGGAGATCTGCAGGCGACGGCCGCGGAGATCGGGGCGCTGGGCGTCAGGTGCTTTCCCCTGGCCGTTGACCTGCGCACGAAAGACGCCTGCAACCGGATGGTGGCGGAGGCGCGGGAGAAGCTGGGGCGGATTGACGTGCTGGTGAACAACGCGGGCGTGGTGTGGAACGCGGACGTTGTGGACCAGTCGGACGAGGTGATACAGGCCACCGTGGACATCAATTTCATGGCGCAGGTCTGGGCCACCCGGGCGGCGCTTCCGGAGATGATCGCGGCTAAGAGCGGGACCATCGTCAGCATCGCCTCCGGCGCGGGCAAGGTCGGCGTGCCGGCCATGGCCATTTACTGCGCCACCAAGTTCGCGCTGATCGGCTTCTTCGACTCGCTGCGCCACGAGCTGCGCAAGGCGGGGACGGGCGTCCGCGTGATCGTGGTCTGCCCGGGCTTCATGGCCACCAAGATGTTCGTGGGCGCCAAGGTCCCCCGCTTCACCACCTTATTTGACCCGCAAAAGACCTCGACCGCGCTGATGAAGGCCATGGACAAGGGCAAGGAGGAAGTCTACGTGCCCTGGACCATCCGCGGCATGGCCATCAGCCGCGGCCTCTACTCCCCGCGCCTCATGGAGCGCATGGTCGAGTTCACGGGAATGCACGAGTCGTTTTACACGTCAAAGACTATTGACTGATCCGCGCGCGTTTTGGAAAAATTACCATTCGTTATTATAATAGCAGGAGATGGGAAGCGCGATTTTAAGGCCGAACAATAGAATAAAGCGCCCGCGGCTTTATGCGGACACATCTGTTTTCGGAGGATATTTTGACAAGGAATTCGCCGAAGTGAGCGGAAAATTATTTCAGGAAATCAGGGAGGGCAAATTTATTCTTGTGATCTCGGAGACCACTTTTACCGAATTGGAGAACGCGCCACTCGAGGTCAGACAATTATTGGACAAGGTTCCGCAGGCCTGCATTGAGACCATTGAGCTCTCCGAGGAAATCGAGGATCTTCGTGATTCCTATCTTGAGGCGGGCGTGGTGGGCAGTTCGAGCTCGCGGGACGCCGAGCATATCGCTTGCGCTTCGGTGGCGCGGGCGGATTTGATCGTCAGTTGGAATTTCAAGCATATCGTGAATTTTCAGAGGATCCGAGGTTATCACGCCGTTAACCTTTTAAAAGGCTACTTTCCGATCCCGATTTATAGTCCCATGGAGGTGGTTTCGCCATGAAAAAAGATTTCGATTGCGTGCAAATGAAGCACGAGATCCAGCGGAAACTAATGAAGGAGTTTGAGGGGCTTTCCAGGGAAGAAAGAAAAAAAATTGCCGAGGAGAGGATCAATGCGGATCCGATCCTCGGACCGATCTGGAGAAATGCCCGAAGAGTTGGAACCACGGGGCTCGTTGATTCCGCGGACCGCACTACCACGAAGGAAAAAGAAAAGCGCGCTTGATTCCATGGTGTCCCCGCACTCCGACCTTTCCCGGCAAGGAGCGCCTCACAGACCACCTTAGACCTTATTTCATGCCCGCCAGATAATTCACCAGCGTCTTCAGCTCGTACTCATTGAGGGTGTATCCGGGCCAGTGGCCCACGGACTGGTCGCGCGGGTTGGTGGGCAGGGTGCCCATGTGCTTCTTGAGCCAGGCCTGGTCGCGCTTGGTGCCGACGCGGGTGAGGTCCATGCGGTCGTCGCTCACCGCCAGCGTTTTCACGTCAATCTTGTCCCAGCCCTCGAACTCGTGGCAGGCAGTGCAGTTCAGGTCCTGGGCCAGCTTCTTGCCCTGGTCCGCGGTCGCGCCCGCGTACCGCGCGCTCAGAGCCTGATAATCCTTGTAGTCCTTGTTCTCGCCCAGCGAATACATGTAAACCAGGATCAGTCGCATGTCGCGGTCCGGGTCGTCAATCAGCTCCTCGCCGTCGGAGTAGAAAAAGTTCGGCATCTTGGTGCCGGGGATGAAGGGCTGCGGGTCAACCAGCCACTGATAATTCCAGTCCACCTTGAGGCGGTTATAGGTGTAAATGAAGTCCGGGCCGCTCTGCCCCTTTTCCGGGTCAATCACCTTGCCTTCGAGCAGGTGGCACTGGAAGCACTTGTAGAGGTTGAAGGTGTCCTTGGCCTGCTTCAGCTCGTTCGGGTCGGTGACCCCGATGACTGCGGGCATGTTCTTGGGCACGTAGATGTCCTTCTTGATTTTCAGGGATTCGAGGAAGGCCACGAGCTGCATGGCCTCCTCGCCGGTGAGCGCGAATTGGGTCATCTGGGCGTGGAGCTCGGGCCGGAGGTGAAAAGGGGCGTTGAGGAACTCATGGACCCACTCGGGCCGGGCGCGGTCACCCTCGAAGTCGAGGATCGGGATGATGCGCAGGCCGCCGACGGCAACCAGTGTGTGCTTTTCCGCGCCGGGCATGATGTGGCAGACGTGGCATTGCAGGTCGAGCACGATCTGCTCGCCGCTGGGCGGCTTTTCGCCGGGCAGCAGCTCCCACGCCACTGCCGTGCCGCGTAGCGATTCCACCAGCATGAAGCCAAAAAAAACGGCCGCCGGCAATAGCAGCCACGGGATTTTTCCGCGGTTCAACATTCCAGGTTCTCCTTGAGGTGCATTAAATCAGCGCGGACGAACGCGCTCAGGAATGAAAGCAGCGGGCAATAACAGTACGGCGCGCCGCGCTTCTCGGCCCGGCGGGCCAGGTCGGGCGCCCAAGCGGCCAGGTGGCGCTCCAGGAAGTCGCGCTGGGCGCGCATCAGGTCTTGGGTCCCGTCCCCCTCAGCGCCGCGCGCGCGGATACCGGTCTCGATGAAGGACAGGTAATGCATGAACTCCAGCTCCGCGCCGAGGTAGTCGGGAAGCTCGCGCACGCTATCGGAGAGCTTGATACCGAAGTGGTGATAGAAGCGGAGCAGGTCCTCCATCACCGCCTTGCGGCCCCGGTCGTTCCGGAATGAGCCCTCATACAGCGGGCACGCGGGGCCTTTGAAGCCAACGTCAAAAAAGGCGATGTAGCCCGATTGCAACTCGATGAATCCGGGAGGGTCAGGCCCAAGCTCCGGGCCGGCGAGCGGGTACGGAAGCCCGGAGATGATCTCGGAGAATTCGCGGGCGAGCGCTCCGTCCGTTAGCGACGAGTGGAACTCCTCGTCCGGCACCACGAGGCACCTGGCGAGCAGCGAATACAGCCCGCTGCGGGCCGCGGACCCCTGGGCGCCGGCTCCGTTCGCCTGGACGGAGGGAGGGGACGGGCTTACGGAATTCACGGCGCGATCTCCACCTCGTACCAGTTGCCGCAAAACGACTTGGCCCCCGCCCGTTCGGCGTTCGATCCTTCCCACACCGCAAAGCCGACCAATTTTTTCATGCCCGGCCCAAGCGCCACGTTCAAGTCCGGCTCGGGCACGGTAAAGGGCCTTGCGATCACCACGGTCCAGCGGCCGTCGGCCCATACCGGACTGGCCAGGCAGTACGATTTCCCCTCGCGCCTGGTGGTGCCCAGGCCGGCCGCGGTCACGTTGTACGGAGTCTCGATCCCGGCCTGCCAGCACCAGGCGTTCACCGGCTCGTTCTTGCTGCCCATGTTGTTGATCCGCGCGGTGTCGAGGAAAGGGAAGAGGATACCGGCGCCGTCGCGGAATCTTCCGGGGCTGTCCATGCCCAGGTCCTGATTGGGGTCTTGCCAGGTCAGGCGGAAAAAGAGCGCCTCGCCGTTGTGCAGGGCTGACACCTCAATATTTTTTATTTTTCCGATCTTGGTGGGGTCCAGGGCTCGGAAGTAGTTGGAAGGCGCGTTGCCGATGGGCGGGGTCTCCATCTTCATGGAGACGAGGTCCGCGGCGGCCCATGATGGATCAAAAGGGTCGAGCAGCTTATCGGTCGAGGTCCGTACGAAGTATGCTTTCATGATTTCCTCGCTAGATCTTGAAGTTGTTCTTCCACTCGCGCGCGATCAGGATCTCCATGACCTCGGATGGCCCGCCGTTTCGTTTCTTTTGCATCTCCTGGTGAAGCACCTCCAGGGCCTGGTCCACGGCGGGTCCGAACAGCTCGCGCAAATCCTCGATGGGGATTCGCGGATCCTTGATGGGGTCCGTGAGCCGGCCGTTTTGATCAAACTTGGGCGGACCGATGGGCGGAATGTAAAACACGTTGGGCTCGGTGCCGAACTCCGGATGAAGCGGAATGGCGACCTTGTACTTGTCCACCAGCTTCCAGATCGGGCCGTCCTGGTCGTCGCGATACCCCACGAAGCGTAAGCGCCCCGGGCACTGCCGCGCGCAGGCGTTGGCCACGCCCTTCTCAATGCGGGGGTAGCAGAAGATGCACTTCTCGCCCTTTCCCGTCACCGCGTTGAAATAAATTTTTTTATAGGGGCAGGCCTCGATGCAGAACTGGTAGCCGTTGCAGCGGTCCTGGTCAATGACCACGATACCGTCTTCCTCCCGCTTATAGATGGCATTTCGCGGGCAGGCCTCGATGCAGGCCGGATGGGTGCAATGGTTGCAGATGCGCTGGAGGTAGAAGAAGTATGAGTTGGGGTACTCGCCGGCTCCCTGGTCCTCGTCCCAGTTGGGGCCCCATTTCGGGTCGCCCTGCGGCTTGAGGCGCTCGTTTCCGAACTTGCCTCCGAAATAAACCTCTTCCCGATTGAATTCCCAGGCCTCGCCGTACTCGGCGGCCAGGTCGGGCACGCGGCCCAAGTGGAGCTGTTTGCCGTCGGGCAGCCAGCCGCCCCCCATTTTTTCCCAGCCGCGCGGATACCCGGCTCCGGGCCTGGTCTCCACGTTGTTCCAATACATGTATTCCTTGCCCTCGTGATAGGTCCACAGGGTTTTGCAGGCAATGGTGCAGGTCTGGCAGTCGAGGCACTTGTTGGTGTCCAGGACCATGGCGATCTGGCGCCGACATGATTCCAGGTTCTTCTTTTTCATCAGGTCGTAAGGCATCGGTTCACCTGTTTTTAAATCTCTATTAAGCGCAAAGGCGCAAAGAACGCAGAGAAGAATTTTATAAAAAATAACTTTGCGTTCTCTGCGCCTTTGCGCTTAATCATGATTCACCCCGGTTTCCCCGGGCCGCTGATTTTTTCGACCTCGACCCTGGTGTCGCGGTCCACCTGGCAGGGCTGGCAGTGGGCAAAGCGCCATTTCAATTGGCCGTAGCCGCCGGCCAGATGCAGCGGTTTCATGGGCGAGGGGATGAGGGCGTCGTTGCTTTTCAGCTTATCGAACTGGAACAGCTCCCAGGCGTGATACATCATGACCTGGCCCGGCCGGATGGAGGGGCAGATCTTGACGTGCACGTTGAAGCTGTCCACGTCGTTGAACACCCGGACATAATCGTGGTCCTCGATGCCCCGGGCCTCGGCGTCCGCGGGCGAGAGGTGGATCAGGGGAACGCCGCGCTGGAGGCGGGACATGTATTTGTCGTCCTGCCACATGGAATGGATGGTCCAGCGGGCGTGGGCGCCGTTCAAGATCATGGGGTAATTGCCCCCGGCCAGGGGCGGGTCCTTGTGCACGGGCATCTCTTCGCGGACCTCCAGGTACCACTCATGGTCAATATAGTATTGCTGCCGGCCGGTGATGGTGGGCCAGGGCCGCTTGCGGTCAATGAAGTCGGTGGAGGGCGACACGGAATCGTCGGGCCGCATGTCGGTGTTGATATGGGCCATGGGCGTAACCATGCCCACGCTCTTGAAGCGGGCGCAGCCGTCCTTTTTGAGCTGCTTGACGGTGATGCCCTTGGTGGAGGACGAGAAGTCGAGCTGGGCCTGGAAAAGTTTTTCCTCGCCTTTATGGTCAAGCCCGATGGTGTGGTTGAAGGTGTAGAACTTGTAGAGGTCCCGCAGGTTCCGCTTGTGGCCGGTAGCGGTCTTGAACTCGCCCTTCCCGCGCTCCTTGGCCCGTTGGCTGATGCGCTGAGCCAGCAGGCCATAGATTTCCCAATCGGTTTTAGACTCGTAAAGCGGGTCCACGGCTTTATCGCAGTAATTGACAAAGGGAATCATGCCTATCGGATACTTCATGCCGGTCTTTTCATACCAGCCGGCCACGGGCAGGATGTAATCGGAATACAGGCCGGTGGAGCTCACCCGCCAGTTCATGTCAATGACCAGCTTGAGCTCGGGCCACATGTGCTCGAGCATCACCGGCCACGACCGGAGCCGGCGCAGGATCGAGTTACCGCCCGTGATCCAGACGCGGGGGGTCCGTCCGCGTCCGGGCATGAGCGGCATCCAGCCCTTGTCAATGGACTCATTCACATAGTCGTCAACGCTGCGGGGCAGGGCCGGGTCATTGTATTCGCGCTTGCCGGAAATCTTGGACAGGCCGCCGTGCACATAGGTAAAGAGGACGCCGGGACCGATCCGGACATAGCGGCTGAGCAGGGTGTCTTCGAGTTGCTCCACCTGTTCCAATTCGGGAATCGAGAGCAGCTTTTTGCTGTAGCGCTGTTTGAGGAGCGTCTTGATGGCCTTGACGTCAATCGCCTCCCACATGCTCTGCCCCTCGGGCACGTCCGACAGGGCGCCGATCACGCCCGCGGTGTTGGCCAGCGGCATGAACGCGAACAGCTCAAACGACTCGAACCCGTACCAGCCGATGCTCTGGAAGCCGGCCCCGCGCCGGCCGACGGCGCCGACCAGGGAAAGCATGAGTAGCCGCGCCCGGATGTGCAGATCGGAATGATAGAGCTTGTTCGAGCCCCACTGCGAGATGATCATGGGCCGCTTGGCCGCGGCAAAATCGCGCGCGAATTTTTCAATCAGCTCCGGATCGAGCTTGCAAACGCGGCCGGCCTGCTCGGGCGAATAATTTTCCAGAACCAGCTTCTTGATCAGTTCGAATACGGTAGTCACCTTGACGCTCGCGCCGTCCTTTAACTTGACCTCCCACTCGCCCTCCAGCGCCGGATTGATCGGGCCCAGGTCCGTGGACCGGACCGGGCTTTCCCAGGTTCCCGGCATGAGCGCCGGCTTATCCGCGGCCGTGTCCCAGGTGTAGAAATTTCCCTCCTTGCCTCCTGGCGCCAGGTCGGACTCGCGCAAAAAACGTTTGTTATCTTGGCGGACCAAAAAAGGCAGGTCGGTTTGCCACTTGATGTATTCCCGGTTGTAGAGCTTATCGCGGATGATAATGTGGACCGCGGCCAGGGCCAGGGCGCCGTCGGTGGCGATTTCCGGGTTGATCCAGAGGTCGGCGTGGATGGTGCTTGGGTTGTAGTCCGGCGCGATCGAGACCACGGTCGAACCGTTGTAGCGCATCTCGGTGAGGAAGTGGGCCTCGGGGATGCGTGTGACCACGGGATTGAACATCCACATCACCACGTAGTCGGACTTGAACCAGTCGGAGGACGAGCCGCCGGCGTGGGCCATTCCGAGGGTGACCGCGGAACCCATGGAGAGGTCGCCGATCTCGGCCCAGGAGTCGTGCATGTATCCGCCCAGGTAATACATGAAGCGGAGCTTGGAGATGGTGTTGGGGCCATTGCCGAAGTTGGGGCCGAGGTCGTGGCAAAGGGTGTCGGAGCCGTATTCGTAGATGACGTCAATGAGCTGGTCCGCGATCTCGGTGAGCGCCTGGTCCCAGGAGATGCGCTGCCACTTCCCTGACCCGCGCTCGCCCACCCTTTTCAAGGGGTATTTAATGCGGCCGGGATTATACATCAACTCGGAATAGCAGGCGCCTTTCTGGCAGCCGCGCGGGTTGTAATCGGGAAGGAAGTCGTTCTCGCGGGTATAGGTCCCGGACTGCTCCTCCCGCCAGACCAGGTTGTCCTTGACCAGCACGTCCCAGACGCACCCGCCCGAGCAGTTGGCCCAGGAGTGCGTGCACTTCGCCACCTTGTCCCACTTCCACTCGTCGCGGTAAAGGTCTTCCCAGCTCCGGTATTGATACGGCTCGGCCGGCCGAGGCCCGGCGTCCTGCCCGGAAGCCGCCTTCGGCGCCAGCGTGCGGAGGGAGAGGAAAAGGGTGGTCATGCCGCCGATCTTGATGAAGTCGCGCCGGTCAAAGCCGCCGCGGGAGGGGCCGGCGGGCTCGAGTGAAGATGGACGCTTAGGCATTAGAACGCTCCTTGTCTGATCGCGCACAGTGCAAACATAGCCAAAATTCATGGCCAGTTCAAGCGGAGGAAAGTTTATGCCCGCGCCTTTGACGATTGGTGCCAAGAAATGCTAATCTCAGCGCAACGCAAGAAAGGAGGCGCCCATGCCGAGGTCCAAGTTTGCGTATGTCATTTTGCTATCAGCTCTCTCCGTCACCGCCTTCGGGCAAGGCCGGCCTCCATCGCCCTGCCCTACTCCGCCCGCCGCCGGACAGCCGGCCTATAAAGAGATCACCGTCACCGATCCCGGCTCGCTCACCGGCCGCGTCAGCTTCAAGGGCCAGTACGCGCCCATGAAGTGGAAGGTGATAAAGGACCGCGATTGCTGCGGAGACACCGTCATTGACGAGAGCCTGGTGGCCTCGCCTCAGGGCGGCCTGCAATACGTGGTCGTGAGCATTGACGACATCAGAGAGGGCAAGGCCCTGCCCTACGCCATCAAGGAAGTGGCCAACAAGCAATGCCGCTACCAGCCGCACGTCGAGGTCCTCACCCTCTGCGACAAGCTCATGATCACGAACCGCGACCCCATCCTCCACAACACCCACGCCTACATCGGGCCATCCATATACGAGCCGGTAAAGCCGGAGAAGACCAAGGACGGACTCTGGGTCGTCTCCGAACAGCAATACGCGCAAGGCCCGGCCACGGCGCAGGGGCCCATGGTCGCCTTCACCACCCTCTTCAACCTGGGACTGCCCACCCAGGACTTCATGCCCAAGAAAACCATGCGCGAGCCCGGACTCATCACCCTGAAGTGCGATGCCGGCCACACCTGGATGACCGGCTACGTCTGGGTCAAGCCCCACCCCTACGCCGCCGTCACCGGCCCCGACGGCGAATTCCTCATCACCGACATCCCGGCCGGGGAATACACCGTCACCTTCTGGCACGAGGCGCTAGGCGTCCAGCAACAGAAGGTCACTATCAACAAGGGAGAGAAAACGACCGTGAATGTCACCTATACCTTGAAGTAATAATCAGGGAGCACCCATGGATAAATGCGAGGAAAAGAAGACAGCGACACATGCGGGGGAGTGGACCGAGCGCGCCGGCCACCTCTGGGTCCGCCGCGGCGTGCTCACCTCCCTGGGCTGGGGCGGAGTGGCCGTGTGCTCGTGCGCCGCGATTGGAGCGCTGGCTCGCTTCGGGTATCCGCGCGTGCTCTTTGAGCCGCCCACCGCGTTCAAGGCCGGCTTCCCGGACGACTACCAGGTGGGCGAGGTCAGCACCCGCTGGATCCCGACCCACCGCGTCTGGATCGTGCGCGAGGCCAAAGGCTTTTACGGCCTGTTCGCGAGCTGTACCCACCTGGGCTGCACCCCGGGCTGGCTCTCCGCCGAGCAGAAGTTCAAGTGCTTCTGCCACGGCTCCGGCTTTCACAAGGACGGCGCCAATTTCGAAGGCCCCGCGCCCCGCCCGCTCGAGCGCGTCAACATCGTGCTCGCGGACGACGGCCAACTGATCGTTGACACCGGCGTCCGCTACCGCGCCGAAAAGGGCGAGTGGGACCGGCCGGGGGCTTTTCTCAAGCTCTGAACAGGGGATTAACCGCAGAGACGCGGAGAACGCAGAGTTTTGTTTTAGAAAAAATCGTCTTCTTCTCTGCGTTCTCTGCGTCTCCGCGGTTAAAAAATATCTAAAAGTTCGGAGGCCGGCATGTCCCGGAAAAATGAACAGCGTCCCTCCCTGATCGCCCGCATCACCGCCTCATCCCTGTGGAAGAGCGTGTTCCGCCACGGCTACGACGACACGCCCGTGAACCGGCTGAAGCAGGTCCGCGACAATGTCTGGCTCCACCTCCACCCCACCAAGGTCCGGCGCGGCGCCGTCGAGCTCCGCTATACCTGGTGCGCCGGGGGCGTCACCTTCCTCCTCTTCCTCGTCACCGTCGTCACCGGCGTGGCCCTCATGTTCTACTACCGCCCCACCGCCGAGTACGCCTACGCCGACATGAAATACCTCGACTTCGACGTGCCGTTCGGCATGTTCATCCGCAACATGCACCGCTGGGCCGCGCACGCCATGGTCATCTTCGTCATGCTCCACATGTTCCGCGTCTTCCTCACCGGCGCCTACAAGCCGCCCCGCGAGTTCAACTGGGTCGTCGGTGTATTCCTCCTCCTCCTCACCCTGCTGCTCTCCTTCACCGGGTACCTCCTCCCCTGGGACCAGCTCTCCATGTGGGCCGTAACCGTGGGCACCAACATGGCCCGCGCCACCCCCTTCATCGGCGCCGAAGGACCCTTCTCCGGCGTCATTGGCGTAACCCCGAAGAACGACGTGGCCGCGCTCATCATGGGCGGAACCACCGTGGGACCGCCCACCCTGCTCCGCTTCTACGTCCTCCACTGCCTCCTCATCCCCCTCGCCGCCGCGGGAGGCATGGCCCTCCACTTCTGGAGGATCAGGAAGGACGGAGGCATCTCGGGGCCGTTGTGAAATGATTGAGAGGGATGAAACCGCGGAGACGCAGAGAACGCGGAGATTTAGGAAATTAAAAATGAGAAAAATTCTTCTCTGCGTTCTCTGCGTCTCCGCGGTTAACAAAATCTTACGAGATACTGCATGCAAAATTTTTTGCGCATATTGACCAAGCCCGACAACATCCCCATCGCCGCGATGATCCCCTTGTTCATCCTGGCCCTGGCCTGGGCCTGGATGCAGCAGGGGCGGAGGGAAGAGCGGGCGGAGACGGAGGCGGACAAGGTCCACTCCTGGCCCTACCTCACCCGCGTCGAGTTTTTAGCCGCGGTCCTGGCGATGGTCGTGCTCGCTCTCTGGAGCATCACGATTGACGCGCCGCTGGAGCAGGCCGCGAACCCCATGGTCACGCCCAACCCGGCCAAGGCCCCCTGGTATTTCCTCGGCCTCCAGGAGCTGCTCGTTTATTACGACCCCTGGATCGCCGGCGTCATCATCCCCACCCTTATCATCATCGGCCTCGCCGCCATCCCGTATCTCGACATGAACGAAAAAGGCTCGGGCCGCGTGAGCCTCCGCGAGCGCCCCTTCGCCGTGGCCGTGTTCCTGTTCGGATTCTTCGTCCTCGGCTTGGGCCTCATCGTCTTCGGCGTGTTCTTCCGCGGGCCGGGCTGGAGCTTCTTCTGGCCGTGGCAATACTGGGACCCGAACCTGGCCGTGGCCCCCGCCAACATAGATCTGCCGGAGGCGCTCGGCGTGAAAAGCCGCGAGGGCATTTTCATCCTGGGCGGAGCACTGGTCATCGGCTGGTACTCCCTCGGCATTCCCTTCTACCTCTTGTTCCGCAAGCGGCCGTTCCTGCAGAAGCTGGGCTGGTTCCGCTACGGCATCGCGGCCTTCCTGCTGCTCGCCATGACCGCCGTGCCCATCAAAATACTTCTCCGCCACCTCTTCAACATCAAATATGTATGGGTCACGCCATGGTTCAATTTTTAAGAGGTGGGCGGGACACTCCTGTCCCGCGGCGTCGGCCCGACAAGAGTGTCGGGCCCACCAATCCATATGCGAGGCTCACGTGACTAGGACCGGCCGTCCCGTGGAACGGCGCGGCTACGCCGGCTGGTTCTTCATCGTAAGCCTGGCCCTGGTCCTGGTCACGGTCTGGGCCGTCTACAACGAGACGGTAACTAGAAGGCCCTGGAAAAAATATCAGCGCGAGTTCTTCGCCATGGAGCTTGCAAGCATCGAGAGCGAACTGGCCGCGGCCAGGAAATCGCTAGAAAGCGCCGCCACCGGAGCGGAGCGCGAAAAACTCGAGGCGGATTATGACCAGCTCCGGCGCCGCCGCGACCAGCTTATTTCCACGCGGCCGCAGATTCAGCAGATCGTGGTCCCGGGTCTCGGCGCGGTGGACCGCTGCGGCACCTGCCATCTGGCCCTCGAGCGCCCGGGCCTTGACGGGCCCGGGATCAAGGAGCCGTTCCGCACGCACCCGGACCTGGACACGCTGCTCGGCCACAACCACCCGCCGGAAAAATTCGGCTGCACCATCTGCCACCGCGGCGAAGGCCCGCAGACCAAGGGCATCGGCCGCCGGCCGTTCGACCACGGCCGTAGCGACCCGTACTGGGACCGGCCCATGCTCCGGCCGCCGTTCACCGAATCCTCCTGTGGGCCCTGCCATTACGAGGAATGGGAGCTCGAGCGCGCGCCGGCGCTGAACCGCGGCAAACAGATTTACGCGGACCTGGCCTGTTACGCCTGCCACCTCACCTCCGGCTTTGAAAAGGGACGCCGCATGGGCCCGAGCCTTCTATCGCTCTCCGCCAAGATCAACCCGGACTGGCTCCTGGCCTGGCTTCGCCGCCCCCGCGACCTCCGCCCCCGCACCCGCATGCCCAACTGCTGGCCGGGCGCCGTGGACCGGGAGGGAAAGACGCGCGCCGGCTCGGAGGAGGCCGCCACTCGCGACGCCGAGGTCAAGGCCATTGCCGCGTTCATCCTCGACGCCGGCGACGCCGCCATGCCGTTGGAGTTCACGAGCGAGCTGCCCGGCGACACCGCGCGCGGCCGCTCGCTATTCATTGACCGCGGCTGCCTGGGCTGCCACCGCCCGGCCGCGCTTAACCTCCCGCCGCTCGCCTCCCAGGCGTCGCTCACGGATTATGGTCCCGATCTTTCCGACGTCGGTTCCAAGACCTCGCCGCAATGGATCGCCGCGTTCCTCTCAAATCCCAGCGCCTTTTTCCGCGAGACCAGGATGCCCGACATGCGCCTCTCCGGGCAGGACATCTCCGACCTTTCCTCTTTCCTGGCCACGCTCACCCATCCGGGCCTCGCCCCGGCGCCTCCCGTCCTCAAGGCGCCGGACCCGATCGAAAAAGGGCGCGAGCGCGCGGCCTATTTCGGCTGCGACAACTGCCACGAGCTCAAGGGATTCGAGGCCACCATCCGGGTCGGCCCCGAGCTCGACGGCTTCGGCGACAAGCCGCCCGCGCAGCTCTCCTTCGGCGATACCGTCACCGACCCCGCGGCCCAGACCTGGCCCAACTGGACCCGGCTCAAGCTGGAAAATCCACGACTCTTCAACACCTCCAACATCACCCTCAAGATGCCCGACAACGAGCTTATGCCCGAGGAGATCACGGCCCTCATGGTCTATCTGCAAAGTCTCGCCGCAGTCAAGGTTAACCCGGATTACGTCCGTCGCCTCTCTCCCAACCAAAGCGGCGAGGCCGCGGGCGCGAGGCTGCTCCGCGAGTACAACTGCCGCGGCTGCCACCTGATCGAAGGCCAGGGCGGAGACGTGCGGCTCTTGATCCGCGATCCCGGACTCGTGCCGCCCGACCTCACCGGAGAGGGCGCCAAGATCCAGCCCGCTTGGCTCTTCCAGTTCCTGAAACAACCCGTCACCCTCAGGCCCTGGCTCAAGATGCGGATGCCGACCTTCGGCTTCACCGACCTGCAGGCCAACCTCCTGGTGCGCTACTTCATGGCGCGGTCCCGGGAAGAGGACCTGTTTGTCGAGGTCCCGCTCGAGCAGACGCCGGAGCTGATGGCGCAGACCGCGCAGGCGTTCGTCACCTTGAAATGCCTGCAATGCCATCAGCTCACGGTCGGGCCGGAGATCAAACTCTCGGACCTGGCGCCCGACATGGCGCTGACCCGCTACCGGCTCCGGCCGCAATGGGTCACGGACTTTGTCCTCGATCCGCAGCGGCTGATGCCGGGGACCAAGATGCCGACGTTTTTTCCGTTGGAGGACGACGAGGACCCGAACAGCCTGGCCACGCCCCTGCCATCCTGGCTCCGCGGCAATCCCCGCGCCCAGATCCGGGCGGTCACGGAATATCTGTACCTGTTGAAGTCGCAAGACGCGCTCGCGGTCCCGGACCAGAAACCGCAGGCCCCATAGAGCCGCCTGATATTTGACCAGGCACGAATAAATGAAATTCTTATTTCACACAGAGGCACAGAGAACACGGAGAAAAAATCAAAGAAAAATAAAAATATTCTCTGTGCTCTCCGTGTCTCGGTGCGAATCTAATCTCTTACTAATGGGAGCGGGGAATATTGGACAGTGTCGTCATGGTAGGCGGGACACTCCTGTCCCGCATTGCTCGCGTCCATGCGGAGGCCGCCCGACAAGAGTGTCGGGCCTACCTCTTTATTTGTCCACTATTTGTCGCTCCCATTAGTAAGGAGCATGAATAGAGCTAATGGAGGGTAACCAATGAGGCGAAAAAAATTTCTTGGCATCGCGGCGCTCGCCGGCCTCGCTCTGCTCACGCTGGGCACGGGCCTGAATCCGGACGAGGAGTTCAAGCTCATCCTCACCTGGCAAAAGCCCGATCCCTATCCTCCGCCCACGCTTGCCGGCATGCAGATCGAGACGCTCTCGCGCCTGCTCGACTCCGGCAACCTGCAGTGGTACATGCCGCGGCCGGAGAAAGACAAGTGGGAGGCGGTGGTGGGTCTCAAGGTCCACGCTCCGCCCCAAGCGGTATGGGACGTGCTCACGGACTACCCGGCCCTGTGCCGCATCATGCCCGACACTTACCTCGCGTGTGAGACCGAATACCGCCGCGGCCACGAGGTCAAGAACAACCAGAAGGGCCAGACCACCGTGATCAAGTTCGCCTACAAGTACGACATCATTGACATCGTCACCGAGGACCCGCCCTATCACCATCACGTGCTGACCATCGCCGGCCTCGACAAGCGCGAGCTCGACGTGGTCCTGGTCCCCGTCAACAACGGCGCCGAGACGCTCCTCTTCATGCGCTACTACCTCAACATGGCGGCGCTGGGATACTCCATGCAGGCCGTGCTCGCCGTCATGCCCATGGTCGAGCCGCCCACCGCCGTCGGCGCCGCCAACTACCACTCCCGGGCATACAAGAACGAGGCCGAGAGCCGCGTGGGCGATAAGGCGCCCCCCGAGCCGCGCCCCCTCGATTTCACCGGCCTCGACCTGCCTACCCTCAAAATCATCAATGACCACGGCGGCGGGCTCATCCGCGAGACCCCGCAAGGCAAGATCATTGACGCCATCGCCTTCTCCTTCATCGCCGCGCCGCCCGCCCGGGTCTGGGACGTCCTCGTTGACTTCGACCACTACCCGGAAATCTTCTCCGGCTCCGAATGCAAGGTCGAATCAAGGCAGGGCAACCAGGTAACCGTGCTCGAAAAGACCTCATCATTCTCCGTCCTCATCTTCTCCTTCGGCTACGAGCTCCACGCCCGCTACACCCTGGACCCGCCGTATCACCTGAGCTATACAGCCATTGACGGCACCTATCAGGGCAGCCACGGCGATTTCCGCATCGTCCCCATCGAGGACGGCAAGCAGACGCTGCTCTTCCACCGCGCCGGCATCAACCTGGAAAAGGACAACGGGCTCACCGCCCAAATCGCCAAGTCCGGCGCCTTCCCGCTGGAGAACATGATGGACATGATGGGAGCGCAATCGGCCCTGGCCCACGTCAAGCTGGAGGCGGAGATAAAATAATAGGGCCAAGCTGGTGGAAGAAGGGCAGAGGCAAACACGGACAGATGCCGGAGCGAAGGCTTTAATTCAGCGCCAACGGCGCGATATTCCCCAGCCTGGGGCGTAAGCCCCAGGAAAGCGTCGGAGGAATCCTTTTAAGCACTGAAGGCGCGACATAATAAGAGCTCGTTATCAAGTTCTATTATGCCGCGCTGACAGCGCTCCAATAACGTATTGATATCGCGTTCCTGGGGTTCACACCCCAGGCTCGGGAATATCGCGCTTTCAGCGCTAATTCGTCAGCCGCTCAATGTCATTCAAGGCCATTCATAAACACGGGAGATATTCCGGCACGGCTCATGCGCATAAAACAAGATCTCTTCGCTCTCCGCCCGGATCATGGCCGCGCCCAGGGTGCAGCCGGTGAGCCCGGCCGCCGGGTGCCGGCAGATGGACAGCGGAGCGCCATCGTGACTTGAGAGCACGGCCATGATGTCTTCCGGCCGGAGCGCCGCCGGGTCCGCCACCCCCGCTTTCCAGCGGTCAGCCGCCATTTGCCGCGGCAGCGAGCTGCCCCGGTAGAGCGCCAGTTGCGGCACCGCCTCCATCTCCGGGTGCACCAAATGATTGGCGTGCGTGAAAATCCCGCTTACCTCGACGATGGAGTGCCTATCCGCGCTGGTCTCGATGGACACCATTTTTTTCTCGGCCGCGCTCACGATCAGATGGTGCTGCGAGTAGGCGCGCCGCGGATGGGTCGCCAGCGCCGCCGCCTCGTCCAGGCTCTTCGCTTCCATGATGGCCCGGTCAATCGCGTAGCGGGGCAGGCCCGGCCGCACCAGGGCCCCGCCGATGAAATTCACCGTCTGCACCATCCCGCGCGAGTTCACGCTCGGCCCGTTGCCCGCAAGATACCCCGGATACGAAAAGCACCAGCTCCTCACCCCCGACGGCCACTCGACATCGAGCAGGTACATGTATTCGCGGTAAGCCGAGCTCCCGTCCTCATTGTGGCCCACCCACAGCTTGTCCGGCATGCTAAGCCCTATCGTGGTGCACCCGTCCGACGGCGCCGGCTTTTGCTTCATCAGCGCCGACAGCTCCGGGTTCAAAAACGCGGCCAGGACCTGGTTGAAAGGCACTTCGGCGCCCTCACCGATCCCTTGCAACTCCTCTTCCAAATGGGGCATCACATCGCGGAGCGCCTTCAAGAACGGCTGAAGCCGCGCCCGCGGGTCGGCCTCCCCGAACTCCAAGAGCTTTTGCACCCACTCCCGACGCGCCGCGAACGCCGCCCGGATCCGCTCCCGCGCCGCCCGCCCGATCGCGTACCCGATCTCGCCGTACGACCCGCCCGACACCCGGTATAAAGGGATCGGGAACTCTTCCGCCTTTGCTCCCATCACCGGCCTTTGCCTCCGACAACCCGAAAACGCCGGAGCGGCCCCCGCCATCACGCTCAAGCATGAGGCCGCGCCCAGCCACTCCCTCCGGGTAATCCGCCTCTCCATCTTGCCCGGAAGCTTATAACGCGCCCCGCCCGGGTTCAAGCCCGGGGCACTGGCCGGCGTTGAAAATCGCCGGCTCCGGTGATAATCTAATTAACTGAAAAAAGGCCCCGAGGCGGTATCTTTCGGGAACCTATGAAGTAGTATGCGCATTCATCCGTCCGAGGTACTCCGGCAGAAATCAGTCAGGATTGACAGCGGCGCTCCCGTTCCGGAATGACCGCTTCTGCCATGAACCGGCTTGAATTGCCCGCAACCACGGTGATAATAAAACGTCCTTGAATCACTGGACCAGACATTTATGAAGGGAGTTCACGAATGAGTTCAGTCCCTGTAAACGCGGAGCTGGAGACAATACTCGCCCGTTATGACCGCCGGCGGCGGAACCTGATCCCCATCCTGCAGGACACCCAGGACAAAATGGGATACCTCCTCGAAGACGCCGTGGACCGCATCGCCGCCCATCTCGGGCTGTCCTCCAACGACGTCTTCGGTGTCGCCACCTTTTACGCCCAGTTCCGCTTTCATCCGCCCGGCAAGCACCACATCAAGGTCTGCCAGGGAACCGCCTGCCACGTCCGCGGCGGCAACCTCATCCTCGAATCCGTGGTCCGCAAGCTCGGCATCGCCCCCGGCGAGACCAGCGAAGACCGCGAGTACAGCCTCGAACGCGTTGCCTGCTTCGGCTCCTGCGCCCTGGCCCCCGTGGTCGTCATTGATGACAAGGTCTACGGAAGACTCACCCCCAAGAAAACGGAAAAGCTGATCGAGGGAACTTAATGAACTTTGAAGCCATCAAGCAACAAGCGCTCGATGAGTGGCGCGAGTTCGAAAGCGAGGACCAGCCGCGCATCCTGATCGGCTCCGCCACCTGCGGCCGCGCCGCCGGCTCCCTCGAAGTGCTCGCCGCGTTCCAGGGTGAGCTGCAACAGCGCGGGCTCGCCTCCGATACCCGCATGGTCGAGGTCGGCTGCCTCGGAATGTGTTATGCCGAGGTCCTGGTCGAAATCAAGAGCCCGGGCGGACCCGCCGTGCTCTACCACGGCGTCGAGCCGCGCCGCGTGCCCGAGCTGGTCGAGTCCCATATCCTTAACAAAGAGCCAGTGCTTAAGCGCGCCCTCGCCGTCATGGACGGCCAACCGCTCGACGGCGTGCCCCGCTTCGCCGACCTGCCCATGATCAAGCCCCAGAAAAGGATCGTGCTCCGGAACTGCGGACTCATGGACGCCGGCAATATTTATCACTACATCGCCCGCGGCGGATACTCCGGCATGGTCCGCGCCTTCTCCATGAAGCCCGAGCAGGTGATCGAGGAAATGAAGGCCTCCGGCCTGCGCGGCCGCGGGGGGGCCGGCTTCCCCACCGGCCAGAAATGGTCATTCGCCCGCGCCACGCCCGCCGACGAAAAATACATCGTGTGCAACGCCGACGAGGGCGACCCCGGCGCGTTCATGAACCGCTCCGTGCTCGAAAGCGACCCCCACTCGGTGCTGGAGGGGCTGCTCATCGGCGGCTACGCCATCGGCGCCCAGCACGGCTACGTGTACTGCCGCGCCGAGTACCCGCTCGCCATCGAGCGCCTCCAGGCCGCCATCGCGAAGATGAAGGAGATGGGCTTCATCGGCAAGGACATCATGGGCACCGGCTTCGACTTCGAGCTCCAGATCAAGAAGGGCGCGGGCGCGTTCGTGTGCGGCGAGGAGACCGCCCTCATGGCCAGCATCGAGGGATCGCGCGGCATGCCCCGCTCGCGGCCGCCCTTCCCCGCCGTGTCCGGGCTCTTCGGCAAACCCACCAACATCAACAACGTCGAGACGCTGGCGTCAACGTCCGTGATCATGGAGAAAGGCGCGGCCTGGTACGCCGGCTTCGGCACCGAAAAGAGCAAGGGCACCAAGACCTTTGCCCTGGCCGGCAAGATCAACCGCACCGGCCTGATCGAGGTCCCGCTCGGCCTCCCGCTCCGCACCATTATCGAGGACATCGGAGGCGGCGTCCTCGACGGCAAGAAATTCAAGGCCGTGCAGACCGGCGGCCCCTCCGGTGGATGCATCCCGACCGAGCACCTCGACATGCCCGTGACCTACGAAGACCTGGCCGCCGTAGGCTCTATTGTCGGCTCCGGCGGCATGATCGTGGTGGACGAGGATTCCTGCATGGTGGACGTCGCCCGCTACTTCGTGACCTTTACCGAGAACGAGTCCTGCGGCAAGTGCACCCCCTGCCGCATGGGATCGCAGCACGTGCTCCGCATGTTGACCGACATCTGCGAGGGACGCGGCACGCCCGGGATGCTGGACAAGCTCAAGGCCATCGGCGACACCATGAAGAAAGGCTCACTGTGCGGGCTCGGCCAGACCGCGCCCAACCCGGTGCTCACCACGCTCAAGTATTTCGAGCACGAGTACAAGGCCCACATCGAGGACAAGAAATGCCCGGCCGGCGTCTGCCGATCGCTCATCAAGTTCACCATCGCCGCCGACGCCTGCAACGGATGCCGCGCCTGCGCCATCGTCTGCCCGGTCGAGGCCATCAGCGGCGAGAAGAAAAAGCCGCACCAGATCAACCAGGAGGTATGCATCCGCTGCGGCTCATGCAAGCAGGCCTGTAAGTTCGGAGCGGTGATCGTGGATTGACCTGAAACCCCTGGCTACTGGCTACGGGCTACTGACTAATTTGTAAGGATGAAATAATGGGCACAATAAAACTGACGATTGACGGCAAGCCGGTGGAAATCGAGAAGGGCGCCACCGTGCTGGAGGCGGCCCGGGCCGGCGGCATCCACATCCCCACCATCTGCGCGCATGAGGACCTGCCCAACTACGGCGCCTGCCGCATGTGCGTCGTCGAGATTGACGGCGTCCGCGGCTACCCCACCTCCTGCACCACCCCCGCCGCCGACGGCATGGTCGTCCGCACCCAGACCGACGAGCTCCGCTCGCTTCGGAGCCGCGTCCTCGAGCTCATGATGTCCGGACACCCCACCGCCTGCCTCGTCTGCGACCATCGCGCCATGTGCGAAAAATACCGGCCCAACCCCATCAAGGCCGGACAGACCACCCGCTGCGCCTTCTGCTCCAACCGCGATTCCTGCGACCTCCGCTCCATGACCGACGACCTCATGAAGGGCGATCTGAACCTCCCCACCCTCTACTCCGCCCATAACGTCGAGCGCTACGATCCGTTCATGGACCGCGACTACAACCTCTGCATCCTCTGCGGACGATGCTGGCGCATCTGCGAGAAAATCCACGGCACCCCCGCCATCAGCATCATCAACCGCGGCCGCTGGGCCCGAATCGGCACGTCCTTCCACAAGAGCTACACCGAGTCCGGATGCACCTTCTGCGGCGCATGTATTGACATCTGCCCCACCGGCACCTTGAACGACCGCTACGCCCGCTGGTACGGCGATCCCGACCAGGCCGTCTTCTCCACCTGCGCCCTCTGCCCGGAAGGATGCTCGCTCCGGCTCCTGCTCAAGGACCAGCGCATCGTCGCCACCCGCATGAACTCCTTCACCCGCGACGACCGCCTCTGCGCCATCGGACGCTTCGCCTACGCCCAGATCGTCAACGCCCCCGACCGCCTCCGCCGCGCCCTGGTCAAGGAGGGGACCGACCAGATCCCCGCCGAATACGAGCAGGCCATCGCCGCCGCCGCGCAAAAGCTCGCGCCCTTCAAAGACGGGTCCTTCGCCGCCGTCATCAACGAGGGCGAGCCGCGCGAGGCCAAGTACCTCTATACCAAGTTCGCCGAAGAGGTCATGAAGGGACGCATCGGCTTCGTGCCCGCCACCGGCAGCTTCGACGATCTCCATCCCGCGGACCTCAAGCAGGACCTCAAGGACGGAAAGATCAAGGCCGCGCTGGTGAACGGAAATTACCTGGACCAGGACCTTGCTTCCAAGCTCCAGTGCCTGGTCGTCGCCGACTTCCATCCGTCCGCCGCGGCCGACGCCGCCGACGCGCTCTTCCCCGCCGCCATCCTCTCCGAGCTGGAAGGCACCTGCCGGAATTCCTCCGGCGACGTCCGGCCCATCTCCGCCGCGACCCCGTCTCCCGGAGCGGCCAGGCCCGACTGGATCATCGCCCGCGACTTGGCCCGGGCCATGGGCGCGGCCGGATTCGAGTTCGACTCGGCCAGCGCCGTGACGCCGCTTTGCGAGCACGACCCCCCGCCCGCTCCATATAATGGAGAGCCGCGCGATAATCTCAAGAACCTGCCCGCCCGCTTCCGCGGCCATTACATCGCCGACCTCGTCTGCGCCCTCGAAGCCATCGGCCTGCCCGCGTCGCCCGCCGAGCCGTTGCCCGCGGTGGCCGGCCCGGGCTTCCTGGTCGTCGAGAAAAAAGAGCCCGTGCCCAACTTCCACCTTCTCACCGTGGAAGCGTCCACCATCGCCCGGTTCGCCAAGCCCGGCCAGTTCGTCATCGTCATGGCCCGCGAGACCTCCGAGCGCGTCCCCTTCACCCTGGTGGACTGGGACGCCGCGGCCGGGACCATCACCCTGGTCGTCGAGGAAGTCGGACGCACCAGCCACGAGGTGGCCATGCTCCGCCGCGGCGACCGCATCGCCCACATCTCCGGCCCGCTCGGCTCGCCCTTCGAGATGCCGCCCGCCAAGATCGCCGTCTTGGGCGGCGGCTGTTACGGCATCGGCGGAATCTATCCCATCGCCAGGGCCTACAAGGAGGCCGGGGCCAAGGTGATCACCGTGATCGAGGCCGCGACCTCCCATCTCCTCTTCTGGGAGGACAAGCTTCGCGAGGTCTCCGACGAAGTCCTGATCGCCACCAAGGACGGCAGCAAGGGCATCAAGGGCGGGGTGCAGGAGGTGTTCGTGAATTTGATCGAGAGCGGGACCCGGGCCGACGCCTTCGTGGCCATCGGCTGCACCTTCATGATGCGCATGGTTTCCGAGGCGACCCAGCCCTACGGCATCCCGCTCTGGGTGGCCCTGAACCCGATCATGGTGGACGGCACCGGCATGTGCGGGGCCTGCCGCGTCTCCATCGCCGGCGCCACCAAGTTCGCCTGCGTGGACGGGCCCATGTTCAACGGACACGAGGTGGACTGGGACGAGCTCTTCAGCCGCCGCGGCGCCTACGCCGTGATCGAGATCGAGGCCATGCCCCAGGACGCGCGCGCCGGACAGGACCGCATCCCCATGCTCGGCGCCTCCTGCTCCGGAGACTGCCAACATTGAAATTTGGAGTGCGGCGGCACGACGCCGCTTTCATTAAGCCCGATGGCGGCACGAGCGTTGGAAAAAGTTGTTTACGCATTCGTTTGATACTAAGTCAAATGAAAGCGCCGTCGTGCCGGCGCACTCCAAAATATCAGGGAGAAAATCGAGCGAACCATGAACCAGGAAGATAAAACAATAAAGGACGATAAGCCGAAAAAGAAAAAAGTTCCCCGGCACCCCATGCCCGAGCGGGACCCCAGGCGCCGCCGCCACAACTTCGAGGAAGTGCCCAAGGGCTATCCCGAGAACGTGGCCATCGAGGAGGCCCTGCGCTGCCTCAACTGCAAGAAACCGAAGTGCGTCGAGGGCTGCCCCGTCAATATCAACATCCCCGCCTTCGTCAAGCTGATCGGCGAGGGCAAGTTCGTCGAGTCGCTCCTGAAGCTCAAGGAGCAGACCGCGCTGCCCGCGGTGTGCGGACGGGTCTGCCCCCAGGAGTCGCAGTGCGAGGCCCGCTGCATCCTGGCCAAGAAGGGCGAGGCCGTGGCCATCGGACGACTCGAGCGCTTCGCCGCCGACTACGTCCGCGACCGCGGCCTCGAACCCGAGCCTCAGAAGGCCGCGCCCACCGGAAAGAGGGTCGCCGTCATCGGCGCCGGCCCCGCCGGCATCACCGTGGCCGGCGAGCTCGCCCGCTGGGGACACGAGGTCGTGATGTACGAGGCCCTCCACCTCCCCGGCGGCGTCCTCATGTACGGAATCCCCCAGTTCCGGCTGCCCAAGGAAATCGTCCAGTACGAGATCGCAAACCTCATGAAGCTCGGCGTCAAGATCTACACCGACTACGTCATCGGCAAGACCGAGACCATTGACCAGCTCCTGGAGCAGGGCTTCGACGCCGTCTTCATCGGAACCGGCGCCGGACTCCCCATGTTCCTCGGCATCCCCGGCGAAAACTCCATCGGCGCGTTCTCCGCCAACGAGTTCCTCACCCGCGTGAACCTGATGAAGGCCTATCAGTTCCCCAAGTTCGGCACCACCCCCATCCGCGCCAAGAACATCATCACCGTCGGCGGCGGCAACGTCGCCATGGACTCCGCCCGCACCTCGCTCCGCCTCGGCGCCAACTCCACCATCGTCTACCGCAGAAGCCGCCAGGAAATGCCCGCCCGCGCCGAGGAGGTCCACCACGCCGAGGAGGAAGGAGTGGTCTTCCACCTCCTCACCAACCCCGTCCGCATCCTCCACGACGACAAGAACCACGTCACCGGAATGGAGTGCCTCAAGATGGAGCTCGGAGAGCCCGACGCCTCCGGCCGCCGCCGGCCCGTGCCCATCAAGGGCAGCGAGTTCACGCTGTCCGCCGACGTCGTCATCATCGCCATCGGCAACAGCCCCAACCCCCTGGTGCCCCAGACCTCCAAGGAAATCGAGGTCTCCAAACACGGCACCGTCGTCGCCGACCTCGAAACCATGGCCACCAGTAAGCCCGGCGTCTTCGCCGGAGGCGACATCGTCTCCGGCGCCGCCACCGTCATCTCCGCCATGGGCCAGGGCAAAAAAGCCGCCCGCTCCATCCATAAATACATGACCGGCTCGGAGCCGCCCGGTTATGTAGAAGCAGAGAAAGGCAATGGGAAAGATGAAGCTGCTAAAGAGAATGAGTGAATAGTAGGAAAAGCTTGAATTGAAAAAGGGTTACATCAAGATATTAACCTATTCGCTAAACCGTGGATAAAGAATTTTTCTTTCACTGTAATCAAAAATCCATACTCGTCTAAATTTAGAGGATGCGCCTTGTGTTGTAATAAAAGCCTCTAACTCTTCGATCTTATAATCTATTACTTTATACGGTCTCGAAAGCCTGTAATACGCTAATAACTCTACTGGAAGGTTCGATCCATAAGTCTTCTTAAATTTTTTCCTTAAAGCTTCGAACAAAGGGTCACACAAACCACCGACCCCCGTGAGATTAAACCGCGGGCCATTAAATCCAGGCTCATGCTCCATATGAAGATTCATGATCAAGTCATTGATTTCGGGATTGTTATAATGAGGCAGGTCGCCTGAGAGAGCCAGCGGTTGAGTCTCGAGCCAATCAAAGAGTATTTTAATATTTTTACGGTTTCTCAATCTCTGATTGCAACAAGATATTCTTATATGGGCATCATTTAAGACTGAAAGCTTGTCGCTTCTCCTTGCATACTCTTCATCGAGAGAATCCATGATCGGTCTATAATTATTTGCATATGAATGAATTGACGGATTGGATAAATCCACGAGTTCAAAAGCAATTTCTTCCCCTTGCTCAGTAACACACCGAATGTCAGGCTCCGGTGGTTGTCTGTTCTTGATTGATTCCTTGCGAATACCAATTGGGCAGACTTCCGCGAATGAAGTCATCACAACCTTTTCTTCCTCTTTTTGCTTTTCAGAAATACTTTTTCCAGGGCCTTGCTTCTTCATATTATCCCTCGTCATACTTATTTGTCAGCCGCCACAGCGCGCTCACCGGCAGGGCGAAGAGGTTTTTATCGAATGGAATCACTGTGGGGCCGGTATAGAGGACGACGCCGCGGCGGAAGCGCGGGCCCAGCGCCGCGGAGAGGAGCTTCAGACCCTTGAAGTCTCCCGGCCCCACCGTGGCCCCGGCCTTGACCTCAACCCCTGCTATCATCCTTCCGCCGGGGCTTTCCAGGACCAGGTCCACCTCCGCGCCGGAGAAGTCACGGAAATGGAACAGCTCCGGCCGGGTGCGCGACCAAGTGCGTTGCTTCATGATCTCCATGACCACGAAATTTTCCAGCAGCGCCCCCGAGGCGTTGGGATCGCGCCGCAGCCGTTCGGGCGTCAAGTCCAGGAGATGGGCGAGCAGGCCAGTGTCGCCGAGATACAGTTTCGGGGTCTTCATCAGCCGCTTGAGGCGGTTGTTGAACCAGGGCGGGACAACGCGCACCATGAAGATGGCCTCCAGCAGCGAGAAGTAACGGCGGAAGGTCATCTGGTTGAGGCCCAGGTCGCGCGCCAGCTCCGATTGATTCATCAGAGAGCCGGCGCGGGAGGCCAGCGCCGCCATCATGCGCGGCAGGTCGGCCAGCCCGGCGATGTTGGCCAGGTCGCGCACGTCGCGCTGCAGGATCAAGCTGAGATACGAATCGAACCACGCCCGCCGCCGCTCCAGCCGGGGCCGGGACAGGACCTCGGGGTAACCCCCCTTCAGCATTCGGTCAAACACCGCCTCCTTTTCCATCTTGCCTGCCTTGCCCGAAAATCGGCCGTTTCTGACGGAGAATTCCTCCGCGAACAATGCGTCAATAAATCCTTCCTTTGCCCCCTCGATCTCTCCTTGAGACAGCGGCCACAGTGTTAACACTTCCATGCGGCCGGCCAGGACGTCCGCGAGCCGGGGCAGCGAAAGTATTTGCGCCGAGCCCGTGAGCAGGAAACGGCCCGGCCGCCGGTCGCGGTCCACCCGCGACTTGATCGCGAGCAACAGGTCGGGCGCGCGCTGGACCTCGTCCAGGATCACGGGACCGGACAAGCCGGCCACGAACCCGGCGGGGTCACGCCGGACCGCTTCCAGGACCGAGAGGTCGTCAAGCGTGAAATAGGGGGCGGGATACTCGCCCTCCGCCAGCGCCTGGACCAGCGTGCTCTTGCCGGTCTGCCGGGCCCCGTGCAGCGTGACCACGGGGGTGTCGGAAAGAGCCTCCAGCAAACCGGAGGTGATGTGACGTTTCAGCATCGCGGAAAATTTCCTCCCCGGACGATTTTTTACTGTTATAAATTATAACACTTACTGTTATAATTTACAACACTAAACCCCGGCGAACACGCGACTTCCCCCCGCCGGCAACTTCCGGTGCGACCGTCCCGAAGCCCATTTTGCTTCCGCGATCCGGGCCATGCTAACATGCAATGGTCCGCTTATGCCGTGTTATTATTTTACGCGCCTGCCGGCAAAGAAAAGGAGGGATGGGCATGAGGTCAAGGAAATTCAGAGGGCTTTTATGCGCGGTCGTACTTGCGGTTGCGGCGGGATCATTATTTGGCGGAGTCAGCCAGGCGGGCGAGGCCGCGTCCGGCTTCCTGCCCCTGGGCGTTGACCCGGATGAGCCGCAGATATTGGTCACGGTCGAGTACATGAGCTATGACGAGCTGATGAAGCCGGAGGTCATGGCGTTTCTGAAGAAGTACAACATCCTGGTGGCGCCGGTGATCCGGGCCAACCTGCTCAACGACGACCTCGACCGCCTTTATGCCGCTTATGAGCAAGCCGGCATCAAGATCGTGTTCTGGCCGCTGTTGCCCCGCGAGCAATGCCTCTACCTGAACGAGACCTACGCCGACGCTTATCTCGCGCACCTCGACAAGATTTACGCCTGGGCCGGCCAGCACCATCACCAGATCGAGGCCTTGATCGTGGACATCGAGCCGCCCAACTGCCAGCAGGGCACGGACCTGGGGCCGGAAGAGCAGCCACAGACCGGGATTGACCTCGGCAGCGTCTTCACCATGCTCAACAAGGAGGAGTTCGACGCCTCCATCCCCAAGTTCCAGGCGGTGCTTGACAAGCTCCACGCCCACGGCACCACCGCCATCAGCACCGCCATGGACTACGCCGCCGTGGACCTGGAGTCCGGCCGGCCCGTGCTCCAGGACATCTCGGGCGGGCCGTCCCAGATTATCAACTGGGACTACTATTCTTACATGAGCTTCGGCTCGCAGAACACGGCCTCGCTGCAAGAGCTCCTCTCCGGCCTGCACCTGAAATGGACCGCCGACGATACGCGCTACCTCACTTACATCCTGGGCCGGGTCATGGCCGGGAAGTTCGGCAACCGCGCCGCCATCAGCCTGGGCCAGACCATCCCGGGCGAGGGCCACGGCGCGGTCTGGACCGATCCGGCCGAGCTGGGCAAGGACGCGGCCGCTTACAAGGCCGCGGGCATCATCCACTTCGCCATCTACGATTTCCAGGGCATCATCGAGTCGCCGGACCCGGACGCCTGGATTCTCGCCATTAAAAACGCGAAGCCCGAAAAGCCCAAGTACTCGGCCAAGGCCGCGATGGTGTGGGACATCATCAAGCTCTTGTCGTGGTACGGGGAGACGAGGAGGTAAAGCCATAATGTTTTCACGCAAAGGCGCAAAGGCCGCAAAGAAAAATATATTCCCCTTTGCGGCCTTTGCGCCTTTGCGTGATTATCGTCTTTGCTGATTTGTCACTCCGGCACCATCTCCTTCGCGAGCACTCCGAGCTTGACCGCCCTCACCTTGCGGTAGACCTCGCCGGGCGCCCGCTGCTTGCCGTCAACCGTCAGCAGGTCGCGCTCGATCGAGATGCCGAAGTATTGCTCGTTCTTTTCAAGATAGGGCCGGATCAGGGCCCAGTCCTTGTCCGTGACCTCCGCGAACTCGCCGCCGTTCAACTGCTCGGCCACGAGCTGCTGATACGGGTCGCGCACGAAGATGGCGCCGCCGGAGGCCAGCGAGAACAGGTTGGAGCCCGGATACGGCGTGGCCTGCGGCACGACCTTGCCCCGGTCGTCGAAGGTGACGCCGTTCAGGACCACGAAGCCGCCGCCCTTGTGCGGGTCGCCGGCCATGAATGCCTCGGCCAGGTAGTCGAGGCAGGTCCCGTTGATGACCACGCGCGGACGCCCCACCGCGTTGATCAGCGGCCGGCCCGCCCCATTTCCCATCACGTACACCTCGCCGCCCTTGGCCCCGTACATGAAGGTCTGGCCCACGTCGCCATAAACGATGAGCCGGCCCTGCTTCATGATCTGGCCCAACTGGTCCTGCCCGTTGCCGTGCGCCCGGAGCTCCATGCCGTCCAGGCCCGAGCCCATGTAGTCGCCCGAGCTGCCGAACAGGTCCATCCGCACGTCGTCCGTCTTCGGGCCGAACCCGCAGCCGTGGAAGCGCTGGCCCTTGAGCCCGTAAACAATGAACCGCCGCCAGCCCAGCTCGTAAGCCTTGATCGCGAGCCGCGCGTCGCACTCGGGCCCCTCCGGCGGAAAGTCCCGCGCCAGAATGACCAGCGCGTTGCTCCTGTCCACCGGCGCCGTGAGCTGGTCGCGCGTCGTCCAATCAATCCGCTTGAACCGCCCGCTCCCGCCGCCCGCGATCGCAGGCACGCGGTCCAGGATTTCATCGGTTGCGCCGCGCACCAACTCCAGCACCATCGAGCGCTTCATCTTGCCGCAGTCGTAATGGCGGTCGTTGAGCAGGGCCAGGAGCTCGAGCGCGAGCTCGAGGCCGGCGTCGTCCCTGCCCGCGGTCTTCTTTATCTCCGCGATCAGCCAGCGCACGTTGTCAAAGCCCCAGGAGGCCATGGCCGCCGAAACTTCGTTGAACAGGCCGGGCGCGGCCTCCGTCCCCTGCGCCTTGCCGAGCTTTTCCGCGAGCGCGCCGGATCCGGCCGGGGCCTGCACAGAGCTCTTGAGATCAATGGTCCATTCGCCGGGCGGGGCCTTGATCACGCGGCCGAACTTGTCGGTGCAGGTCAGGGTGCATGCGCCGTTTCCGCCCTGCACCGTGAAGATGAACGCGCCGCCGTCGGTGTGGCTGCCGCCGCGGGCGTTCCAGTAACGGTCGGCCACCAGCCGGAAGCGCTTGTCCTGGGCGGCCAGCGAGTGCAGGGTGGCGTCAATGGCCTGCTTCTCGGAAGCGACCAACCCGATGGACACGTCGCCCTCCTGGATGGCGAACACCTGCGGCCGGAGCATGGCCGTGTCGGTAATGCCGAGCAGGCGGAACCGGTCCGCCTCCGGCTCGCTCCTGGCGATGATGAAGAACCACGGCCCGTCGGGCGACCCGTGCATGTGCTGGGCCTGGAGCGCGCGGTAGATTTTCCGCTTCGCGGGGGGGAGCTGGTCGAAGTCGAGCTCCGTGGTCGGCGCCAGCGCCTCGATCACGTGCTCCAAAGGATACCCCTGGATGCGCGACCAGAAATCAAAGAGCAGCACCGAGACCTCCGTGTCGGTCAGGAACTGCGGAACGATGTTGCGCTGCTTCAGGTACTCGGTCACGCTGTAGTAGTTGGCGAAGTCGCCGTTGTGCACCAGCGCCTCGTTAAGCCCGATGAACGGGTGCGCGCCCGCCGGGTGCCAGACCCGCCCCTTGGTCGGATACCGCTGGTGCGCGATCCAGATCCGGGCCCGAAAATCCGTAAGCCCGTAATATTGCACCACGTGCTCCGCGTACCCCACGATCTTGAAGATCAGCAGATTGCGCGCGTGCGACAGCACGAACGCCCGCTTCTCGCCCAGCGAGGCGTAATGGCGCTGGTTGAGCTGGAAACTGTTTCTATAGATGAACTCGTCCTCCACCTCCCGCGCCGGCGCGTCCTGCAGCCCGTGCTGCGCCGCGAACCGGCCGAGCGCATCCTCCTTCACCCGCACGAAGTAGCGCACGATGTCCGGCGGCTTGACCGCAAGCCCGAGCTCGCGGTGGTCCGTCTTCGGGGCCAGGCTCGTTTTGTGATCCACCTGGAAATGCGGCGTGATGAACTCCTTCTCGATCTCGCCCTCCGCCGATGGGTCGAGCAGCGCGATCTGAAGCGCGTAGTCGTCGTTGAGCGTCTTCTGGTCCACCCCGAGCTGCTCCGGATCGAGGCACGCCGCGGCGATGCCGCCGCCCTTGCCGTTGCCCCGGTTGTGCATCTGGATGCACGGCTCGAAGATGTGCCGGCCGCCCACCGGCACGCTCGTGGCGAACCCGACCACGCCGCACCCTCCCTCCTCCGCCGACTTGGCGCGGGGAACGGGCGGCAGCCCGGCAATCAGCGCTTTCCTGGAGTTGATGATGTTCCGAACGATCCGGTCGCGGTCTGAAATCATTTTTCCCACCCTCACGCCGATTTCTCGAGATAGTCGAGGTGCACGAGCACGTCGCTCCGGCCCGTGAGCTCGCGGATGCTCTTCATGCCGAGCCGCCATAGAATTTCGCGGAGCTGGAGGCTCCAGGAGTGGAAGAGGTTGATGAGGCGCCGCGAGCCCCAGTTCGAGTCGTACATGGTGGAGAGCTCGGGGTCGGTGGTGGCGATGCCGCGGGGGCAGCCGCGTCCGCTCTCGCAGTTGCCGCAGCGGATGCACTCCAGCGCCACCATCTCGGCCGTGCCGATGACCACGCCGTCGGCGCCGAGCGCGATGGCCTTGGCCACGTCCCAGGCCGTGCGCAGCCCGCCGGAGGCGATGAGCGTCATCTGCTCGCGCACGCCTTCCTCGATCAAGAAGCGGTGGACCTTGGGGATCGCGTACTCGATGGGCATGGCGATGTTTTTCTTGGCGATGTCCGGCGCCGCGCCGGTGCCGCCGTACGACCCGTCGAGGTGGAGGATGTGCGCGCCCGCGTAATAGCTGCCCACCGCCACCATCTCCACGTCGGAGGGCGTCGAGACCTTGACCGACACCAGCGCCCGCGGGTTGATCACCTTGATCCAGTCCACGTGCTTTTTGTGGTCCTCCACCGAGTACACCGAGTGGAACGGGAACGGAGAGAACAGCGAGCTCCCCTCCACCGCCTCCCGCATCTTCGCCACCGCCGGCGTCACCTTGTCGCCGAGCAGATGCCCGCCCAGGCCCGGCTTCGCCCCCTGCGCGTACTTGAACTCCACGATCCGCACCCGCTGGATCGTCTCCTCCCGCACCCCGAACAGCCCCGTCGCCACCTGCGTGATCACGTGGTCGTCGTACCGGTTGAGCGCGTCCGGGTAGCCGCCCTCCCCGGTGCAGGTGAACGAGTTGATGGACTGATAGGCGCGCGCCCGCGAGATGATGGTGGCCAGGCTGATCGAGCCGAAGCTCATCCCGCCACCGTACACCGGCATCCCGATCGTCACCTCCGGCCGCTCGTCGCCCCGCCGGTTCAGCGGGATGCTGAGGTCAATGTCCGATAACTTTATGGACGGCTCCGGCGGCTCGGCCGGGAACGCGAATTCCAAGCGGTCGAACCCGCCGCCCGAAGCTCCCACCTTATACTCCAGACCCGAGTCAACGGGCGGCATCCCGGTCTGGGCCTGGAGCCAGGTGCTCACGATCAGGTCCGAGGTCCAGCGCGGGTCGCCGAACGAGTTCCACTCCGGGTTCAGGCCCACCCGGATCGCGTCCACCGGGCACGCGTCAATGCACAACGACCCTTGCGACTTGCACACCGCCGCGCCCCGGCACAGGTCCGAGCGCGGAGTGGCCATGAACCCGCCATGCTTCTCCAGCACCCCGTACCGGCACGCCTCTACGCATTTGCCGCACTGATTGCAGTCGTTGGTCAACACTACCTTGTATTTGCTCAGACGGTTCCGGTAGCGCGACCTGGTAATCTGCGCGCCTTCCGGCGGCTCCGCATATTCCGCCGGCCGCGGCGGCGGCGGCACCGGGGCCGGGGCCGGCTCTTCCGCGCGCCTGGCCGCGTCCCAGCCGGGGTTGCCGGAAGAGAGCGCCGCGGCCTTGCGCTCGCCGAAAATCGGCGCGAACGTTTCCCGCTCCAGATCCTCGAAAAACATGGCCCGGCCGACCTCGCCCCGCAGCCGCCGCACCTCGCGCAGGCCCATCGCGCCCATCACCTCGATGAGCTGCGAGTGCCACGCCCCCACGAGGTTCACGATCCGCTGCGCGCCCCACTGCTCCTCCACCGTGTCCAGCTCAACCGGGCACTCCGCCTGCTCCTCGCAGTCCGGGCACAGCCGGCACTCCAAGGCCGCCAGCATGGCCAGGTCAATGCCCGCCCCGTCCGCGCCGCAGATGATGATCTTGGCCACGTGCTCGGCCAGCCCAATGCCGCCGCTGGCCAGGAGGGTGACCTGGTCGCGCAGCGATTCCGCCACCAGCTGAAGATGCACCTCCCGCACCAGCGTGGTGATGAACTTGTCCTCGTTCTTCCCGAGCCCGTTGCCTTGGGGCCCGGCGTGGAGGTGGATCACGTCCGCGCCCTGCCGTGTGAGCGCAAGGGCCCGCTGGGCCGCGTTCTCGTCAAGCACGAGCCGCACCGAGACGATGGCCGCGGGGTCCGCTTTCTTGAGCGCCGCGATCCGGCCCGGGGTCCCATCCGAATAGATGAGCTCGATGAGCGCCGCGCCTTTGGCCGCCAGAGCGTCGTCGCGCTCCGGATCCAGGCGCACGATCAGCCGGTCCTTGAACTCGGCGAGCACGCCGGCCGCTTCCTCCGCGGTGGCCACCGCCACCGTGCCCAGCTTGCCGGCGGCCATGGCCATGGCCCGCCGCGTGCCCTCTCCGATGAAGCCGAAGGGCGGGATGTCGAGCACGAGCGGGATGGAGATCTCCAAAAAGGGCGGCGGCTCGGTGAGCAGGTTGCCGTCATTATCGAACGCGAGGCGCTCGGGCTTCCGGCCCAGCTCGATCACGGTGCTGATGTACTCGCGGCCGTGGATGCCGTCGCGGGTCGGACGCACGATCTCGGACATGTCCGTCCACATCTGGTCGAAGCCCGGCCCGCAGAACGGCCCGCGGTAGCCCGCGCCCGACACCGGGATCTTGCCGGTCTCCGCCTGCTTCCAGATCCGCGCGATGGTGTCCGCCGTCCAGTAGTCGTCGCCCATCCGCGTAAACCGCGGGTTCGGCGCCCGCGTCAGGATGTTGTTCTTGCACTCCTGCACGCAGCGGAAGCACATCACGCAGTTAAAGTCCAGCGTGTCCTGCACCTGCTCCGGGTCGAACGCGCGCTTGTCATACGCGTTATACACGCAGGCCGTGTACTTGACGCAGCGCCGGCAGTTCAGGCACCGCGTGGTCTCGAAGGAAGCGTACTTGGACACCGGCGAGTGCCGGGGCGCCAGGGTCCGCACCGTTACATGGTATTTCTTGGGCATCCTCTTTCACCTGATCAGATTTTTTTCCGGGCCCCCAGCCGGAAAGGAAACAGGTTGAAAACCTCTTCCACTAACTCATAGACCTGTTGGGCCAAGTCATATACCCGTTCGAGAATCTCGTTGATCTCATCCACGGCTTTCCATCATCCTCCGCGCTTGCGGTCCGCTTTCATGGGGTTGGGCCCGAGCTCGCGCACCGCGTCCGCCCGCTTGCGGGCGTGCTCCATGAGCTGGTCCATGGACAGGCCGGAGGCCCGGACCATACCCACCCGCTCGACCCCGAACCCGATCTCCTCGAGCATCCCCCGCACGCGGTCAATCCGCTTCTCCGCCTTGGTGTTGCCCACCAGAAAGCGGCACGCCCGCTCCGGGCAGCCCACCACCTGGATGCCGTCCGCGCCCTGTTCCAGGATCTTCACCAGGTACTCGATCTCCACCTTGCTCGAACAGGGCATGATCACGAAGCGCGCCAGGCACCCGGGCAGGCGCCGGTTCGAGTTGGCCAGGTTAACGCTCGGCTCCGTGGAATGCTGGCAATAAAGCACCACCACCTCCGGCTCGAAAACCGCGCTCATGAGCTTGTCCATCCTCCCCGTTGAGAAAGTTTACATATTCAGAAAATTTCCGGACAGGATCAACAGGATTTACAGGATTTTCGGAATGCCCTTTTTGCTTTTTCTCATCCTGTAAATCCTGTCAATCCTGTCCAAGAAAGAAAATTCATGATTTCAGGGCGCCGCCTCGCGGCATGATGAACCATTTATAAAAAAGAGAGACCATCAAGACCGTCTCCCTCTTGCCGAGGCCCGCGCCGGATCAAAGAGCATCCGCATGCGGATCACCTTTTGTCGGGGGTGTCGGCGAAAAAATTTTCGTAAATTTGCCGGGCCGAGCGGGATAGACCGGGATTGAATTCAGGAAATTTCTCCAGGATCTGGTTCTCCTGCCTAAGCTCGGAAACCCAAGCCGAGAGTATAGCATGATTGACCTCGAGATGAAACTGGAGAGCCGCCGAATTCTTGCACCTGAAGGCCTGGCGCGGGCACAGTTCCGAGCGGGCCAGGTGCACGGCGCCCGCCGGCGGATCGAACGTGTCCTCGTGCCATTGCAGGACCGTTTTGAGGAACGGGTACATCTCTTCCTCGTAAACGTTCATGGGTCCGCCCATGGACACTATGAAGTCGTAGGCCGAGGCGTCCGGCGGGACCGGGGCCCCCGCGTAAAGGGCCACGTTCTCCACGAACGCACCGATGGAGGCGAGGTAATCGCCGATGGTGCCGGCGCCTTCGGTCTCCGAATGGATGAGGCGGAGCGCTTTCATTGCCTGGTTCTGGTGGCGTGGACACGGCAAGGCAGGGGCGTAGCACGCCACGCCCCTGCCCGCTGCGGCCAGGGTTTAATCAGCAACTATATTTGGAGGAGTTGCAATTATAAAATTGACCCCTCGCCGCCGCTTCATAAGATCGGCAGGTAGTGTGTGAGCTCGTAGTCGGTCACGTGGATGCGGAACCGGTCCCACTCGATCTTCTTGTTCTCGATCAGCTTGTTGAACACGTGGTCGCCGAGCGTCTCCTTGACCAGCGCGCTCTTCTCGGCCTCCGCGATGGCCTCGCCCAGGCTGCCGGGCAGGGAGGTGATGCCGACCTTGGCCCGGTCGGCTTCGCTCATCTTGAAGATGTCCTCCTCCACCGGCTCCGGCAGAGGGTACTTATCCTTGATGCCCTTGAGTCCGGCCGCGAGCATGCCCGCGAAAGCCAGGTACGGGTTGCACGCCGGGTCCGGGAAGCGGGCCTCGATCCGCGTGGCCTTTTCCTTTCCCGGCTTGTACATGGGAACGCGGACGAGCGCCGAGCGGTTGCGCCGCGCCCACGACACGTAAACCGGGGCCTCGTAGCCGGGCACCAGCCGTTTGTACGAGTTCACCCACTGCGCCACCAACAGGCAGATCTCGCGCGAGTGCTTGAGCACGCCCGCGATGTAAGACTTGCCTTCCTTGGACAGGTTGTACTTGTCACTGCCGTCGAAGAACGCGTTCCTTTCGCCCTTGAACAAAGACTGGTGCACGTGCATGCCCGACCCGTTCTGGCCGAAGATGGGCTTGGGCATGAAGGTCGCGTAAACGCCGTGCTTCTGCGCGATCTCCTTCACCACCAGGCGGTAGGTCATGGCCGAGTCGGCCATGCACAGGGCCTCCTGGTAGCGCATGTCAATCTCGTGCTGGCTCGGCGCGACCTCGTGGTGGCTGTACTCGACCTTGATGCCCATGCTCTCCAGCGCCAGGATGGTGTCGCGCCGAAGGTCCGAGGCCACGTCCAGCGGGGTCAGGTCGAAATAGCCGCCCTGGTCCAGCGTCTCCGTGCCCTTCGAGTCCTTGAAATAAAAGTATTCCAGCTCTGGCCCGCAATACATGGTGTAACCCAGGTCCGCGGCCTTCTTCAAGTTCCGCTTCAGCACGTAGCGCGGGTCCCCCGCGTATGGCGACCCATCCGGGTTCAATACGTCCACGAACATCTTCGCCACCGCGTGCTCCTGCGGGCGCCACGGCAGGATGGTGAAGGTCGAGGGATCGGGCTTCGCCACCATGTCGCTCTCGTGGATGCGCGCGAAGCCCTCGATCGAGGAACCGTCGAACCCCATCCCCTCCTCGAACGCTAGCTCCAGCTCTCCCGGCGTGATCGCGAAACTCTTCAGCACGCCAAGAACGTCAGTGAACCACAGCCGGATAAACCTGACGTTTTTGTCCTTGACGATCTTCAATACCGCTTCTCTGTCCATACCCATTGCCAACTCCTCCTTGAGTGATTTGGGGCCGTTTCCGGCCTATTGTTATATACAAGCGGCGTGCCAATCACCCCGCGTTGTACCAAGCGCGCGAATTCACGAGGGTTTCAATAAGCCAGTTCAGTTTGGCCCCGATGTCAACCTACTTTTATGTAGGAAATCCATTCAATAAACAACATTCGGGTAGTCAGGTCCACTTCTTTTGGTTTCATCAGGCGCTGCCTTCACGGATGCGCTTCAGGTGGTCGAGGTGATGTTCCAGGAGCCACGTCCGCTCCAGGAACTCGGGCCACCCGCACTCGGGCTTGAAGCCCTTCCTGGCCTCGCCCGTGACTGGTCCCCGAGGCCACCTTGCCCTCGAACTCACGGTAAACGTCCGACCACGCCGAGAGCGCGTCCCGAGCCATCGTCGCCGCCATCCTCCTGAAGACCCGGAGCCGCTCCTCTGGTTCGAGAGGCTCGCGGCCCTTTTCATCAGGTCCGCCTTGAATCAGCCTGAGTTCCGTGGTCATGGCGTCCCCCCTCCCTTCTCCGCCGAGAGTTCCCGTGAAATCGCTCCTGTTCCATAATGTTTTTTGGCGGCGCTGAGTCACAGAGGACGCTGAAAAAATAAATATTCTCTGCGTTCTCCGCGCCTCTGCGTTAAAAACACCGCTTCATCCTGCTCACCCGATCGCCGCGCTCCCCATCTCGCCCGTCCGGATGCGCACGCAGTCCGGAAGCTCCAAGACGAAAATCTTCCCGTCCCCGATCTTCCCGGTCCGCGCCCCCCGGACGATCGCGTCTATCGTCGTTTGCAGGAACGGGTCGGTCACCGCGATCTCGATCTTCACCTTCTTCAGCAGGTTCCCCATTTCCTCCATGCCCCGGTACACCTCGGTATGGCCCTGCTGCCGGCCGCACCCCAGCACCGGAGTCACCGTGATCAGGTTCACCTCCGCCTTCTTCAGCTCATCCCTCACCTTGTCCAACTGGTGCGGCTGAATTATGGCCACGACATACTTCATGTCTTGTCTCCTCTTAACCTTATTCCAGAACCGTATAACCCGCCTCCCGGTGCTGGCTGATGTCCAGGCCCATGACCTCGCTGTCCTCCTGCACCCGCATCCCGATCAGTGCGTCCACCGCTTTGTAGAGCACGAAGGTGAGCACGCCCGAATAGACCACGGTCGCCGCCACCCCCGCGAGCTGGATCAAAAGCTGGCGCGGGTTCCCGAACAGCAGCCCGTCCGTCCCGCCGATCGCCGCCTGCGCGAAAATGCCCGTGGCCAGCGTGCCCCACATCCCGCCGATCCCGTGCACCCCGAAAACGTCCAGCGAGTCGTCATAACCCAGCCGCGGCTTCAGGTACGCCACCGCCAGGAACCCCAGGACGCTCGCCATCACCCCGATCACGATCGCCGCCATCGGGCCCACGAACCCGCAGGCCGGGGTCACCGCGGCCAGGCCCGCGATCGCCCCCGTGGCCGCGCCCAGCATCGTCGGCGCGCCGTTGTGCCGCCATTCGATCAGGGTCCAGGCCAGGCCCGCCGCCGCGCCCGCCACGTTGGTGGTGACAAAAGCATTGGCCGCGAGCCCGTTCGCCGCGAGCGCGCTCCCCGCGTTGAACCCGAACCACCCGAACCACAAAATCCCCGTGCCCACCACAACGAGTGGCAGGTTGTGCGGCGTGAACGGCTGGTTCTTGTAGCCCACCCGCTTTCCGATCAACAGCGCCATCACCAAGGCCGCCACCCCCGCGTTGATGTGCACCACCGTGCCCCCCGCGAAGTCCATCAGGTGCAGATGGGCCAGCCACCCGTCCGCCGACCACACCCAGTGGCAAACCGGGTCGTAAACCAGCGTGGACCACAAAAGCATCAGCACCAGGTAACCGGAGAACTTGATCCGCTCGGCAAAGGCCCCGATGATCAGGCCGGGAGTGATCACCGCGAACATGCACTGGAAAATCATGAACGCCAAGTGCGGGACCGTCGTGGCATAATGCTCCGACGGCACCATTCCCACCCCCCTGAGACCGGCCCAGGAAAGGTCCCCGATGAAGCCGCCACCCACGTCCGGGCCGAACGAGAGCGAGTACCCGATCAACACCCACTGCAGCGTGACCACGCACATCAGGATGAAACACTGCATCAATACCGACAGAAAATTCTTGCGCCGCACCATGCCCCCGTAAAACAGCGCCAGCCCCGGCGTCATGAACAACACCAGGGCCGATGACGCCAATACCCACGCCGTGTCGCCCGCATTAATCATCGAATCCTCCACCTCCGTTTTCTTCGCCCCGCCGCCCGGCGGTCAGCTCGACCGTAGTAAGCAAAGCAGCAAGCGGCGTGCCAGGCGCGGCCTGCCACAATAACTCCAACAGATTCAACAGGCTGCCCCGTTAAAGGCGATTCCGCGACTATGGTAGTTAATTACTTTTATGTAATTATTATTTGCTCTTCCTACAATTATGTATTTAATAAAAAGAATTCGGCCCGGCATCTCCCCTGGCCGGGGATGCTCCGTCAGGCCAAGGAGCAATCCCGAGGCCGAGCCGGGGGCGGACCAGCCACCTGGAGCTGAACCCAATGATGTCTAAATTATTTCTGGAGGAAGCAGCGAAAAGTAACGGTAGTAAATAAAATAGCTCAGTGCTGTCCAAAATAAACGGACCGGAGAACCGCCAAGACGCCAAGAGCGCCAAGGATTATTTTTAAACACGATTTTAAGAGGGCTTGGGTGCGAATGTTTTTTGCTTGGCGCTCCCGTCGGCCGGTCCGCCAAGCCGGTTGGGGCCAACGCTCCGGAGCTGTTCTTTGCCGGGCCGCGAAGAAACATCATGATTTACTTGGCGATCCT
>DATKZS010000047.1:0-16489 GCA_035527835.1 bacterium
TACTCATGGTCAGTGGTCCTCCTTTTCAATTAATTTTGTAAATGAGCTGATGCTAACCCATCACGCTCGGTGAGGCCACTGACCTATTTATTCATGATGGCTTGGCGGTTCTCCGGTCCGTTTATTTTGGACAGCACTGAATTTTATTGATAAAAATATTTCTTGACAAAGGAATGGGAATGGGCTAGTATTTTTTACGTTCGTAAAATTCATTGAGCGGCAGTCGGCTTAGTCATTCCGGCGCTGTGATGGGGGGTAAGTACATGGCGAGCCTGGAAGGGAAGATCAAGGATTTTTTGCGCGGCCATGGGGTCGAGATTTGCGGGATCGCGGGCCCGGAGCGGCTTTCCGGGCCCCCTTCCCTTGATCCCACCTACACCATGAAAGGCGCGCGGTCCATTGTGTCCATGGCCATACCCATGGACGCGGAGGCGATCTACAAGTTCCTGGGCAAGAAGTCGCACCTGCACCACAACCTGGACCAGACCCGCATGAACACCCGGCTCCACCGCATCGCCTCGGGCCTGGCCGGCTACCTCGAGTCGCTGGGCCACCGGGCGCGGGCGGTGCCTTCCAACAATTCCTATCGCCGCTCGCCGGACGCCTTCGCCACTCATCCGTCCTTTTCGCACCGTTTCGGGGCGATTGCCTCGGGGCTGGCGGCCCAGGGCTGGTCGGGCAACGTGATGACCGAGGAGTACGGCGCGGCCATGTACCTGGGCACCGTGGTCACGGCGGCCGAGCTCGCGAGCGACGGGCCGCGCTACTCGCCGCGCCATTTCATTGACGGCTGGTGCAACAAGTGCCGGTTGTGCGAGAAGACCTGCGTGGCCGGAATGTTCGAGGCCAAGCAGGAGGAATACGTCCTGCTCAACGGCGAGCTCCACCCGCGCGGCAAGCGCCGGAACATTGACCTTTGCAACGCGTCCTGCTTCGGGCTGCACTCGCTGTCGCGGGACAAGAACTGGACCACCTGGGGCACGCGCTGGATCGAGGACTGGGTTGACCATGAGCCCGATCCCGATGCCAGGGCCAAAATGCGCTATACCTTATTCAAGGAGGGACTTCTGGCCGGAGACTCGACCCCGAGGTATTCCATTATCCGCGAGATCGCCATGACCCTGCAGCCGGAGAAATTTATCGAAGGCTACTGCGATGAGGTCGAGGAGATCGAGAGCGAGGCCGAGCGCTTCCAGAAGCTCAAGTGGTTCGCCCGTGAGCTGGACATCAAAAGCCCGGGCCTGCTCAAGAACGAGCGCATCCTGACCTGCGGCCAGTGCGCCCTGGTGTGCGGGCCTACTCTCCCGGAATGCCAGAAACGCTATGGCCTGCTCCAGGAAGGCGGGTTCGTGGTCCCCGGACCCGACAACGAGGTCACCGTGGTTGACACCTACGAGAAGGCGTGCGAAATGAGAAGGAAATATATGCCCAAGGTCCCGGCCACGGACACGATCAAGGATTTCGTGGCCTCGACGATCATGTGGCACCAGTATTACGGCGGCATCGAGCTCAAGTCGGTGGCCGGTGGTATATTATATGATCGCAGGCTGAAAAAGGCGGTGGAGCTGAAACTCAAGGGACACAAGGACAGCGCCAACTGAAACCTCTGCCGGGTTTCCCGATGATTGGGTGAGATAAATGGAAGCAAGCGCGGCGGCGATAAAGGACTACATCCGGTCGCGGGGAATTGACCTGGTGGGGATCGCCGCCGCCGGGGATCTGATCCTCGCCAGTCCGCCACGGCCCGCGGCCGAGCTGATGCCTTCCGCAAAGAGCGTGATCGTCATGGCCGTGGCCCATAGCCTGGGCGCGGTGTATTCGCCCGACATCATGCTCTGGACCCGGAACAAGATGCAGACCTCGCGGCTGCTCGACCAGGCCGCGGAGGAAGTGGGCCGCGAGCTGGAGCGGCAAGGATACTTAAGCCTGCCCATCTCGGCGGACAAGCCGGTCGAGATCTTTAAAATCAATCCCGATACGGGCAAAAAGTTCAGGCAGACCCGCGTGCTCGGCCACCTGTCCCTCAAGCACGCCGCCGTAAGCTGCGGCCTGGGCCAGATCGGCCGCTCGAACCTCTTGCTCACGCCCGAGTTCGGGCCGCACCAGCGGCTGTGCGGGATCATCACCGAGGCCCCGCTCGATCCGGACCCGCGCCGCGATCTCGACCTGTGCATCAAGGGCTGCGACAAGTGCGAGCGGGCCTGTCCCTCCAGAGCCCTGAACGGCGGCCAGTACAGCGTTGACCCCTGTTTTGCTTACTGGACCTACGGTTTCAACAAGCTCCCTCCCGCGAGCCTCCGCGAATGGCCCGCCTATTTGAAAATGCTCGGGCAGCACCGGAAGCGGCGCGATATCCTGGTCGAGTTCGGCCAGACCTCCATCACCGACGTGGACCACTGCATCGAGTGCATGCGCGTCTGTCCGGCGGGAGAGCGCTGGAAAAAAATCAGGCCCGGGAAACTCCCGCCGCAGAAATCGGGCGGAACGGGATAGAAGCTTAATGGGAAGCCAAAGAGGGAAGGAGATGCAATGAGCGATGAAATTTTTCTGCGCATCGCGCGTAATATTGATCAGGGGCCGCTGACCGCGCCCCGGGGCGGGGCCGGGTTCTCGGAGGCGTTCATCAAGTTCCTTAAGCTCGTTTATACGCCGGAGCAGGCCCAGCTCGTGCAGCACCTGAAGATGGGCATGAAGTTCACGTCCGCGGCCGACCTGGCCGCGGCCTCGGGAAAGAGCGTGGAAGAGGTGGAGGCCATTCTCGCGCCGCTCACCAAGAAGGGCAGGGTGATGGGCTTCGGAGCGAACTATGCCCTGCCCATGATCCCCCTGCTCCTGAACAACCACCAGTTCCGGCCGGAGCTGGGCGCGGATGATATTGCAGCGGGCAGGCTCTACCAGGAGTTCTTCATCAAGGACGGCTTCTACCGCTATTATGAGAGCTCGAGGAAGGGCACGCAGATCATGCGGGTGATCCCGGTGCGGCGCGCGGTGAAGAACGGCCAGACGGTGCTGGACACGGAGGAGGCGCACCAGATCATTGACGCGGTGAAGAACTTGAGGCTGGTGTCTTGCCCGTGCCGGACGCGGACGGAGAAGCTGGGCGTCCGGGAGTGCAGGGACAAGTATCCGCTCGGCTCGTGCATCATGATGGAGACGTCGGCGCTGTATTTCGAGAACCTGGGGATCGGGAAGAAGGTCACGGCCCCGGAGGCCAAGAGATATTTTGACGAGATGCAGGAGCTCGGGCTGGTGGGGACCACGGAGAACTACGAGGACGCGGGCCATACGGTGATCTGCCTGTGCTGCGACTGCTGTTGTTCGCAACTGCGGGGCCGGACGCGGTGGGAGAACCCGGAGGCGGTTGCCCCCTCCAATTTCGTGGCCGAATCGAATGAAGACTGCGTCATGTGCGGAACGTGCGTGGACCGGTGTTTTTTCAAGGCCATCTCGCTCGATGAAGGGTTGGGCCGCGCGGTGGTGGACGCCGACAAATGCATGGGCTGCGGGGTCTGCGCCCTGGCTTGCGACCAGGAAGCGCTCAGGTTGAAAAGAGTGGAAAGGGAAAAGCCTTATGCCGGACCTCGCGAACTCTATAAAAAGGTAGCCTTGGAGAACCGCGGGAAAAGCGAATGAGAGCTGACGCGGTTTATCTTCGCATTGCCGAGAACTTCGACACTATTCACCTGATGGAAGGAGTTTGATGAGATGTCCGGAAAGATTCAACTGGCCTTGGCAGGGATGCTGGTCATGTGTCTCGGCAATCCCGAGCTTAAGCCTTTCGATCTTTCACCAAGGACTGATTGGAAGCCTGAGGGTTGTCGCCCGGCCGTCACCACCAACCCGATCTTGGATGCACCCACCGGCTATTCCCGCACTTTTCACGCCGATACGCACAATGCGGATGAAGTCGCGGTGGCCGTACCGCCGGTTTTGGAATTGGCCTGGGTGGCCGAGGAGAAAATGTATGTCATCGAAGGCCCGACCTTTGATGAAAAAGGGAATCTCTATTTCACTCCCAATGCGTCGGACGAGCCGGTGCTTCTGGTCTCGCTCGCGCCCGAAGATGGGTCCAGGCGGTGGGCGATCAAGGGCCGGAATATAAATGGCGCCGGCGCGCCTCTGGTATTGAACGACCCTGAAAATCCCGGGGAGCAGATCGTATACGTCGGGACATACGAACGTGCATTGGCCGTCCATACCGACGGGACGATTTTATGGGACGTGCGGACCGGGCTTCCCGACCCCCTCCCGGAAGATAAAAGCATCGGAATTCATTGTTTCGGCTTGAACTATCATCCCCAGTTGGATGCGCTGATCGGGGTTCCTGGAGACGGCCATGTCTATCTGCTGGACCGGAAGACGGGCAAGCCTCTTCTTGCCAAGCCTTACCGGGTCCCCGGGGAGAAATCGCCGCCCGCCAAGATAGCGGGCATCCCGGTAAGAAACTCCCTGATTCAGACAATTCTTGGGGGCGGGATCAAGGTTGCCAATTATTTTGCGATTGATGCGCACTCCGGTCGGATCTTCGTGGCGGCCACCGCTCCCGACGAAGAGGACGGAAAATTGGACGGGATCTCCGAAGATGGCGCCATCTACGCTTTAGAGGCCAAAGCGAACAACGGCAGTATCGGCATTGAGGAAAAGTATCATCTTTCTTTCGCCGGCGGCACCAGCTCGACTCCATCACTCAATGCCGATGGATCGAGAATTTACATTGGAGACAGTTTCGGGAAGCTTCTCGCCATTGATACGGCGGCCGGCAAGCAGATCTGGTCGGTTGATATCGGCGAGCAGATCGTGGCGTCCATATCGGTGGCGGCGGACAATGGCGAGCTGTATGCGCCCACCCTCAAATACATCGTCAAAGTGATAGATAAGGGGGATCACGGCGAAATAGCCTGGCGCTCCGATCTGAACATGTACGAGACCAGGCCCGGGCAAAAAGGCGTAAACCTGATGGGCGGAACCATCGCTGCCAACGGGGTTGTCTTTCATGCCGGGGTCGGCGTTAATATTTTTCCCCTCAAGGTTGGAGTTGGCCTATTGGATCGGGAAACCGGCCATATTCGCTACTTCGCGGAAGGTCGCGAGGAATCCGCGGCCGCTCCCTGCGTGGGACCGGACGGCTCGGTTTATATTGGCCATCTTCCCGTTCGTCGCGCCATCGCGCATTTCCTTTTCCCCTTTTCCACCGCGCCGATCACGGGAGGAATCGGCAAGTACCGGGCAAAAGCTCTCAAACCCTTGGCCAGAGACGCGCTTTGCGCCGCTCAAGCGAGGGCTCAAAACGCCGAGCGCATCAGAGGGGAATGTCCAGCGTCTGTAGATGCGGACTTGAAGCAAATCCAGGTGTTGATCCGGCAGTCACGCAACGCGATCGAGCGGGCAAGCGAGCGCGGCGAGTTGACAATCGATGAAGCCCGGATGATTGAAGATGGTCTTTCGCCGGTTTCCATGGAGCTTCGCCCCGAAAGGCTTCAAGCTGACGCCGACTCTTTAGCCGCGATTTGCTCCGAACTGGATTAGAACTCGATATCGATTCCGGGAAATTAAACTGGGGTTTCCAGGAAGAATGTTATGAAGCATGGTCTTATTGATCGTCGCGATTTTATCAGGTCATCAGGAACCGCCGCCGCAGGCATGGGGGCCGCACTGGTGAGCGGATGTGCCGCTCTGGATCGGCGCGGGTATGAATCTTCGTTCGGCGAGCTGTCGGGAAGATTCTCCGCCCAGCCCCTGCCGCCGCTGGGCCATGAAAACGGCGCCGGGATTGATGAGCGGTGGATCGCGGAGTTCATCGCGGAGTTCGTGAAAAATGATGCCGGCAACTCGATGGAGGACAAATTCCCGGGCGAGAAAATTTATCAGGACGCTCTGGTCGGTTTCTCGGCCGGGCCGGACCCGCTCTTTCTTGAATACAAAAAAATCATCGGCCCTTTCCACCTCACCCCGGACGAGGCCATGGCCATGGCCGCCGGGACCCAGGGGTTAAAAGCGCCTCCGGCCGAGCAGATCGGAGTAGTTTCTTTCATCCTGCCCTTTGCCGATCCGATCGTGGCGAGCAACGCCTCGGAAAAGCGCTGGTGCTCGTCGCGCTGGGCGCAGGCCCGTCTACTGGGCGGCCTGTTCACCCGGAAAGTTCAGATGGCTCTCATTACCGAGTTGGCCCGCTACGGCATCCTGGCCGCGGCCCCGGACATGATGCCCCAATTCAAGACCAGCAGGAACACGGCCGTGGGCTACGCCTCGAACTGGTCATTCCGCCACCTGGCCTTTGCCGCGGGCCTCGGCAGCTTCGGCATGAGCGACCTCTTCATCTCGGAAAAAGGCACGGCCCACCGCTCGGGAGCCGTGGCCGTCGCCTTGCCGCTCAAGCCCAATCGCGACCGGGCCCCGCACTATCGGCATCATTGCCTCCAACACCATTTTGGCGGATGCCTTATCTGCTCCCAGCGTTGCCCGGTGGGCGCCATCTCCGAAAAGGGACACGATAAAAACAAGTGCGGCCAGAACGTGGTTTCGAGCTGGCCCCGCAATCAGGCCAAATACCGGATCAATATTTACGGGTGCGGCCTGTGTTCCTCTGATACGCCCTGTTCCCAGGAGAGTCCGATACAATTTTTCATGGGAGGAAAAATATGAAACGCGCGCTGATTACTCTTGCCATCATTTTTGCTTCGATCTCGGCCCTGATGGCCGCTGATCAAATCAGCACTTCGCAGAGCGGGATGGTGATCGCCCCGCCGGCGGCAATCTGGGCGCTGCTCGCGGACGTCAACCACTGGGCCGACTGGTGCCCGGCGGTGGAGAAGGCCCAAATCGTCAAGGGAGATGGCCAGACCCCAAACAGCCAAGTAAAATTCCGGCCCGTGATCGGGGGCAAGAAGACGCCCACGGCCATCAAGCTCGTCTTGAGCAAGTCAGAGCCCAATCGGTTGCTGGAGTACCGGGGCGGCCCGGCGGGAATGGACATCACCCTGGGCTGGAAGATCGAGGAGAAGGACGGAGGGAGCGAGTTCACCAGCTACGAGACCATCAGCGGTCCGGGGGTAAAACTCTTCCTTAAACTCTACGGCCAATCCGGACTGGACCAGGAGCACCGCGCCTGGGTGGAAGCCGCCAGGAAAAAGCTTGAATCAGGCAAATAATCAGGGACAGACCAGGAGAGAGAGATGAAAAGAAACAAGGGTGGAAAGAAAGCTCAGGAAAGTTTGGCTCCGACATCTTTTGATCGGCGGTTGTGGCTCAAGGCCGCCGGCGCGGGAGGGGGCCTGCTGGTTGCCGGCGGGATGCTGGGCAAGCCGGGGAAGTCAAGGGCCGCGGGCTTGCCGGGCCTCAAGCCGGGAGCGGCTTTTCAGGACCGCAAGCTCGACCCGAACGCCGGGCTTTCCGTGGTCTTGCTCGGCACGGGCACTCCCATCCCCAATCCGGACCGGGCCTGCGCCGCGACCCTGGTCATCGCCGGCGACAAGACCTTCCTGGTTGACACCGGCCGGGGGTTCCTCACCCGCCTCGTCGGCGCCGGGCTCAACAATGTCTCCATGGTCTTATTCACCCACTTCCATTCGGACCACTTCGGCGAGTTCGGCGAACTTATGGTCAACCGCGGCATCGCCGGCGTTGCCCAGCCCATGCCCGTGATCGGCCCGGCCGGGGTCAAAGAGGTGATTGGCTCTTTGCTTTCCGCCTATGCGCTCGACAACAAATACCGCAAGGCCCACCACGGCGATAAGTGGTCGGAGTCCGCCATGCGGGCGGAAATTGCGGAGAAGACCCCGGGCGTGGTGTCCGAGGCGGACGGCGTCAAGATCACCATGTTCGAGGTGGAGCATCCGCCCGTGGTCCCGGCGATGGGCTACCGCTTTGATTACAAGGGCCAGTCGGTGGTGGTTTCCGGCGACACCAAAAAATGCGCGAAGATGGTGGAAATGGCCCAGGGCGCGGACGTTCTCGTGCACGAGGCCGCGAACAGGAAAATGACGGAGCTGGCCATCAAAAATATGAGAGCCAATGCCGGCCCCGCCAACCAGCGCATGGCCGCCATGGCCGAGGAGATGCTCACCTATCACACCATGACCGATGAAGTCGCCCAGATCGCCCGCGACGCCGGGGTGAAAAAGCTGGTCCTCACCCACCTCGCGCCGTCGCTCCCCGAAAACGCGGCCATGGAGCGAATATTCGTCCTGGGCATGAGCGGCATTTACAAGGGCGACATCATCGTGGGCCGCGACGGCATGGAAATCAAGGTCTGACGGGCCGGCGCAAGCGTGGACTCAGCGAGCCGGATGTGATAAATACGAAAGGACCGGCGCCGCGGAGCTTGCGCGGACGGAAGTAAACTAAAGGGAGGAGTGCCATGGCGAAGTTGATGAGTGTTGACGAGATGAAGGCCAGCGTGGGCAAGGAGGTCGGGGTGACACAGTGGTTCCAGATAGACCAGAAGCGGATCAACGCGTTCGCCGACTGCACCGAGGACCACCAGTTCATCCACGTGGACGAGGAGCTGGCCAAGAAGGGCCCGTTCGGGACCACCATCGCGCACGGGTATTTGACGCTGTCGCTGCTCTCGTATTTCGGGGCGCAGAACGCGCTCTTGCCGGCGGGACTCAAGATGGCGGTGAACTACGGGCTGAACAAGTTGCGCTTTATCAACCCGGTGAAGGTGAACAAGCGCATCCGCAACCGCGCGGTGTTGAAGAGCGTCGAGGACAAGGGCGGCGGCCGGGTGCTGGTCACGACCGAGAACACGGTGGAGATCGAGGGCGAGGACAAGCCGGCCATGGTGGCGGAGTCGCTGGCCATGTTTTTCACTTGATAGCGCTCGGATTGAAGGGAAGCATGGGATTTTTTTAACGCAGATGAACGCAGATGAACACAGATAAGAGTATGAAGAGTTAAAAAGCAAGGAGAAGCGAGGCCGGTCGGGAGCACAATTTCTTGATTCTTAATTCTTCCGTCTTTCATCTGCGTTCATCTGTGTTCATCTGCGGCAAATTCTTTTGCCATGCGCGTATGAAGGCACTGTGATTTTGGTCAGAGGAGGACGGAGATGGCGGAGAAGAGCGGCGGGTGGATCGGGCGCAGGGAATTCGTGAAGGCCGCCGGCATGGGCGCGGGGGTGCTGGCCGCGGCGGGCGTGCCCGGACTCGGGCGGGCGGACGAGCGGCCGAACGTGCTCCTGGTGCTGGTGGACCAGTGGCGGATGCCGCGCTGGTTTCCGGCCGGGGCCGAGCTGCCCGGGTTCGAGCGGCTCTCCCGGGAGGGGTTGACCTTCACCAACCACTTCGTGTCGGCCGTGCCCTGCTCTCCCTCCCGGGCCTGCCTCTTCACCGGCCTGCACCTCACCCAGCACAACATTCAGACCAACGTCAACTTCAACATGTCGCCGAGCCTCGATCCCCGCATCCCCACTCTAGCCCACCGCTTCTCGGCCGCCGGGTACCGCACGCCTTACTTCGGCAAGTGGCACCTCACCGAGCCCAGGGACTACCGCGGCCGCGGACTCACCGCCTACGGCTTCGAGGCCTGGCACGGACCCGACCACCAGGGCACCCCTCACGACGGCACCCTGAATGACCCCCGCTACGCCCGGCAGTCCATCAACTGGCTGAGACTCCACGGCAAAAAGGCCCCATGGTTCCTCACCTGCTCTCTGATCAACCCCCACGACATCTGCTTCTACCGCCGCCTCGACGCGCCCTCGATCATGGTGCCCCGGGCCTCCGACCGCCTCCCCGGCAACTTCCACGACGACCTCACCACCAAGCCCCGCATCCAGGCCGTCTACCGCGAGGGCTACGGCAAGCTGATGGGAACTCAAACCAGTGAGCCCGAGCGCGTATGGCTCCGCTACCTCGACTATTACCTCTACTATTGCCAAATGGTGGACAAGCAGATCAAGCGCCTGCTCGACGCGCTCGACCGCCTCAAGCTCAGCGACAACACCATTGTCGTCTTCACCGCCGACCACGGCGACATGTGCGGCTCGCACCAGCTCCAGGCCAAGGGGCCGTTCGTGTACCAGGAGAACAACAACGTCCCGCTCGTCTTCCGCTGGCCCGGCCGGGTCAACGCCGGCGCCGAGTCGAGCGCGCTCAGCCACAACCCCGACGTCTTCCCCACCCTGCTCGACCTGTGCGGCGTGAGCGCGCCCGTGGATTATCTTCCCGGCCGCAGCATCGCCTCCCTCGTGCGCGACCCCGCCGCGGCGCCCGTCCGCGACCACGTGCTCATGGGCTTCGGCATGAAACTCGGCTCCAACAACGCCCTGGCCAAGCTGGGCGCGCGCTCCGGCATCTCCGCCGAGGGCGTGCCCATGCAGATCCGCGCCATCCACGACGGGCGCTACAAATACGCGCGTTACTTCGATGACAACCTGGCCTCCGAGTTCGAGCTCTATGACCTCCAGGAAGACCCGCTCGAGCTCAGGAACCTGGCCGGTGACCCCGGCTATAATAAATTGCAGCAGGAAATGGCCGCGCGGCTTGAAGAGGCGGAGGCCCGCGAGATGGCGCCGCTGCCCGAAGACGTGAAGTTGAAATCGTGAAAAATTTTAAAGACAGGATTAACAGGATTTACAGGATGAAGATGAAAAAGCTGGTGGTGTTTTCTAATCCTGTAAATCCTGTTAATTCTGTCTCAATATTTTCTTGTAATCATTTTGGAAAGGGGGGGACGTCATGTCGTTGAACAAATTGATCGAGGAGTTCCTGCTCGAGCGCGGCGCGCTCAAGGTCGGGTTTTCCACCACGGAGACGCTGGCGGGCGGCCCGCCCAGCATTGACCTCGCTTATAAGTTGGAGGGCGCGCGGTCGGCGGTGAGCTTTGCCCTGCCCATGAACCGCGACCACATCCGGGCGTTTTTCGCCAAGGAGGACCGGGGGCCGCACGAGATTGACAACCTGTCCACCAACACGCGCTCCAAGGGAATCTCGTGGGAGCTGGCCGACTTTCTCAAGAAGGAGGGCCACGCGGCCAAGGGCCTGAACGCCAACATGAAGTACCGCATGGAGCTGCCGGGGTGGGAGCTCGAGATGCACCCGGACATCTCTCACCGCTATCTGGCGGCGCGCTCGGGGGTGGGCTCGTTCGGCTGGTCCGGAAACGTGGGGATCAAGGGCTTCGGCACCGCCATCATCCTGGGCGGTACGCTCACCACGGCCGAGCTGGAACCCACCGATCCGATCCCGGAAGACGAGAGCTTCTGCGACCAGTGCAAGCTCTGCGTCTCCGCCTGCGCCGGCGGGATGTTTGAAAAAGACAAGGAAACGTCCGTCACCATCGGCGGCCATACCTTCACCCACGCCGCGAGAAAGGACCTGGTCCTGTGCCACTTCGTGTGCGGCGGCTTCAGCGGGCTCGCCCGGTCCGGCAAGTGGTCCACCTGGTCGCCCGGACGCTTCCGCTTCCCCGAAAACAAAGAGGAGCTGGCGAAGGAGTTCTTCCGCTCCATGCCGCTCTACGCCCAGCGCCCGCCCATGCCCGGCGGATACCACCATCCGTCGCTGCCCGGCATGACCACCTACATGACCTGCGGCAACTGCCAGATCCTCTGCTTCGGCGATAAAAAGCAGACCGCCGCGAACTTGAAGCTCCTCCATAAGTCCGGATGTGTGCTCCAGCGCCCCGACGGCTCCCTATACTCGCTCCCGGCGGAAGAGGCCGCAATAGTCTTCGAGGAAATGGAACCGGAACGGAAAAAACTTTACTGCTAAGGGGGTTTGTGGTTTGTAGTTTGTGGTTTGTGGTTGAAGAAAAGAGACAGGCATGGCGACACTTAAGCGGTTCCAGGATATTGAAGCATGGCAAAAGGCGCGTGAGCTTACGCGCGCTGTTTACAAGTGCTCGGGTTCGGGCCGCTTCGCCAAGGACTTTGTCCTGAGGGATCAGATACGGCGGGCATCCGTATCCATCATGTCGAACATTGCCGAGGGTTTTGGGCGTGGCGGCTCAAAGGAATTGATAAATTTTCTATCCATCGCCAAGGGTTCAGCCGCGGAATTAGAGTCGCAGCTTTACATCGCCCTGGATCAGGGTTATATCTTGAAACCGGAATTTGAAGAATTGCAACGGATGGCAAAATCCGCCCAAAACCTGCTGGCCGGTTTTGTCAATTATTTGAAAAAGTGCGACCTCAGCGGACAAAAATACAAGAAGTAAATTGGCGTGATTTGCCGCTGCCCAATGGAAAACGGAACCTCCGAAAATGAAAAAAAACGCTTCCAACCAAGGCTCTTCTCTTAACCACAAACCACAAACCACAAACCACAAACCCATCTCCCGCAGACTGTTCATCAACCGCAGTATAGCCGCGACAAGCGGCGCGGTTCTGCTGGCGAACGCACGGTCATGGCCGGCGTGGGCCGAGGTCTCAACATTTGAAGGCGCCATCGGGAGGATGGGCCGCATAGCCCATGATCATGAAAATGGGCGGACCTGGGTGAGCTGGCTCCAGGTGGACGTAACTAATGAGGAGATCGGCACCGAGTTCGGGCCCGCCTGCGTAACCCGGGCGGTTGACAAGGTCATGGTGAAATCGCGGACCGCCGGCCGCTACACCAAGCCTATTGACGTGAGCGCGGGCCAGGCGGAGGCCAAGCTCGATCCCCGGATCGCCGCCCGGAGCGGACGGGCCTGCGCGGCCTGGTGCGCCTGTGACCTGGACACCAGGCAATGGCAAGTGTTCGCGGCCTGTCATGACAAGGGCGAGTGGTCGGGACCCATGCCGGTCACCGGCGGCGGCCGGCCGGCCCTGCATCCGTCAGTGGCGCTCGACCCGGACACGGGCGCGGCCTGGATCGCGTTCGAGGACTGGAGCGACGGCGCCATCTATCTGACCACGTACAGCGGCTCCGCCTGGACCGAGCCGGTCAAGATCAGCGAGTCCGGCGCAAATTATCGCCCCCAGGTGATCGTGACCCGCAAAAAGGGCAAGAACGGCGGCGCGGTGGCCGTGGCCTGGGACTCTTACCGCGGCCACCAATATGACATTTACCTGCGCCTGCTCGCGCCCGGCGGCGCGCTGGGTCCGGAGCTGCGCGCGACCGGGAGCGGCCGGTGGGACAGTTGCGCGGACTTGGCGGAGGACCAAGACGGCGGGCTGTGGCTTGCGTGGGTGCGCGCGAGCAATGAGCTCACGGAGATGGACTCGCACCGGCAGGTCATGGCGCGCTGCTTTGACGGCGAAAAGTGGTTGTGGCCGCTGTCGGCGGCGGACCTGGAATCGGCCGTCCCCGGCCGGCTCACCCGGAACTCCTGCACCTGGCACCCCAAGGTCCTGGTGGATGACATGAACCGCGTGCACGTGTGCTACCGGGAGGGCACGGACACCCTGGTCGGAAAGCTCAAGATGCGGACCTATACCGGCGATAGCTGGTCCCGGCCGCGCCGGATGAAGCTGGGGCCCCCCCGGAGCGTGGTGCACATGATCCGGGACTTCTCCGCGGCGCTCACGGGCCCGGACCGGATCGAGGGCGTGTGGGACAGCGTTTTCACCCGGCGGCTCGGGTTCGCGAGCCAGGTGGGGACGATCAGGGCGACGCCGCTGCCGGCGGGCGGCGCGCGGCAAAAGCTCACGGGCACGGAGGCGGAGGACCGGCGGGACGAGGGGTGGCCGCGGCGGGAGAAGTCCGGGCCGCGGGTCATGGAGGACAAGGGCCGGAGCATGATGCTGCTCTTCGGCGACACGCACACCCATTCCTGGTCGAGCGACGGCGCCGACCCCCCTGACTGGTACTTCCACTTCGCCCGCGACTACGCGCGCCTGGACTTTTACGCGCTCTCCGACCACGACTTCACCATCTGCAACACGCCGGGTCTCGAGGCCTACATCGCCTTTTTGCCCCAGGCCTTCAACAGGCCGGAGTTCATCTGCTTCCAGGCCTACGAGTTCACCTCGCAGAGCCAGGGCCACCGCGTGGTCGTGTTCGAGGGAAACGACAAGAAGACCTTTGCCATGTCCCGGCCGCCTAAGCAGAAGAGCGAGACCACCGGATACCTCTACCACTTCCTGAAGAAGTTCGACCTGGCCCCGGAATCGCGCGTCCTGGTCACGGCCCACAACATGTACCAGATCGGCAACGAGTTCGCGGAGTACGACGAGTCCCTGGAGCCCCTTTACGACGCGGCCAGCCTGCACGTGCTCGCGGAAAAGCCGTTTGGCGAATACGAGCCGCCGGGCGGGCGCGAGCGCAGCATTACCGACCAGGCCGCCTACGTCACCGTGCGTCTCATCAATCAGGCGCGGCCCCGGCACGGGCTGAAGAGCGTATGGTGCATGTGCTGGCGCGAGGCCCTGGACACCGGAGCGCCGCTCGGCGCTTATGGCGCCTCCGACACCCACACCGCCAACGGCATCGGCTACGTGGTTACCGGACTGTGGGCCGGGCAAAAAAGCCGGGCCGCCATTTTCGACGCCATGTTCGCGCGCCGCTCTACGGCAATGGACAGCGGGCTGCGACTGATCGAGACCTGGAACACTTCGCCCCCGCCCATGGAGCGGCCGCGCCGCCTGCCCATGCTCCGGGCGGACGTGCGCTTTTACCTGGACGATCATTTCATGGGGTCGAAGCCGCGGATCAGCGATGCCCCGCTCGCCCGGGCCATGGTGTATAATGAGGACGCGGCGGACCCGGTGCGGGCGCTGGTGTTGGTAAAGGACGGCCAAGAGGCGCATACGGAGTTCACGGATGGCGCGAATCCGGCGCGGGGGGAATGGAAGGACCCGGAGTTTGCGCCGGGCAAACATTATTACTACGTCCGGGCCGAGTTCAAGAGCGGGAACATTGCGTATTCATCGCCGGTGTTCGCCAATTATTGAGCGCGGCCCAAGGAGGGAAAGGGATGCGGAGAAGGGAATTCATTAAGAGCGGCGCGGCGGCCGCGGGCCTGGCGCTCAGCGCCGGCAAGGTTTTATCGGCGCCGGCGCGGCCGAACGTGCTTATTATTCTGGTGGACCAGATGCGGATGCCGCGCTGGACGCCGCTCTTGCACACACCGAACATTGACGGCTTAGCGGCGGCGGGGGTGTCGTTCACGAACCACTTCGTGAGCGCGGTGCCTTGCTCGCCCTCCCGCGCCTGCCTGATGACCGGGACCTACACCACGCAGAACCAGATGTACTCCAACTGCGACTTCGTGGAGGGCAACCTTCAGCCGAGCCTGGACCCGAGGATCCCGACGCTCGGCAGCGTGTTCCGGAACGCGGGCTTTCGCACGCCCTACCGCGGCAAGTGGCACCTGACCCGCCGCGCCGACCGCAACCAAAAGGACGCGCTGGGCGATTACGGCTTCGAGGGCTGGAAGCCGCCGGAGGCCTATTTCGGCGGGCCGCCGTACTGCGGGGCCGCGTTCGACCCGATGTACGCGGGCCGGGCCGTGGAGTGGCTTTCCGCCCCGTCGAACCGGAACGACCCGTGGCTGCTGGTCTGCTCGCTGGTGAACCCACACGACATCTGCGGGTATCCGCGTTATTACCCGCAGCAGAAATTCAAAGAGATCAGGACCGCGGCGGCGCCGAATAATTGGAGCGATGACCTCACGGGCAAGCCCGGGTGCCAGCGCGAGTACCAGGAGCGTTACACCAAAGTGGGCGGTCCCATGGACCTCGCCGACCCCGACGCGTGGCGGCGCTACCTTGACTATTACATCCACTGCCAGGAGGACGTGGACGAGAACATCGGCAAGGTGCTCTCCGCCCTGGAGAGATCGGGCCAGCGCGAGAACACCATCGTGGTGTTCACGGCGGACCACGGCGAGATGGCCGGGTCGCACCGGCTGCGCACCAAGGGCTGCTTCGCGTACGAGGAGGTCATGAACGTGCCGCTCATTTTCTCGTGGCCCGGCCGGCTCCCGGCGGGCGTGACCACCGAGGCCTTCGCCAGCAACGTGGACGTGATGCCGACGCTCGTGAGCCTCACCGGCGTGACCAACCCGGACTACATGGCCGGGGTGGACCTGGCCCCGGTGCTGGCCGACCCCGGCTCGCCGTCCGCGCGCTCCGAGATCATCTACCACCAGGACTGGGAGGTCGAGTTCACCATCGGCAAGTCCGCCAATGAGCAGGCCATCTTCAAAAACCCCGCCCACGTCCGGTGCCTGCGCGAGAGCGAGTGGAAATACGCCTATTACTTCGCGCCCGGCCGCGACGACGTCGAGCACGAGCTGTATAACTTAAAGGACGACCCGCTGGAGATGACGAACCTGGCCAACGACGCCGGTTACGCGGCCAAGAGGAAAGAGATGTACGAGAGGCTCATGGAGGAGGAGGGGAGGCTGAAAAAAGAGTTTGAAAGTTGAAGATTTTATTTTGCCGCAGATGAACGCAGATTAACGCAGATAATTTCCTTTATAATTTCTTATCTGCGTTAATCTGCGTTCATCTGCGGCAAAAATATATCTTGTTGTCTACTTCTTCTCCACGTGCGATTCGATGAAGCTGATGGCGTCCTGGATGGTAACGATTTTTTCGAGGTCTTCGTCGGGGACTTCG
>DATKZS010000048.1:0-18078 GCA_035527835.1 bacterium
CCGGCTTGGCGAACCGGCCGACGGGAGCGCCAAGCCAGAAACATTCGCACCCAAGCCCTCTTAAAATCGTGTTTAAAAATAATCCTTGGCGCTCTTGGCGTCTTGGCGGTTCTCCGGTCCGTTTATTTTGGACAGCACTGATTTTGAGAGTGTGCTTGGCATTAGCCAAGTCATTCTCAGCCTTGGCCACCCATCTCCGCACTTCCCTTATGGTTTCAGGCGGCGCGTTCATAAAGGACCTTTCCTTCCCGCAGCGCCGGTTTAATGATGGTCCCGACCTGGCGCCGGCGCTGTTCCACCTCCTCGGGCGAGAACACCAGCACGTCAGCCGGCAGGTCAATCCCCCAAAGCGCCAGATCAATCTCGGCGGCCTGGGCACGCCGTGAGCCCTTCTTAAAGCGCATGATCACCAACAGGTCGGCGTCGCTGTCCGGGCCGGCATCTCCGCGGGCGTGTGACCCGAAGAGGATGATCTTCTCGGGGTCAAAGCCCAAGACGATGCGGCGGACCATCTCCTGGATTTTTTCCCTGGCTCTCGTCATGTTCGGGGCCGCGGCGCATTCCCGCTTCCGGCCGGAACGCCGGCCGCGGCGGGGCGCCATTTTTTCCGGCTTCAATTGATTGCCTCTTTATTATTATATAGCGGCGTTTCACGGCGCTCAAACCGGCGGGATCGCGCGGGATGGCTCGGGGTAAAAGGGGCGCTACCCGGGGATCACGGAGAGGAAGTAGCCGGCGACGATGGCTGATCCGATGACCCCGGCGACGTTTGGCCCCATGGCGTGCATGAGGAGGTGGTTTTCCGGGTCCTCGCGGTATGCGACCTCCTGGGCGACTCTCGCCGCGATCGGCACCGCGGATACGCCGGCGGCTCCAATCAGGGGATTGATCTTGTGCTTTGAGAACAGGTTCATGAATTTGGCCAGGAGGATCCCGCCGGCGGTTCCGAAAGAGAAGGCGATCAGGCCGAGCGTAAGTATTTTGAAAGTCTTGAGTTGGAACACGGTCTCGGCTTTAAGGGTGAGCCCGACGCAGAGCATGAGGAAGATGGTGGCGATGTTGAGGATTTCATTCTGGGTGGACTTGTTCAAGCGCTCGACCACGCCCGCTTCGCGGAAGAGATTTCCGATCATGAAGACGCTGACCAGGGGGGCGCTCTCGGGCACAAGGAGGATGGAGGTGACCATGACGATGACCGGGAAAATGATCTTGGCGCGGCGGGAGACGTGACGGAGCTGGGTCATGCGGATTTTGCGCTCCTCCTTGGTGGTGAGCAGTCGCATGATGGGCGGCTGGATGAAGGGCACCAGCGAGATGTAGGAGTAGCCGGTGACGGCGCAGATGCCAAGGAGGTGGGGCGCGAGGATGGCGTTCAAGTAAATAGTGGTGGGTCCGTCGGCGCCGCCAATGATGCCGATGGCCGCGGCCTCCCTTAAGTCGAACCCGAGCCAGAGCGCGCCGAGAAAAGCGATGAAGATGCCGATCTGGGCGGCGCCGCCGAGGATGATGGTGCGGGGGTTGGAGATGAGGGCCCCGAAGTCGGTGAGGGCGCCGAGTCCGAGAAAGATGAGCGGGGGCAGGATATTGTAGGTGTAAACCATGTAATAGAAGACGATCCCGAGCAGGCCGGCGTCCTGGATTCCTCCCTGGGGGAGGGCCCCGGCCTGGTGGAGGGGGAGGTTGATGAGGATGGCGCCCATCCCGATGGGCAAGAGCTCATACGGCTCAATATGCTTGAAGACCGCCAAGTAGAGCATGAGGAACCCGACCCCGATCATGGCCACGTTGCCGGGGGTCAGGGCCAGGATCCCGAGATCGGACTTCACCTGGACAAGAGTCTGGAGGATTTGCTCGATCATGGTTTCGACTTTGCTCCGCTGGTTGGCATCCTTAATCGCTGATGAACAGCAGGTTGTCGCCGGTGTTCACCGAGTCGCCCTGGCCCACCATGATCTTCTTCACGGTGCCGGACCGGGGCGCCTTGATGTCGTTTTCCATTTTCATGGCCTCGATCACCATGACGGCGTCGCCGGCGTTGACCATGTCGCCCTCATTCACCTTGATCTTGAGGATTACGCCGGGCATGGGCGCCTTGACCGCGCCGTTGACGGCTGAGGGAGCGGGGGCGGGCGCGGCGGCGGACTTGTCAGCGCTGGTGGCGGCCTCGGATGCCGGGGCCGCGGCAGCTGCCAGCGCTCCTCCCGGAACGCTGAGCGGGCCTTTGGGCGCGGCGGTGACCTGTCCCAGCATCATGTTGACCTGGTAGGTCTGATTGTTGACCTCCACCACCGCGTGCTCGCCGTACATCTCCTTGATCCGCACCCGGAAGGTCTTGCCGTTGATCTCGTAACGATACTCCTTCATCGCCGTCCCTTTTCACCCGCGGAAAGTGATCCGCTGCCGCGCGGCCATGATGTCAAGCCGGCCTGACGAGGTCCAGCCCGAGTAGCGGGGCCGGTCCAATACCGCGAGTTCCTGCTCCCGCTCCTCCTGGAACTGGTGCAGCGCCATGCCGATGGCCACAACCACCTCCGCCGGCATCCGCGACGGGTGGTCCTCCAGCCTCGCCTTCTTCATCCGGGCCCGCGCCTTGAAATAATAGTCCAGCCGCACCAGAGCCTCGATCAGCCCCACCAGGAGCACCAGGATGCCCATGACCACCACGACGCCCACCGAGATAATGATCAGCCCTTGCGACATCTTGATCCTTGCGCCCATTCCCCCCGCCGGACCGGGCCGCCAGCGGGAGTCATGCGCATTTCTTGACAGATAAAATAACTAATGTTATTCAATGAGGGTCGTATTATATGACAGCCCTCCGGGGTAGTCAATCCTATGGAAGTCAGTTTTAAGGGGCGGCACTACGGTTATTGGGCCGCGCGCGGGCCGGGACGCCGCCCATTGGGGAGGAAGTGATGAAAACCGTTTTGGAAAAGATCGCGGATTTGAAGGAGCGCGAGGATCGCGAGAAGGCCATGGGCGGCAAGGACGGCGTGGCCAAGCACAAGGCCAAGGGCAAGCTCACGGCGCGGGAGCGGCTGGACAAGCTGTTCGACCCCGGCACCTTTGTCGAGACCGACCTGTTCGTCAAGCACCGCTGCCAAAGCTTCGGCATGGAAAAAGTTGGCCTCGCCGCCGAGGGCGTGGTCACCGGTTACGGCCGGATCAACCACCGGGTGGTCTGCGCCTATTCGCAGGACTTCACCTCCCGCGGCGGGTCGCTCGGCGAGATGCACTCCAAGAAAATCTGCAAGGTGATGGACCTGGGCCTCAAGCTGGGGTGCCCGGTGGTCGGCATGAACGACTCCGGCGGCGCCCGCATCCAGGAAGGGGTGGACGCGCTCTCCGGCTACGGCCAGATCTTCTACCGCAACTCGCTCGCTTCCGGCGTGGTCCCGCAGATCAGCGCCATCATGGGCCCGACCGCCGGCGGGGCCGTGTATTCTCCGGCCATGACCGACTTCGTGTTCATGGTCAAGAACTCGTCTTACATGTTCATCACGGGTCCGGAGGTGATCAAGGCGGTGACGGGGGAGGACATCACGCCGGAGGACCTGGGCGGGGCCATGGCGCACTGCTCGCGCTCGGGCGTGGCGCATTTCGCCACGGAGAACGACGAGGACTGCCTCGAAAAAATCCGGCTCCTGCTCTCTTACTTTCCGCAGAACAACCTGGAGGACCCGCCCTGGGTGGACACCGGCGACGACGTCAAGCGCGAAATTCCCGAGCTCGACTCCATCGTGCCCGACGAAGCGCGCAAGAGCTATGACATGCGCGAGCTGATCCGCCTGATCGTGGACCAGGGCACCTTCTTCGAGGTCCACGAGCTCTACGCGCTCAACATGATCGTGGGCTTCGCCCGAATGGCCGGCAACACCATCGGCATCATCGCCAACCAGCCGACCTACTTGGGCGGCGCGCTGGACGTCAACGCCTCCGACAAGGCCGCGCGCTTCATCCGCACCTGCGACGCCTTCAACATCCCGCTGCTCACCATCGCCGACGTGCCCGGCTACCTCCCCGGCTCCGACCAGGAATCGGCCGGCATCATCCGCCACGGCGCCAAGATGCTCTGGGTCTATTCCGAGGCCACCGTGCCCAAGCTCACCCTCATCACCAGAAAAGCCTACGGCGGCTCCTACCTCGCCATGTGCGGCAAGGACCTGGGGGCCGACATCGTCATGGCCTGGCCCACCGCCGAGATCGCCGTCATGGGAGCGGAGGGCGCGTCCAAGATCATCTTCAGAAAAGAGATCGCCGACGCCGCCGACAAAAAGGCCAAGCTCGCGGAAAAGGTCGCGGAATACGAGGACCTGTTCAACAACCCCTACGTCGCGGCCTCCCGCGGCTACCTGGACATGATCATCCGGCCCCGCGACACCCGCAAGATCATCATCAACGCCCTCGAAACCTGCCGCACCAAGAGGGAGACGAGGCCGCCGAAGAAGCATGGGAACATTCCGCTGTGAGAAAAAGTAGCCAGCAGCCAGTAGCCCGTAGCTAGGGGAAGAGGGGAACAAGAAGTCAGAAGCAAGAAGCAGGGGTGATGGACAGCATGGCGGGATCAATGGCTTAATGTTGCATGAGCGTGCCACCGGTTTGCAACCGGTGGGTTCCGCGGGCTTGATCTTGAGTTCCCATAATCAGCGCGCGATATATCGGGAGCTTTTAAGCCCGATTCATCGGGCTTCCCTCGAATAAGTGCAGGCCCGCCATTTATGGCGGGTGGCGGGAACTGTGGAGGGCCGGGGAGGGCGTTTTAACGTCCTTCCCCACCCGTTCTGTAGGAGCGACTTTAGTCGCGACTCTTTGGCCTCCCTCCATGCGGCGTTGCATTCGAAAGAACCGCCTTATATCATATATAAGCTGAAAGGGATTATGGGCAGGTGATCCCCATTGGATGAAATATCACAACAGTTGCTTTCTGAAATCACGAACCGCCTGGTCGCGGAGTTCGCGCCGGAGCAGATTTACCTCTTCGGCTCCCATGCATGGGGTGAGCCTACGGCCGACAGCGACGTGGACATTCTTGTAATTGTGAACAATAGCGAGCAGAAGCCGGCGCAACGCGCAATGAGAGCACATATGCGCCTCCTAGATATCCAGGCGCCACTGGACATCCTGGTTAAAACAAGGGCCGAGTTTGAACAATACCTGCACGTGTACGCTTCATTGACCGCGCAAATTGTGGAGCGGGGGAAGCTAATTTATGGGTGAAGCAAAAAGCGATCTGGTGAAAAAATGGCTTGTCAAGGCGGCTCATGATCTGGCCTCAGCACAAAAGCTTGCTTCCGACCCTGACTCGTACCTTGACACCGCTATTTACCATTGCCAACAGGCAGCAGAAAAAGCTGTGAAGGCATTTTTGGTCTTTAATGACAAACGTTTCCAGAAGACTCATGATGTAAGAGAACTTCTCAAAATCGCTTCCTCTTTTAGCGAGGAATTATTATCTCTGATGGAGGAAGCGGCAACTTTAACTCCCTATGCCGGTCTATATCGCTATCCCGATGAAAACATCGAACCTGATCGAGACGAGTTCGACCATGCTCTCGCCGCGGCCCGGAAGATTTATGACGCGGTGCTGGCTCTGCTTCCCGGCGTGGTCAATCCGGCCCGCGCGGATAAAAATAATCGCGAGGTCTAACCATGCGCGTCAAAAAACGGATCCGTTACCGCGGGAGAAGGGAGGGCGATCATGATTACGGCGCCGGCGCTTCGGATCAGGCAATTCAGCATGGAGTTCTATCAGGTGACGTTCTCGGCCCGGGACGTGGCCAAGCTGGTCGAGTTCATCGTGCTCGAGGCCGAGACGGGGGGCGCGAAGCCACGGCGGGGCAAGGGCAAGGCCGCGGTTAACTGGCAGCTCCTGGAGTCGCTGGTCAAGACCGGCGACACCGCCTACCAGCGTCCGCTGATCCGGAAGAAGATCGAGGATCTGATCGTCTATTACCGGCAGTGCGCGGAGGAGGACAAGACGCCGATGCCGGCGATCCCGGGCGCGGTGATCCTGGTCGCCCGCGACCGGGTCGAGTTCGCGCCGTCCTCCAAAAACCCCGACCTCGGGCTGGTCCAGATCCCGGAGCAGTACGGCTTCCTCCACGCCCTCGACGGCCAGCATCGCCTGGTCGCGCTCCACGCCGCCGGGGAAAGCCTGGCCAAGCTGGGCGACTTCCAGGTCCCGGCCGTGCTCTTCGACCGCCTGGAGTCCAGCCAGGAGGTCGAGATGTTCGCCACCATCAACTGCAAGCAGACCAAGCTCAACTCGTCGCTGATCGTATCGCTCTCCGGGAAAAGGCTCTACCAGGACGCGGCGCTGATCACGGCGCACGAGATCGCGCGGAAGCTGAACGAGGACGCGGGCTCGCCGCTGGCGGGCCAGGTCAAGATGCTGGGCGTGGGCAAGGGCAGACTGTCGCAGGTCGCGCTCACCAACCCGCTCTCCGCCTTCATCGGCCTGGACCCGCGGCCCATCCGCGACCTGGACGAGGTCCGCGACTTTTTCATCCGCTTTTTCAAGCAGCTCGGCCAGGTCTTCCCCGAGGCCTGGAGCGGCCGGAAGTACAGCATCGCCTCGCCCGTGGCCATCCGCGCCTTTATCGCGGCCGCGCCCGAGGTGATCGCGCGCCTTAAAGCAAAACGCGAGTCCGTGACCGACGCGCTGGCCATCCGCCGCGCGCTCGAGCCGTGGAAGACCCGCATCACCTCGGCCCGCTTCGAGACCGCCGGCGAATGGCAGCGCAAGCTCGCAGTGAGCGCAAAAAAATCCTCCGACCTCCTCGCGCGAGAGCTCGTCGAGGCGCTGCAGATGGAGGAAGAATAGGCGCTTAATCCTTCTGTATCTCTCCGCTTACTTCTCCAGGATATGGATGCACATGGCGGCTTCCTCGTTGCCGAGCACGCCGCCGCCGTTCTCGGCCAGGGCGATGCGGGCGGCCTGCACTTGGCGCTCTTTGGCCTCGCCGCGGAGCTGGGTGACCAGCTCGTGGATCTGGGCCAGGCCGGAGGCCCCGATGGGATGGCCGCGGGAGATGAGTCCGCCGGAGGGGTTGACGGGGATCCTGCCGCCCAGCTTGGTCTCGCCGGCCTCGGCGTGGACCCCGCCCTCCCCTTCCTTGAAGAAGCCCAGCGCCTCGGTCTGGTGCAGCTCGCCGAAGGCGGTGGCGTCGTGGACCTCGGCCACCTGCACGTCGGCGGGCCCGAGCCCGGCGCGCTCATAAGCTATCTTGGAGGCCCGCTCGGCAATGTCGGGCGCGTCCCACTCCCGGGCCATTCCGGAGGCGAGCACGGAGGCCCGGACCTTGACGGCGCGGGTTGAGACGCCGAGCTTTTTCACGACGTCCTCGGAGGCCAGGATGGCGGCGGCCGCGCCGTCGCCGATGGGCGCGCACATGCTCCGCGTGAGGGGGTAGCTCACCAGCCGGTCCTTGAGCGCGTCCTCGATGGAGACGTCGAAGCGGTACTGGGCGTTGGGGTTCATGGTGGAGTGCCAGTGGTTCTTGGCGGCGATGGCGGCGAGCTGGCGCTGGGTGCTGCCGTACTTCTTCATGTGCTGGCGCGCGGCGTAGCCGTACACGTCCATGAAGGGCGAGTGGTCGCCGCGGTTGGCGCCGGAGGTCTTCTTGACCGTGTCATAGCCCAGGGTCTCGCCGAGCTGGATGTACACCGTGAACATGTCCCAGTAGTCCTGGAGCCGGTCGCGCAGGCTCTTGGGCTTTTTCGACTTCTTCCGGGAATGCGCGGCCTCGAGCTGCTCGCGCGGGATCTCGTTCGGGTCCGGGGCGAAATCCTTCAAGCGCTTAATCTCCTCCGCGATCATCTTGGCGTCCATGCCGCCGATGAAGCCGGCGAACACGGCGTACTTGTTGCGCGCGTAGGTCTTTTCCGCTCCGATGGCCAGCGACACGTCGAAGAGCCCGGAGCCCACGTCCTTCCAGGCGCCGTGGAACGCGGTGGAGCCGCCGGCGCAGGCGTTCTCGACGTTGGTGATGGGAATGGCGTCGAGGCCGGCCGGCCGGAGCGCCACCTGGCCGCGGATGCAGTGCTGCCAGTCGCGCATGCCCCAGCCCGAGTTCGAGAACCACGCCGATTGCAGGTCCTTCTTCGTGAGGCCCGCGTCCTTAAGCACACCCTCCAGCGCCCAGCCCGTGAGCTCCTTGATCGAGTTCTCCAGGTACTTCCCGAACTTGATGGTGTGCGCGCCGATCACGTAAACATCTCTCATGGCATGTCTCCGTATGGAAGTCTTTTTCTCACGCAAAGGCGCAAAGCTCGCAAAGGAAATTATTCATATAGATCCTTCGTGCCTTTGCGCCTTTGCGTGAGAAAAAATTCCGCGATGCCGAAATGCCATGCCCTAGAATTTCCTGGGGCCCTCCGGCGCCCCGCGGTCGAGGTAGCGGAAGTATTTATGGAACTCGATGAAGCGCGTGATCGCGATGGCGACTTCCGGGCAGACCGCGGTGCAGTCGCCGCAGGACATGCACATGGGGAAGACGAGCGCCATGCGCGACTTTTTGTCCACGACCTCCAGCGCGTTGGCCGGGCAGGCCTTGACGCACATCCTGCACCCGGTGCACTTGTCCCGGTCAATCTGCACCTGTCCGAACACCACGTCCACGCCCTCGCGGTCCAGGTCCTCGATCGAAAGCCGCTCCGTGAATTTGATGTGTTCCGTCATCACCCACTCCTTGAAGTTTTTTAATAATAGACACAACTTTCTTTTTGCCGCAGATGAACGCAGATGGACGCAGATGAATCCGGAATATGGAAATTATTTGATCTGTAATTATCTGCGTTCATCCGCGTTCATCTGCGGCAAAAAAAATCAATCGTCTGCCCGCCTAACCTCTGTTCAAGGGTCTCCCTTTTTAGTATACCACCTTCATGGTGCCGTTTTCGGTGTACCAGTCCACGGCCTGGGTCTCGCGCTTGACCTGGCCGTCGGGATTGCCCTTGGGAAAGCCCAGCGCGATGGAGGACGCGAGCTTGTACGGATACCTCATGCCGAAGCGCTTTCGCCACTTGGGGTAATATTCCAGCGGCGTGATGAAGCTCACCCAGCAGGTGGCCAGGCCCAGGCTGTTCGCCGCGAGCACCATGTTCTGGCCGGCGATGCCCACGTCAATCATGGGCTTGCCCGGAGCGCGGCGGTCCACCAGGATCGGGATCACGGTGGGCGCGCCGTGCCAGACGCCGAGCTTGCCCTCGGCGATCAGCTTCATGGCGCCGAAGGGGATGGGGTGGAACTCGTTGGTGCGCGTGTGCTGCGTGAGCTTGGCCAGTCCCCGGCGCCACTGCTTGCCCGGAGTGATGTAGTCGAGGCCTTTCATCAGCAGGCGGCACATGCTCACCACGTCGTCGGTCATCTCCTGGATCATTTTGGGGTCCTGCACCACGATGAACTTCCAGGGCTGGGCATTGCCGGCGGAGGGCGCGTAGCGGCCGGCTTCCAGGACCCGGCGCACCAGGTACTCCGGCACCTGCTTCTTCTGGTAAAAGCGCACGCTCCGCCGCCGGTAGATCACGTCCTCCACCGCGTTGTACGGAGCGCCCGGCTCCGGCGGCTTGAGCTTGGTCTCCTGCGCGACAATGTTCTCGTCAAGGTCAGGCATGGCACTCTCCTTTTATCAGCGCGGGCGGCCCCTCGCGGGCGGGGCAGTCCTCGCGCCCATGAATAGATCATCATGTGAGCGGCAGGGGATTGTCAAGCGGCGGGACTGATTTCGCACAGAGGCACAGAGACACAGAAAAATTTTATTAGTGATTCACTCTGTACTACTAACATGCAAGATGCATAAATTTCTTTTACACTTTTCACGAAATTGTTCGCAACCGGATGAAATAATTTATGAACAAGGATGTTTAGGATATTAAGGATAAAAAAATCTTATCCTTGACATCCTGAATATCCTTGTTTATTAACTCTCTGGTTGCGGCCTTGAGCCGCGCTGTGAACTCTGTGCCTCTGTGCAAGATAACACTACAGTTTCAAGTCACTCGCTTATCGGTCGGCCGTTCCCTCAATCTTCCCCAGCAGTTCCTTCCTCCTCAGCCCGAGGTCGGGGTCCTGGGCGAACTCCGCGGCCGAGCAGTACACTCCGCCCGGGGTGTACCGGTCCATCTGCGCGGTGACGTCGCCGGCGGGCTGGTTCCAGAAGAGGCCGGGATAGTCGGGATTGACCACGATGTCGCGGACCACCACCAGGTAATCGGAGCGCTCGAGTCCGACCCACTGCTCGGGCGGGACCGCCTCCGGCCGCGCCATGCCGTTGAAGCCGACCACCACCTGGCTGGCGCCGCCGGGCAGCACCGGGACCTCGATGTCGGCCACCGTCCTCTCGCAAAACACCTTCTCCCACCGCTTCAGGTTCACGTAATCGAAGGACAGGCTCCAGTAGCGCATGTCCACGCCGTCCTCGGGAAAGGGCTTGCCGTAAAAAGTATCCGCGGGCACGCGCGGCGCCTTCCAGCGGAAGACCAGGAGCTCTCCGAACCTGCTGGAGACCGGCATCATGATGTAGCTGGTGTCGGGCGCGGGCACGAAGGACAGGGATGACTGCTCTTCCCTGCTGGCGTTGTTGTACCAGACGGGCGGGTTGGCGAGGTCGCTCATGCCGAGCGTCGGGTCTTTGAGGGTCTCGCGGTTCTGCCAGAGCATGTCGGCGTTGGCGCGGGTGGTCAGCGTCCTGGCGAGTGTCGGGCTCGGGCAGAAGGGGTTGCCTGCCTTGTCCAGGACGCGGAAGTGGGGAGCTGGGACGCCGCCGTACACCGCGAGCGGATTGTGGTCCTGGTAGCCGTATCCCTGGTCCTGCATGTACACGCGGTAGCCGATGATGGCGGTGTGGTTCGGCTTGCCGTCGTGGGTGAGCCCGGCATAGAGGGTGTTGGGCGGGCGCGGGCCCTGGGGCTTCGGCTCCATCAGGACCCGGATCTCGAACTCGCCCAGGTATTTTCCGCCGCGGTCCGTGCCCGGGATGAACGGGTTCACGCCGGCAAGAGGGACGATGTCGCGGTCGAGGATGGAGTCGAGGAGCAGGAAATGCTCGTCATAGACCATGACCGAGCAGTAGCGGGCCTTGGGGAACTGGGCGTGGAACACCACGCGCTCGCCCGGCTTAGCGGCCGCCACGAAGCCGTTGTAGCCGGCGTAGTAGTCCATGGGTCCGAGCCCGGTGGCGGTGTTGCCGGAAGCAAGCCCGAGCTCGCACCAGCCGTCCGCCTGCTCCGCCACCCGCGCGCTCTTTTGGCAGGAAGCCGTAAGGAGGCACGGCATGATTATCAGGGCGGCAAAAAGCACCAGCGCATCGCCCGCCGCCTTATGAATGCAATTATTCCGGTTCATCAATCTAATGCTCCTTTTCTCCCAGCGCGGGCTCAAGGCCGCAACCAAAGATTTTATTAACAAGGATATTCAGGATGTCAAGGATAAGATTTTCTGATCCTGAATATCCTGTATATCCTTGTTCATTCATTCTTTCAGGCGGTTGCGCATGATTTCGCGAAAAGTGCAAAGAAATTTATGCATCTTGCATGTTAGTAGTACGGGGCGCCCAGTTCCTCGAAGCCCACGAAGTTGAAGCCCGCCACGGCCATGCCTCTTATCTTGCTTGCTTTCATTCGATCTCCGACAATACGAAACTGGCCAATGGAATCCATCACATTTTGGCGGCGTCACGGAGCCGGCAGGACAAAGGGGACCCGGATTTGTTGCGAGGTGGGCGCGGGGACGTTTTCCCGGGTGGCGGGATAGAAGGTCCAGCTCTTGACCGCGGCCAGGGCGGTATCGTCGAGGATGGGGAACCCGGAGCTGGTCATCACGTAAACGTCGCCGACCCTGCCGTCAGCCAGGACCTCGACCTTGAGCACGACCTCGCCCTCCAGGCCGCGGTCCTGGGCCTGGGCCGGATACCGCGGCGCCGGGCAATGGGCGCACTGGGGGGGACGGAGAGGGGCTTCCCGGCCATCGGCGTCCATGCCGGGATTCCTCCCTCCCCGGTCCGGCGCGGCTTCGAGGTCCACGCGGGGCAGGGAGATTTCCGGGCCGAGCGGCTCTCCCTCCCGGAGGCCGGAGGGGTTTTGGCTGGAGGATTTCTTGGCCTCGGTCTTCCTGGTGTCGGGCACGGGCTCGCGGCCTTTCCAGCACTCGGTGTCGAGCGCGGGCAGCGGCTCGCGGTCCGGCCGCTCCGGCGCCGGAAATTGCTGAGCAAAGGGCGTGGGCCCGGGCGCCATTCTGGCCTCGGCCCCCTTGGAGCCCAGGCTGATCAGCTCCACGAATAACAGGCCGGGCATGCGCAACGGCCCCGACCTTCCGCCCCGGCCCCCGAACACGGCTATTAAGATGAGAAAATGCAGGACCAGCGACGCGGCCACGGCGTATGCCAGCCGTTTTGAATAAGAGAGGCCCATTGCTATTATCAAGTATATTGACAGAAACGGCGGGAGTAAAGTGCGGTGAAAGAATCAGCGGCCGATATCTTATTGTGGCGCGGGCCTCCGGCCTGCACCGCGAGATATGAAGGCGGGCGGGACGCCTGCGCCACAAGCAACCACCAGGCGGCCTCGATCCTGGCCGCGGAGCTTGATTATGCGGAAGATTGAGCTAAAATGCAGACCAGTGCAGTGATCACCCACTTAATCCATTCCGAGGAAATTCCCTGGAAACCGGCTCAAGGACAGGCCCATGACCGCGGGACAGACCTTTAATCGAGTCCTCCGTTGGTTCCGGCAGAGCGGGATGACCCGGTGGATCGCGCTGGGCCTGATCATCGGGGCCGTGTCGGGCATCGGCGCCGCCGCCTTCTTCTACCTGCTTGAATTGGCGCAACACTTCACCTTTCATTACCTGTGTCATTATCCGCTGGAGCCGCCGGCCGGCGAGAAGCTTTTCCTTACGGGAGCGACGGGGCCTTTGCGCAGGTGGCTGTTTTTTATTCTTCCGGCCGCGGGCGGTCTGCTCTCCGGCCTGATCGTATACTATCTGGCGCCGGAGGCCGAGGGCCACGGGACGGACGCCATGATCGAGGCCTTTCACTATAAGCAGGGGCGGATCCGGGCCCGCGTTCCTTTTGTCAAGGCCGCGGCCACTCTGCTGACGCTGGCGTCGGGAGGGAGCGCGGGACGGGAGGGGCCCATCGCCCAGATCGGCGGCGGCTTCGGCTCGTGGGTGGCCGATCTCCTCAAGCTGCCGGCCCGGGACCGGAGACTGCTGGTCGTGGCCGGCGCCGGCGGCGGATTGGGGGCCATCTTCCGCGCGCCCCTGGGCGGCGCCATCACCGCTTGCGAGGTTCTCTACCGCGAGGACCTGGAAACCGACGCTCTCATCCCCACGGTGATCTCCTCGATCACCGCCTATATCATTTTCACGCATTTTTTCGGGTTCCGCCCCATCTTCGACATCCCGCGGCTCAGCTTCAACGATCCGCGGCAGTTGGTGTTCTACGTGGCCCTGGGCCTGGTCTGTGTGCCCCTCGGCGTCATTTACATCCGGACGTTCTATTTTCTCAAGGACGTGGCGTTCAAGAAGCTCAACGTCCCCGCTTGGATCAAGCCCGCCATCGGCGGGGTGGGCGTGGGGCTGATCGGCCTGCTTTACCCTCAGGTTTACAGCGGGGGCTGGGGCCAGATCCAGCTCGCGCTCTTGGGCAAGCTGTCCTTCCAGCTCATGGCCGGGATTGTGCTCTTTAAAATACTGGCCACTTCCTTGACCATCGGCTCCGGGGGCTCGGGCGGAGTGTTCGGACCGACCCTGTTCATCGGCGGGATGATCGGGGGGGCCATGGGTTTCTTGTCCAACCACTTCTTCCCGGACATTGTCTCGCATGTTGACATCGCGGCATTCGTGCTGGTGGGAATGGCCGCGTTCTTCGCGGGAGTGGCCCACGCGCCCCTCGGAGCGCTGCTCATGGTCACCGAAATGACCGGGGGCTACAGCCTGATCGCACCCCTGCTCCTCGTCTCCGTGACCGCCCTTATGTTCAACCGCCGCTGGTCCATTTATAAGCAGCAGGTCCAGAACAAGTTCCACTCGCCCGCGCACGTCGGGGAGTTCACCGTCAACGTGCTGGAGGAGATGAAGGTGGGCGACGTGTTCGAGAAGAAGGAAGCGGTGCGCTCGATCCCGGCGTCTTCATCGCTCGCTGAGGTCCAGCAGTTCCTGACTTACGAGGACATGGACGTGTGGCCGGTGCAGCGGGAGGACGGCTCGATCGTGGGAGTGCTGTCGCTGGACACGACGCGGCCGATCCTGTTCGATGACAGCCTGAACCAGTTGCTGATCGCGGAGGACATGGCCATCCCGGCGGCCCACGTGCATCCCGGGGATTCCCTGTACAGCGCGCTGGTCGAATTTCTCAAGTATCCCATCTCCGGACTGCTGGTCATGGACCAGGAGGATGACAAAAAAATTCTCGGCATCCTCCACCACAAGGACCTGATCCGCGCCTACAATAACGAGATCATCCGGCGCAAGGCAAAATAACGCCGGCCGGGAAGAGAAGAGGGGACCCATGGGCAAGAAGGTCTTTATCACCGGGATGGGCGGCTATATCGCGGGGGTGTTGTGCCGCCAACTTTCGCACACGGAGTGGTGCGAGCGGTTTTACGGGATGGACGTGAGGCCGCCGCTTTCCAAGTATGACCAGGGCGAGTTCCGGAAGATGGACATCAACGCCCCGGCGCTGGTTGACTGGGTGCGGGAGATCAAGCCGGACGTGCTCATCCATCTGGCGTTCATCGTGGACCCGATACCGGACGACGCGCTCATGCACCGGGTGAACGTGGACGGGACCAAAAACGCGCTCCGGGCCGCGGCCGAGGCCCAGGTTCCGCAGGTGCTGGTGGCGAGCTCGGGCACGGCCTACGGCGTGTGGCCGGACAACCCGGTGCCGCTCAAGGAGACGGACGAGATCCGGCCGCACCCGACGTTCACCTACGCCAACGACAAGTCGCAAGTCGAGTTCCTCTGCCGCGACTTCATGAAGGAGCACCCGGACGTGATCATGGCCGTGATCCGGCCGTGCGTGGTCTATGGGCCGCTGGTTAACAACTATCTTTCCGGGATGCTCACCATTCCCATCGTCACGGCGCCGCGCGACCACAATCCTCCGCTGCAGTTCGTGCACGAGGATGACGTGGCCGGCGCCATCGTGGCCATCCTGGAAAAGGGCGCGCGCGGGGCCTTCAACATCGCACCGCCCGACACCATCACGCTGCACGAGGCCACGGACATGACCCGGCGGCCGAGCGTGTTCCTGCCGGACTGGCTCCTCACGCTGCTGGTCAAGATCGCGTGGCGGCTGCAACTGCCGCTGGTGCGGGCGCCGCACTCTCTGCTCGACTTCATGCGCTGGCCCTGGGTCCTGGACAGCACGCGGCTTCGGGAGGAAGTCGGCTACAGCTTCCGCTACTCCACCCGCGAGACCGTCGAGATCATGCTGCGGGCGAAAAAGATCCTGCCTTGATTCCCGGGTTGCGCTCCCGGCCGGGCCCTATTGCCCCGAGAACTCGATGCGGCTGAGCTCGAGCTTGACCTTGCCCTCGCCCGGGTCCAGGCGCACCGCGTCAACATCCGTGCTCATGAGCCAATCAGGATCATCGGAGAGGTCAATCGTGTAATCCTGGAACGCGTCTCCCGGCTTTAAGGGGACGCAGGCCTTGCAGTCCTCGCCAAAGGCGCTCTTGGCCGCTCTCTTCCAGTAAACGCACAGCTCGCCCGCGATCGGTCCGTTAACCGGCGATACGGCGGCGCGGATGGAGACGCGGTCGAGGGCCAGGGGGGTGAGGGAGAGGCCGGAAAACACCAGGAAGGGATCCGGGCCCGTGGCCAGGAATTCGCCGGGGGAGGACGGGGCCAGACGCTGGAGCGTCATCTGGCCGCGGGGCCGGCCCTCGCCGTAGAGCATTATGGGGACGGCGGTCCCGGCGCGGGCGCGGGCCTGTTTTCTCTCGGCCAGACGGGCCGCGAGAGGCGCGGTGACGTCAACCAGGGTCCCCGCGGAAACGTCAAAGCGATAGGCCTTGTCGGCGTCGGCGAGCGGCAGGACATAAGGCTCTCCCGGCTCCACCACTCCGGTGGCCTCCAGGTAATCGCCCAGCACGTAATGGAATTCCGTCCCGGGCCGGGAGCGGACGAGCAGATACGGGTCCATCCAGCGGAGGTAATGCTTGAGGTAGAGGCCGCACATGCGGCCGAGGTGGGCCGGGCTTTTCCGGAGCGCCCGGGTGAAGGCATCGGCGGCGGCGGGGTCGTCCTGCCGGAGCCGGAGCAGGCCGATGGCGGCCTCGGGCAGCGTGGAATCCGGGGTCAGGGCCGTCAGGTCATGAAACAGCTTGATGGCCTGGCCGTTGATCAGGCGGTCGTCGTATCCGAACCCGAGGTTGAACGCCATCTCCTGGACACGCTTGGCCATGAACTCCGGCGTTACGTTGAGCTCCCTTAGCCATTGCTCCTTGTTCGCGGCCAGCTGGTCCGGGTCGGGAAGCGTGAACAGGTCCGGCCTCTCTTGGGAGATGAACCGGGCCAGGCAGGCGGCCAGGAGGACTTGGCCGTCAATGGTGGGATGGCAGCCGTCGTTGATGAGCTCGAACCCGGTGAGGCCGTAGGGGCTGTGCTCGTCAAAGATGCGGGCGATGTCAATGAGGGGCACGTCATACTTCAACGCGAGCGCCGCCGCCTCGTCATTATCGTAGGTCTGGGGCCGGTTGAGCCCGGAGTCGTCCTGGTCCTGCGCCAGGATGAATTCCTGGCGGGCGGCGGTAAGATCGCCGGCGGCCAGCTCCAGCCTTCCCCGCCAGAAATGGGCGCGCGCATGGTCCGGGGCCTTGGCCAGAAGATCGTCGAGCAGGCCGCGGGCCTCCCCGTATTGGCCCTGGTCCAATGCCTGTTCGGCCTCGCGGCACTGCTGTTCCAATTTCAGCCGCTCTTTGACGGGCATGGATGCGGGATAGCGGGAGCGCTGGGGCGGCCAGTCGCGGAGGTTTCCGGCCACGGTGGAGAGGATGAGGGGGACCTGGTTTTGCTTCGCGGCCCGGACCACGTCTTCAATGTTCATCACGAAGTTGCGCTCGATGTGTTCCCGGCGCTCTTGGGGGAAGATCGTCAGCCGGAGGTCCAGGTTTGGGACTTCCTCCAGGATCCGCGCGCCTCCCTGCCGGAGCTTCAGGCTGTAGATTTGCGCGGTCAGCACCGGCAGGAGCCGGCTGTGCAGCGCCAGGGCGTGCATCACGGGGAACAAGAGCGGGGTCTCGACCCGGTTGATGGGCTTGTAATGGGTGAGCTCGTTGTTGCCGCAATAGACCACCATCAGGTCGGGCTGGAAGCGGAAGGCCGCCATGAAGATGTCGAGCACGTCGGTGCTGGTGAGGCCGGTCTGGCCGCAGTTGATGACCTCCACTCTCCCGGACCTGATCCCGGAGAGCAGCATCAGCCGGAGGTGGTTGGGAAACGTCGAAAGCGGATTGTAAATCGAGCCCTCCACCGCGGACTCGCCGAAACACATGATCCGGAACACGCCCGCGGGCTTGGGGTCCTCAAAAAATATTCCCGAGTCCGTGCGCTGGAAAGTCCACCGGCCGTTCGGAGCGCGCAGAAATATCTTGCCCTTGTTGCGGGTGACGGGCCATACCCGGAGCGAGCCCTCGACCAGCGCCATCAGCAGGACAAAGACCGCTCCGGCAAAGGACAGGCGCTTGAGCAGGCGGCCCCAGCGCCCCTTATTCCCGCTCATGTCGGCTCCGTTCGATGTCTGCTTGGAGAATTGGAGACGGGATTAACAGGATTTTCGAAATACGCCTTTTGTTTTATTCTCATCCTGTAAATCCCGTTAATCCGGTCATGATAAATTATCACTCTTGTCCAAAATAGGCCGGAAGAAAACCGCCAAGACGCCAAGAGCGCCAAGGATCGCCAAGTAAAACCTGATGTTTCTTGGCGGCCCAGCAAAGAACAGCTCCGGAGCGTTGGCTCCAACCGGCTTGGCGAACCGGCCGACGGGAGCGCCAAGCAAGAAACATTCGCACTCAAGCCTTCTTAAAATCGTGTTAAAAAATAATCCTTGGCGCTCTTGGCGTCTTGGCGGT
>DATKZS010000049.1:0-8093 GCA_035527835.1 bacterium
TACTCATGGTCAGTGGTCCTCCTTTTCAATTAATTTTGTAAATGAGCTGATGCTAACCCATCACGCTCGGTGAGGCCACTGACCTATTTATTCATGATGGCTTGGCGGTTCTCCGGTCCGTTTATTTTGGACAGCACTGAAGTAAGATGGAATAGTAGTCAGTAGCCCGTAGCCAGGGGATTGAAGAGGTTTGTGGTTTGGGGTTTTGGGTTTGGGGTTTGTGGTTGAAGAGAGAAGGAGGGCGATTTTGGGTAGCGGTGCTCAACAGCAAGTTATTTTGGACCTGGCTGATGGAGGCTTGCGGTTTTTATTTCCCCGTTCTTCGAACCCCAAACCACAAACCTCGGCTCGACTGAGCTCGCCGAAGTCAAACCCTAAACCCCTTACGTATTTTCCGTGTCAGATCTCGTGTTCGGACGGTCGAACACGGGTGGCCGGACGGGCGAACGCGGGTGGCCGGAGGGGCGAACGCAACTGTCCGGGCGTGCAGGCCACGGAGGGGCCGAACTGGGCCATTGTAAGTGGAGCGGGGGAATGAAAGTCGTTTAAAAAATTGGGGCGGGTTTTTCAAAAATCTTGGCGGGGGCGCTCTGTGGCCTGAGATTCAGGCCAGCGAGGATGCCCAATGCCGGGTCCGTCGCTCCTGAAAACCCGGCTGGTCGGCCCGGCCGATGGACTGGCGGAGTCGCGCCACAATTGTGCCACGATCTTTCCTTGATTTGTCACGGCGTCGCCATAATGGTTCCATGGACGGGAGCTAGGGTGGCGGGGAAAGTCGGAACTGAGAGCAGCGCCGCGGCTGTGGCGGGCGTTGCGCCAAGGAGGAGAGGCATGAATGGAAGGACGATGATGGGCGCGGCTCTGATGGTGATGCTGTGCGTCGCGGCGGTTTCCTGCCGGCAAAGGCCGAGCGCGGCGGGCCCGGCGGCGTCGGAACAGATCGTTCCGGCTGCCGCGGTTCCGGCGGCGCTGGACTGCCCCAAGGACCGGGTCAAGGACGTGGGCGGGGTGGAGGTCTCGCGGCTGGGCGCTGCCGCGGTCTCGCTTCCGTCGTCGGCGCCGGCGGCGGCGGCCCTTTTTTTCAAGTCGGGTCTGATGATTGACGAGGACGGCGCGCCCGACGCCTATGGACCGGGCGGGAAGGGGATCTCGGCATTGGCGAACGCGGGCAAGCCGGGCAACTGGTGGGGCGTGGTCACTGATAACGGGCGCGCTGACGGCGAGCCGGTGGTACAGGGTCCTGATGACCCGTATCCGGGCTATTACATCTCGACGACCTCACTGCAGGACAAAACGAAGGACGTGCGCGACCCGGCGCGCTACGTTGACGCCATGGCCGTGCCCTACGTGGCGCTGCCTTCGGGTCTGGGCGCGATGATCGGCGACGTAGCCGCCGTGATCAACACGCGCAGCGGCAAGCTGGCCTACGCCATCTTCGCGGACGTGGGCCCGCGCGACAAGCTGGGCGAGGGCTCGGCCGCGCTGGCGGCGGCGCTGGGCATCAAGGCCGACACCGGCGGGCTCAGGAGCAGCGCGATTATCTACGTGGTCTTCCCCGGCTCCGGCGACAAGACGCCCAGGCCCATCTCCTGGATCAACTCCGAGGGCGCGCGGCTGTTCCAGGAGTGGGGAGGCATGGAGCGGGCGGATGCGTGCTTTCCATGATCCTGTTCAATGGTCCAACGGCCGGCGCTCACGGATACGCCCGGGCCGTGACCTGGAGCGGATGGTCCACGATGTTGAGCATGTCGGGCACGGACGCGGGCGGCGGCTGGTCCGGGACCATGTAGTAGAGGTAGTACTTGTATTTGCCGGCGGCGATGTCGGCCATGGTGTCGAGGAGGAAGCCGGGGCAGCGCTGGCCGGGGTCGGACTCGGGCGGATCGGGCGCGGTGATGTCGTCCACGTAGTAGAGCTTGATGGGCACGGTCTGGAGCCACTGCTCGGGCAGGATCTGGCGGACGACGAGGTTGCCCTGGGGGCCGGTCAACGCATACCACTCGTGGCCGGTGGTGTAGTCCATGTTCTTCTCGTCGGGCGACATCTTGCCGTCGAGGGTGACGCCCTTTTGGTTGACGGGGTCATAGTACTTGGCGCCTTCCATGTCCTTGAGCCAGTCAATGGCGTAGCGCAATTCGAAGGACCGGAGCACGGAGCCGGGGTTGATCGGGGTGTTCACCTGGATGGGGGTCACGAAGTAGTTGGGGTAAAAGAGGTTCTCGGACTGTCCGCCGAGGTTCAGCTTGACCACGGAGAACTGGATGAACGCGGTCATGAGGTGGACCACGCGGACGGGGCCGTCAATCCATGCCCGGATCGAGCCTTTGAGGTCGGACTCGGGGGTGTCAATGGTCATGATCCCGCCGATCAGCACCATCTTGCCGCGGCCCTTGATGCGGTCCACCAGGTTCGGTCCGACCTTGCCGGAGCTGCCCTTGAGCGCCAGCCGGTCGAAATAGGAGTTGCCGCGCTGCTCGGCGAAGTGGTAGCGGTCGGTCTTGACCCAGTCGTGCTTGCCGTCGTACTCGTTTCGGACGTAGTCCACGCTCGAGCGCGGCGGCTCGTCCTTGCACTCGGCGAGATACGCGAAGCCCTTGCCGCTCTTGACCGGGTCGGTCACGGTGAGCTCGGCGGCGCGGGCGGGCGAGCAGGGCAGGGCCGTGCCGTCGGGCGCCTGGCCGCCGGTGTCCCAGGCCATGAACACCAGCTCGTCCGAGCCGTTGCACTTGTTGTCGGAGTCGCCGGGCTTGGCCTCGGGCCCTTCCTTGTAAATGAACATGCCGTCCTGGTTGCGCTCGTCCACCTGGAAGGGGATGGGCTTCAGGGCCCCGTCCTTGTAAGCCAGGAGCGCGAGCTTCTGGATCTGCGCGTCCTTCATCAGGGCGAGTTTGACGGCGGACACCACCACCGGGTCCTCGGCGCGGGTGAGACTCTTCAACTCTCCCCCTCCCGCCAGGGCCATGAAGCCCAGCAGAACAGCAACCGCCGCGAACACCGCCGCGAACACCAACGCCTTCATCAATCCATTCTTTGCCTTCATCCTACTCCTCCCCTTTGATGGCCGGACCAAATTATACCACCAGCCTCCGGCCCTTGACAATCGGCTTTTTAGGGTTATGATATTGAACCAAGACGGGAATTCAAGAACTTGCGCCCCCATTGGCTGGAAAACGCCTGGGGGCGTTTCCTCTATGGGCGTTGAGTAATTCGGAGCGCGGTGAGCATGAACCAAAGTAGTGATACGATTTCAGGGCCATCTGAACCAGGACCGTTTTCATACCTTGGCCTCCGGGCCGGCAAGCGCCAGAAGCTTACCTTATACCTCTTCGGCACCGCATTTTCATAGTCACTCCTCAAAAGAACTGGTCTTTTCCGATTTTGTCGCCCCCGCATTTTCAAGCAAGACGCGGGGGCGTTTGCCAAGCAAGATCGGTTGGTATCTATAGGCAGTGGTTTGAATAGAAGTAATGGGACGAATGATTCACAAAGGGTAACTCAAGAGAGGATGGAGGAAACGATGAAACGGCTAGTGTGGTTGATGGGAATTTTTGCAGTGGTCCTGGCCATGGGCGTGATTTTCAGCTCATGCCAGAAACAGGAGTCTTCCGAGCCGGAGCCGGCCATGGAGCAGCCGGCCATACCCGCGGCCCCGGAACCCGCCCCGGCGCCTGAGCCCGCTCCGGCCCCCGCGCCCGTGGCCCCGATAGAGCCGGCCCCCGCGCCCGCGCCCGTAGCGGTCCCCGCGCCCGCCGCCGGCGGCACTGCCGCCCCCGCTGCCGCTCCTGAAGCAGCCCCGGCGCCTGCTCCTGAAGCAGCCCCGGCCCCAGTGCCCGCTCCTGAAGCGGCACCCGCGGAAGGCTCTACCCAGTCTTACGCTCCACAAGCGGCGCCCGCCATCGAGGTGGCGATGATGACACTGGCCGACGAGCCCAAGCCCGGTGACACCGTGGAGCAGCCCAAGATGTTCGCCGACGAGCCCAAGCCCGGCGACACCGTGGAGAAGCCCAAGATGTTCGCCGACGAGCCCAAGCCCGGTGACACCGTGGAGCAGCCGAAGATGATGGCCGACGAGCCCAAGCCCGGCGACACCGTGGAGAAGCCAAAGATGATGGCTGACGAGCCCAAGCCCGGCGACACCGTGGAGCAGCCCAAGATGTTCGCGGACGATCCCACTCCCAAGCCCGGCGACACCGTGGAGAAGCCCAAGTTCGTCCGGTAACATTTTATAGAAGAAGATGCTTTTTCATGCGGGAGCGACTTCAGCCGTGATTGAGGTCGCTCCCGCGTATGCTGACAATTAGACATGCGCGGCTATTGTTGACGCCGGGCATGGCCTGGGGGTCGCCCCGCCCGCCGCCCTAATGCGGAACAGTTAATGCCGGCGGCGAAAGGCCGCTCTGGCGTGCGGCGGTCCGCGCACTCCCAAGCTCCGGAGCGGTGCGTTTCGCTGCAGGCATTATTTAATTCCGCGGGTCAGGCCGTTGTTGAGGGGTCCCGGATCCTGTGTTAACTTTACGACCAGCGGAGGGACCGAGAAGTGCGGCGTTTCCTGGCGTTATTATTTTGCCTGGCCCTGGTATTGGCGGTGCGGCCTTCTGTATCGTCGGGCCCGGCCAACATCCTGCTGTTGTCGGTGGACACCTTGCGGGCGGACCGGCTCGGTTGCATGGGCTACAATCAGCGCACGTCGCCGAACATTGATCGGCTGGTGAAAAAGGGCACGCTCTTCACCAATGCCTCCACCAACGTGCCGCTCACCAACCCGAGCTTCGCCTCGCTGTTCACCTCGCGCTACCCGCACGAGATCGGCGCCATCAGAAACGGCATCCCGATGGTGGACGGCATCCCCACGCTCGCCCTGATCATGAAGAAGCGCGGCTATCACACGGCCGCGGTCATCTCCAACTGGCCGCTCAAGCGGCATCTGTCCAAGCTCGACCTGGGCTTTGATTATTACGACGACGACTTCCACGAGAAACGCTGGGTCTTCTTCAACAGCGAGCGCGACGCGGAGGAGGTCACGGACCATGCGGTGAAATGGATCGAGGCGGGTCCCCGGGAGCCGTTCTTCGCCTGGGTCCATTACAGCGACCCGCACGCGCCGTACCTCCAGCACAAGGGCTTTAAGTTCGACAGCGGCGGCATGAACAGCTCGAATTACGACAGCGAGGTCGCCTACACCGACCATTCCATCGGCCTTCTGCTCGACAAGCTCGAGTCCACCGGGCTCAGCTCCCGCACGCTCATCATCTTCATCTCCGACCACGGCGAGAGCCTGGGCGAGCACAATTACATCGGGCACGGCCGCGACGTATATCAGCCCTCTCTGCACGTTCCCTTTGCCCTGATCGGTCCGGGGATCGCGGCGGGGAAGAGGGAGGGCGCGGGGATTCAACTGCTCGACCTGGCCCCCACCGTGCTGTCTTACGCCGGGGTCCGGGCCAAGGCGCCGATGGAGGGTCTTGACCTGATGCCGTTCATCCGGGGCGAGGCGGCGTGGCCGGAGCGCACGCTTTATTTCGAGACGTATCCGGGGGCCGCGCCGCAGGTGCCGGGCGCGGAGAAGATGCTGGACAAGCCGATCTGGGTTGGTTCGCGGCATGGGACGGAGAAGCTGCTGTTCTCGGTGCGGTATCAGAAATGGGAGAAGTATGATCTGGCCTCCGACCCGGGTGAGCGGAGTAACCTGGTGAACATCCGGGACGAGAACTTCATCGCGGAGTCCGACGGATTTCTGTCCTGGTTCCAGGGGTGGCAGGACAAGATGGTGGTGGGGGAGATCAACGTGATGACGGAAGAGGACCGGCGGAAGTTCAAGGCGCTGGGCTACGTGGACGGGCCATGAATGCGGCGAGGGTCCGGCGGCGCATGGCCGCGGCGCTCCTGTTGGTGGCCGCCGCCGGGCTGCTTAGCCCGCCGGGCTGCACCACGGGAAAGAAGCGCGCTCCGGGTCCGCTCCGGGTGTGGCTGCTGGCCGAGCCGGAGGCCGAGCCGATGTTCCGGACGCTGGTGGATGAATTCAAGCAAAAGAGCGGGATCGAGGTCGAGCTGGTTCTCAAGGAGGCTTACGAGATCCGGGCCTTGCTCCTCAATCATCCGCGGGACCTGGAGGGCAAGGTTGACTTGATCGAGATTGACCTGTTCGACCTGGAAGACGCCGCGCCGGTCATGGACGACCTGACGCCGGTCATGGTGCAGCTCGAGCAATCGGCCCGGCTGTACAAGGGCTCGTTCCAGGCGGGCGAGTTCGAGGGACGGCAGCTCCTGGTCCCGTGGCGGCTGTCGTGGCCCATAATGCTGGCGTCGAACCAGGTCGGGGCACCCCGGACCTGGGCGGCCCTGGGCCGGATCACGCGGAACAACCCGGGCCAGGTCATGGTCCCCGCCCTGGATGATCGGGAATTTTTCGCTTTCCTCTGCACCCTGGTCTGGTCTTTTGGAGGCGATCCCGCGGAGCCTTATGAGCCCGGGATTTTCGAGGCCTTCCAGTGGCTCCAGAGGGTCTCCAATGTTTTGCATAAGGACTCCGGGGCCACCCGGGCCGCGGAAGTGGCCTCCTTCCCGGCCGCCGACCGGCCGTTGATCTTTTTCGAGTGGCCCCAGGGCCTGCTCCCGTTCATTCTGAACGGCTCCCTGCAAATGGACCTTAAAGCCGCGCCCTGTCCGTGCGGCGGCCGAGGCAACTGCCCATTATTCTCCTTTGGCCGCTACCTGGGCATCCCCAAAAAGGCGCCGCACCCGGAGGACGCGCAAAGGTTCATCCTCCACCTTATCTCTCCCGGCTCGCAGAGGGCCATCATCTTCGGCTCGCCGTGGCTGCCGATCTCCAGCGACGGCTGGGGACAGTTGGGGGCCAGGGACCTGGGCTACCGGGCGTTTTCCGTGAGCGCCAACAATATCAAGGCGCCGCCGCGGCCGCTCTCCAAAATCAAGAAGGCCATGGACGAGGCCGGAAAGATGCTCCTGATCGAGCACTCCACGGCCGATGATGCCATCACCAAGTACCGGAAGATAATGGAACAGGAGTGAGCAAGGCGGCGGGCGCCGCGGGTCCCGGACCCCGGGCCGCGGCCGGGAATGTAGTGCAAAGAGGGCGGTTGATGAATGAGGTGGAAATAGTTCAAGTTGCATCGGGCGGACTGATGTTGGAGGGCCGGTTCCGGCCGCGGGCCGTTAAGCGCGGGGAGTCGGGCGGCGCGGGTGCCGTGATCTGCCATCCTCATCCGCGTTTCGGCGGCAGCATGGACAATAACGTGGTGTGCGCGCTGGAGGATCACCTGGCGTCGCTGGGCGTGGCCACGCTGTGCTTCAACTTCCGGGGCGTGGGCGGGAGCCAGGGCGAGTGGGACGAGATGAGGGGCGAGGTTGACGACGTGTTGGGCGCGCTCACGTGGCTCGCAAAGCGTCCGGAGCTGGACGCGGGCCGGATCGGGCTCGCCGGCTACAGCTTCGGCGGACTGATGGCGGCCTACGCCTGCGCCCGGATCGGGAAAGCGGCCGGCGAGCGCGCGGCCCGCAACAATCACGGCTCCGATTTCCGGGTCAAGGCCCTGGCGCTGGTGAGCCCCATGCCGCCCGCCCGAGGCTGGGAGGCGGAGAAGGAACTCATGCCGATGTATGCCAAGCCGCCGCCCGCGATCATCATCGCCGGGACCGCCGACCGATTCTGCCCGGTCAAGTCGGCCCAGGACCTTGCCGTCCGGATCGGGCCGGAGGCGAGGCTTGTGATCCTGGAAGGCGTGGACCATTTTTACGGGGAAAGGGAGGATGAGGCGGGGAAAAATTGCGCGGAGTTCATGGCCCGATCGCTGGGAAGGTGAGCGGGACCGTCAAGCAACGGCCGCTCAATACTTGAGATGTGTCGCAGGTGACGAGATCTGTCTCGCACAGAGGCACAGAGATCACAGAGATCAAATTAGGTGTTTAAGCTCTGTACTACTAACATGCAAGATCACTCTTGTCCAAAATAGGCCGCAAGAAAACCGCCAAGACGCCAAGAGCGCCAAGGATCGCCAAGTAAATCATGATGTTTCTTTGCGGCCCAGCAAAGAACAGCTCCGCAGCGTTGGCCCCAACCGGCTTGGCGAACCGGC